>NZ_CP132333.1:3939801-4242863 GCF_030758935.1 Geothrix sp. PMB-07
GAGGTTGCGGCGCTCGGGGTGGCCCGGTGCATCCAGGTCGGGGCCCAGGGCCGCGTCCAGTTGGTCGATTTCCGCCTTCAATCCTGCGCAGGTGGCATCCTTGGGGGCCCCGTACGGCGCCTTTTGTGCCTCGAGAAGCACAGGCGGAATCTTGTCATGCACGAGGTTGAGGTCATTAAAGGGCGCCGTGGCCGCACCTGAAATCTGCTTGGCCAAGGGTGGCGTGGCCTCCGGCTTGGAGCAGGCGACCAGGGTCAGCAGGCAGATCAGGGCGGCGGTGGAGGGGTTGGCAGCAGGGTTCATGGTGTCGAAGTCTACCGGAAGGCGCCGCGCCTGAGGGCCACTGCTACCCTCGTTGCATGCCCGCCCTCCAGCTCGATTCCCTCACCAAGCGCTTCGGCGAGAAGACTGCCGTGGACGGCCTCAACCTCAGCCTGGAAGCCGGCGCCTTCCTGGGCCTGCTGGGCCGCAACGGCGCGGGGAAATCCACCACGCTGAAGATGGTGACGGGCCTTCTGACGCCCACATCCGGCTCCATTCACGTGCTGGGCCTCGACCTGGCCAAGGAGCCTCTGGCGGTGAAGCGGCAGATCGGCGCCATGCCCGAGGACATGGCCCTGCTCGACATGCTTTCGGGCCCCCAGTACCTCCGCTTCGTGGGCCGCATGTACGGCATGCCGGATGCGCTCATCGACCAGCGCCGCGAGGAACTCTTCGACAAACTCGACCTCTCCACACCACCCAAGACGCTCATCGCCGACTACAGCTTCGGCATGAAGAAGAAGGTGGCCCTCTGCGCGGCGCTCATCCACGCCCCCCGCATGGTGTTCCTCGACGAGCCCTTCGAGGGCATCGATCCGGTCACCAGCCGCACCATCAAGGACATCCTGCACAGCCTGCAGCAGAGCGGCGTCACCCTGGTGCTCACCAGCCACATCCTCGAAGTGGTGGAGCGCCTCTGCCCCCTCATCGCGATCCTGGACGAAGGCCGCATCAAGGGCTTCGGTCCACTGGAAGAGCTGCGGCGCGGCGGCGAAAGCCTCGAACAGCTCTTCGTGGATCTGGTGGGCGGCGCCCAGAAGGGGGCGCTGTCGTGGCTGTGAGCACCGGCCTGGCCGTGTTTCGGGCCCTGCTGACGGCCCATGCCCAAACCTCGTGGAACCGCTCCGCCCGGGAGATGGGGCGTCAGGGCACCCTGGTGTTGGTCATCCTGACTTGCCTGGTGGGGCTCTTCGCCATCGGCCCCCTATTCCTGGGCCTGGGTGGTCTGGGTTGGGTGCTCGGCAGCAACTTCCACAAGCCGTTGGCACCGGTCTTTCTCGGCCTGGCCCTGGCCCTCATCAGCATTGGGGGTGGCCTCTTCGGTGGCATCATCGGCGGCGCCCGCCAGCTGAACTGGGAGACCTACCGGGGTTTCCCTCTGAAGCTGCGCACGCTGTACCTGGCGGAACTGGTGGCTGGCCTCGGGGACCCCCTGCCTCTCATCCTCGGCCTGGGCCTGCTGGCCTTCCTCGTGGGTTTGGGCCTGGGTTCACCCGCCTCCATTCCCGGGCTGCCACTCCTGTTCCTGGAAACCCTGGGTGCCCTGCTGGCTCTCCAGCTGCTCGTGGGCGGGCTGGCGGCGGCCCTGGTGAAGCGGCTCCGCATGGCCCTGGTGCTGCTGGGCGCCGTCGCCTGGGTGGCCACCACCCTCGCCACGGCCCAGCTTCCCCAGAAATCGAGAAAGAAGGAAACACCCGCCGTTCAGATCGCGCCCACCGATCATGCCGCCCAGCGGGCCCAGCTCGATTCGCTGGTGGAGCGCGGCACGCGGTTGGTGTCTGTCCTGCCCACCCACGCCGCGGCCCAGAGCCTGGCCGATGCCAGGGCGGGCCGCTGGGGCCTGGGTCTGCTTCGGCACGCCTACCCCTTGGCCCTGTTGGCCCTGCTCATGGTGCTGGGAGCCCGCCTGGTGGCCCGGGAATCTCGTGATGAAGGCGCCTCCAAGGCGGCCTCCCGCGGACCGGACAAACTCTGGTCCTTCAGCGGGCCCGCCGAGGGCGTGGGCCGCCTCCACTTCCGCACCCTCATGGCCAGCCAGCTGGGCCGCTTCGCGTTCCTCATGCCCATCATGACGCTGGTGCTGCTCAAGGGCCCCTTCGCCCAGCTGCGCGGCCAGTCGCTGTGGGCGGTGCCCGCCGCCTTCGCCTACCTGTCCCTGGTGGGAAACAACGTCATGCTGAACCAGTTCGGTCTGGACCGGCACGGCATCAAGGCCATGCTGCTGCTGCCCATCCCAGCGCAGGATCTGCTCAAGGGCAAGCTGCTGGGGATGGCCGCGCACCAGGGCCTGCAGGCGCTGCTGCTGATGATCCTCCTGGCAGTCTTCGAGCACGCGGCGCTCGGCCCCCTTTTCGCCGGTCTGCTGATGCTGGGCTGCGTGTTCCTCGCTCAGAGTGCGGTCGGGCAGTGGACCTCCCTGTGGGCACCCAGACCCATGGCCCTGGACAGCCTGAAGAACAGCAACATGCCCTTTGCCGTGGGCATGCTGAGCCTGGCGACAGCCAGCCTGTGGACGGGCCTCTTTGGTGGCCTCTACGCCCTGGTCGCCTGGGTGGCGCCGGTCTGGCTGGTGCCGGTCATGGCCCTGGCCTTCCTGCTCGTTCTGGCTGCCCACCTGGCCCTGCTGCCCACCATGGCCCGGTACCTCGACGCCCGCCGCGAAGTCCTGGTGGAGCGTCTGGGATGATGCAGCCGGTCGCCCTCCAGCTGGCCGCAGAGCTCGGCGGGGTGCTGCTCAGCGGCGGAGAAGGCGCAGGCACCCTGCTGCTGGTGGAACGCCTCAAGGGCCATGCCCTGCCCCAGGTGGCGGTGCTGGGCCGGAAAGCGGCAGACCTGTTGGCAGCTCTGGAGGGTGCCGAGCGCGCCCAGGCCGCTGGCGTGGAAATCAACCTGCTGGCCCTGCTGCCGCTGCCTGATTGCGATCTGCCCCGGGCCCTGGAGCATCACCGCCGCCGCATCGGTGCCCTGGTGGCGGCCCTCGATGCCGGGCTGCCCTGGCTCACGAACAAGCCCATGCTGGCCCGGCGCCTGCCCGGCCGCATCCTCCGCGCCACACCCGTGCCCCTGGCCAAGGCGCCCATGGGCCCCCTGGAGAAGGGCGAGCTGAAGGCCTTCCTCTCGCACTGGGAGAAGGATCGCCGCAAGATGGTCTTCCGTCGGCCGGAGTGGCGCGAAACGGCCGACCATGCGGAACACGGCGGCTTCGAAACCGAGCTCTGGCCTGGCGTACCCCTGCCTGAAGGCGCGGAGCTGCGCGTGCCGCCGCTGGAGCTGCCCTTCGCCACACCCATGACGGATGTCCTCCGTGCCGCCCTGCGCGCGGCCGTTTACTCAAACTCAGCCCAGCCCGTACCCATCCTGCCCCTGCCCGCGGATCCCTCGGGCCTGCACGCCCTGCGCTGCCTGACGCCCGAAATCGCCGCCTTCCGGGGCCCGGTACAGGCCTGGGAGCTGGCTATGGCGGGACTGTCCCGCCTGCCAGGGCCGCCTCATTTCTGCGCGCGGTGTTGAGCACCGCTTCTGAGAAGATGGCTGGGCATGCGCACCCACATCGGCAAGTTCGAGATCGTCCGGCTGCTCGGCCAGGGGGCCATGGGCGAGGTCTACCTCGGACGCGATCCGGGCATCGGCCGCGAGGTGGCCATCAAGACCATCCGCCCGGCCCTCATCGGCGAAGACATGGGCGGGGACCTGCGTGATCGCTTCGCCCGTGAGGCCAAGGCCGCGGGCCTGCTGCAGCATCCCAACGTGGTCACGGTTTTTGAATTCGGCACCGATGGCGACCTGCTCTACCTGGTGATGGAATACGTCCCGGGCGAGGATCTGGCCACCCTGCTGCAACGCGGCGAACTCCGGCCTTCGGAGCTGCTGGAGATCCTCGCCCAGGTATGCGAAGGCCTCGCCCAAGCCCACAAACACGGCATCATCCACCGCGACATCAAGCCCACCAACGTCATGGTGCAAAAGGAGGACGGCGAGCTGCACGCCAAGGTCATGGATTTCGGCGTGGCGAAACTAAACGATGGCGAGCTGACCCAGACCGGCCACGTGGTGGGCACCCTGGCCTACATGGCCCCGGAATACCTGCGCACGGGCAAGAGCCAGCCCGCTTCGGATCTCTTTTCCGTGGGCGTCATCCTGCATGAGGGCCTCAGCGGCGAAAGGCCCTTCGCGGCGCCGAGCAGCGGAGCCATGGTCTACACCATCATCCATGACGAGCCCCATCCGCTGGAGGACACGACCTTCGAGGGCGTGAGCCCCTCGGTCAAGGCCCTGGCGAACCGCCTGCTGGCGAAGGATCCCAGCTCCCGTTTCCCGACGGCCACGGATGCGGCTCGGGCTCTGCGCGCCGCCAAGAATCCCACCTGGATCGCGCCCCTGGATGACGCCACCGTGGCCCTTCCCGGATCGAGCGGCAGCGGCCATCCCATGGCATCCACTCCCAGGAAGGCTCGTCCTGAATGGGCCGTTTGGGCCGTGGGTCTGGGCGTGCTCGCCTTGGCGACCGGGATTGGCCTGGCGAGTCTTCGCAAGGTCTCCACCCCCGCCCCTCCGGCCGTCAACACGCACATCAACGAGGTGGTGCTGGAGGAGGCCGCCCGTCAGATGGACGCCAAGCCCGAGCACGCCCTCAAGCTCGTACAGGAGGTCATCGACGCCACGCCGGATAACCAGCCTGTGGACCCCGATGCCTACGCCCTGAAAATGGCCATCTACTACCGCATGGGCTTCATGGAGCTGCTGGAGGCCACCGCGCAGGAGGCCCGCGACCGCAAAACCAGCGGCGCCGAGATGCTGAAGAACGCGAAGTTCAGGGCCATGCTCGAGAAGGACAAGGTCCATGGCCGGAAGCTGTCGGCGGACCTGCGGGAACGGCTCCTGAAGGGTGAGAACTAAAAGCGTCGCCCCGGAGGCAGGTCCGCCGTGAGCAACTCCCAGGTCAGCCCTGCGGCCATGAAGCGCGCAGGAAGCACCTGCTCCGGCGCATAGCGCCAGAAGATGGTGTGGTCGGCAGTCTGGATGAGGTTGGATCCCGGCGCGCCACCATTCCAGGCCGGAGGCAGGGGATCAGCCATGGTGATGGCGCCCGGGGCCAGACGATTCCGCTCGCCTACGCGGGCCAGCACCTCGGCGCGCACGCGGCCAGCATCGCCGGTTTCCGGCGCCAGGGACATGCGCCCCGGCCCCGCCTCCACCACCCGGAAGGTGAGGGCGCGGCCTGTGGACGTGGTGTAGTACAGCCGCCCCAGCACCGCCGGAGCCTGCGCCTGAAGCAGGCCCGGCAGCAGCAGGAGGAGCGGGCTTCGGCGCATGCTACATGTTGAGGGCGCGGCCGTAGACGGCGCGGGCGGCCTCGGGGAACACTTCGTTCAGGGTGGGGTGCGGATACATGGTGTGGATGAGTTCATCCACCGTGAACTCGCCACCCATGAGTGCCACGCTGGAGGCCACCAGCTCCGTGGCCTTGGGGCCCAGGATGTGGATGCCCAGGATCTCGCCGTACTGTTTGTCGGCCACGATCTTGATGAAGCCGTGGGGCTCACCCACGATGTTGGCCTTGGCCATGGGCGAGAAGGGGAAGCTGCCCACCTGCACATCATGGCCCTTGGCCTTGGCCGCCTTTTCGCTGAGACCAATGGAGCCCACTTCGGGATCGCAGTAGGTGCAAGCGGGGAAGCGGTCGTAACGGATGGGGTGGGGATGCACGTCCTTGCCCAGGCTCTGAGCGGCGTGCTCGGCGGCCACGATGCCTTCGTCGCTGGCCACGTGGGCCAGCCAGGGGGTGCGCACAATGTCGCCGATGGCGTAGAGGCCGGGCTCACCGGTCTGCATGAACTTGTCGATGACCACGCAGCCACGATCCACCTGAGCCTTGGTCTTCTCCAGGCCGATGCCCTCCACCTGGGGTGCGCGGCCCACGGCCACCAGCAGGTGACTGCCCACGACCTCGCCGGGGGTCTCACCCTCCAGGTGGCACACCACACCGTCGGCCCGCTTCTCGATGCGGGTGATCTTGGTTTTGGTGCGCACGTCGATCTTGTAGGACTTCTTGAAGATCTTCGCCAGCTCCAGGCCGATGTCCTCATCCTCCAGCGGCAGGATGGTGTCCATGAATTCCACCAGGGTCACTTTGGAGCCCAGGCGGCTGAACACGGAAGCGAACTCCACGCCGATGGCGCCGGCGCCCAGGATCACCAGGTGGGTCGGCAGTTCCGTGATGTCCAGGATGTGGTCGCTGTTCAGCACCTGCTTGCCGTCAGTCTCCAGACCGGGGATGGGCTTGGGCGACGAGCCCGTGGCGAGGATGATGCGCTTGGCCTCGTGCACCTCGCCGTTCACATCCACCTTGCCGCCACCCAGCAGCTTGCCGAAGCCCTTCAGCACGGTCACCTTGTTCTTCTTCATGAGGAACTCGATGCCCTTGGCGTTCTTCAAAACAATGCGCCCCTTGCGCTTCACGATGGCCGTCAGGTTGGGCTTGAGGGCCTTGCCGTCCACGCCGTCGATGCCGTAGGTATCAGCGTCCTGCATCTGCTCGAGCCGGTGGGCCGTCTCCAGCCAGGTCTTGGCCGGGATGCAACCCCGATGCAAGCAGGTGCCGCCGAGGACGGCATCCCGCTCGACGAGGGCCGTGTTCAGTCCCAGCTGGGCCGCACGAATGGCAGCCACATAGCCGCCGGGGCCGGAGCCGATGACAATGAGGTCGAACTGGGCCATGAATCCTCCACGGGTCGAACCAAGTCAGTATCCCATGAGAACGGCGGCGGTGCCTGGTCCTGCGGCGACGAGGGCAGACCGCTTCTCATCGTGCATTCGTCTCTCACCAGATGAGATCAGGAGTAGACGAGGGCACTCCTAACTTCCATCCGGGCCGCCCGCCATTCGGCCCAGGCAGCGCTCAACTCTCGCCGGTGGATGGCCATGGAAGCCCGCCATTCGGATTTGGCCTCCCGCCAGGCTTCGGCTTTGGCGTGGCCCTTGGCCCGCCACTCCGCCTTTTTCTGACCCCAGGCTTCATGCCGATCGTGGAGGGCCGCCAGGGCGGCATCGAGCTTCACCCGCGCTGCCTCCAGCCGGGCCTTCATGGGCGTGGCCGAGCCGGGGCTGGCCAGCGACAGGCGCTCCCGGAGGCGCTTCTCCTCCATGTGGAGCCGGGCCCGGGTCATGGCCGCATCGGACACGCGCCGGAAGCCGCCCACCAGGCCCATCCAATTGAGCAGGTTCAGCAGCCACTTGGTGCTGTCCCACTGGTACCAAAGGGCGCCATTGCGGTAGTCCCACTGCCACTGATGGTGGAAGTTATGGTAGCCCTCTCCATAGGTCAGGGGCGCCAGCAGCCAGTTGTCGCGCGCCGTGTTGGCATCCGTATAAGGGCGGCTGCCGAACATATGGGCGGCGCTGTTGATGAAAAAGGTGGTGTGGTGCGTCAGCACGATGCGCAGGGCCACGCCGAAAACAAAGTGGCCGATGAGGTTGCCCGTGGCCAGGCCAATCCAGAGGGGGATGGTGGCCACCACGGCCCCGATGAGGAAGTGGTGCCGATGCTGCCACTGGATCAGGGGATCCTTCTCCAGGTCCGCCACGCCCGCGATGGGCAGGGCCTTGTCCTCCATCACCCAGGTCCAGTGGGCGTGCCAGAAGCCTCGCTTGATGGCATAGGGGTCCAGATCTGTGTCCACATGGCGATGGTGCACACGGTGGTCGCTGGACCATTTGAGCGCTGAATTCTCGAAGGCCGCGGCGCCGAAACAGAGGAACAGGAAACGCACCAACCACGACGCCTTGTAGGCCCGGTGACTGAAAAGCCGGTGGTAGCCGCCGCTGATGGCGGTGCCGATGCCGAACACCATGGCCAGACAGACCAGGACCTCACTCCACCGGAGGCCCGAAGTGGCCAGGCGCCAGGGGACCAACACCAGGGCCAACCCAAGGGTTCCCGTAAGAAAGGAGGTGTTCAGGAGATTCCAGCGCTTGGCCAGGGCCATCCATTGACTCCAAAAAAGAGCTTAATGCTACCCCGGGTCGGCCATAGACGTCCCATGCCAAACTTGCCCCATTCCGTAACGCTCTGCCCAAGAGGTTTCCGTGACCGAGACGCGCCCCTGGTACCGCTCCAGCACCACCTGGATCTTCCTCGGCTTGCTCATGGGCGTCGTGCTGGGCGGCTTCCTGCCCCAGGACCAGTACCCCTGGGCCTACGACGGCTTCCGCTTCCTCTCCAAGGCCTTCATCAGCCTCATCAAGGGGCTCATCGTCCCCCTGCTGCTGTCCACCATCATCGTAGGCATCGCCCAGACCGGCGACATCCGGGCCGTGGGCCGCATGGGCGCCAAGGCCCTGCTCTACTTCGAGATCGTCACCACCCTGGCCCTCTTCATCGGGCTGGCCGTAGGCAACTGGCTGAAACCCGGTGCCCACCTGCCCATGGATCTGGGCGCCCACACGGCCGTGGCCGCGGTGAAGGCCAAGACCGGCTGGGAGATCGCCCTCCACATGTTCCCCTCGAACCTCATCCAGCACGCGGCCGAGGGCGACATCCTGCCCGTGGTGATCTTCGCCGCCCTCTTCGGCATCGCGCTCACCAAGGTGGGTGAGCGCGGCAAACCCGTGCTGGCCTTCTTCGACGGTGTGGCGCAGACCATGTTCAAGTACACGGACTTCGTCATGAAGCTCACGCCCCTGGGCGTCTTCGGAGCCATGGCCTACAACGTGAGCCACATGGCGGCCGGTCACACGGTGAACGGCGCGCTGCTCAAGGGTTGGCCCGCGGTCTTCCACTTGCTCAAGCAATACAGCCTGCTGGTCGGCAGCCTGTATCTCGCCCTCAGCCTGCTGTTCATCCTGGTCTTCGTGCCCATCGCCTGGCTGTCGGGCATCCGCATCCTGGGCTTCGTGAAGGCCATCAAGGATCCAGCGCTGACTGCCTTCAGCACCGCCAGCAGCGAGGCGGCCCTTCCCAAACTGTTGGAGGAGGTCGTGCGCTTCGGCGTGCCCCGCCGCGTGGCCAGTTTCGTCATCCCCACGGGCTATAGCTTCAACCTCGATGGCTCCACCCTGTATCTGGTGCTCGCCAGCCTCACCATCGCGCAGGCGGCGGGCATCCACATGAGCCTGGGTCAGCAGCTGCTCATGGTTTTCACCTTCATGCTCACCAGCAAGGGCGTGGCAGGTGTGCCACGGGCCACCCTGGTCATCATCGCCGCCACCTGCGGCAGCTTCGGCCTGCCGGGCGAGGCAGGCATCGCCATGCTCCTGGCGGTGGACGAGATCATGGACATGGCCCGCACCACCGTGAATGTCATCGGCAACGGCCTGGCCAGCGTGGTCATCGCGAAGTGGGAGGGGGTGTTCGGCACGGAGGCCGAGGCGCTGCCCGACCAGGAAAATTGACTGGGGGAGCAGCTTTCAACTTGACGGGGCCCCGGCCGATAAGGAATGGACGGTTATTACCAAGGGGCCTTCATGCGAATGAATATCTGCAGCCCATTCCTCCTTCCAGTTATTTGCCTTTCCCTGGCAGCCCAGGAGGTCACTCCCGCTGAAGTCGAAACCCTGGTGAAAGAAGCCATCGCCTTTGCCAAGACCAACGGCAAGGAAGCGGCCATCAGAGAAGTCACCCACGTCGGCGGGCGCTTCCATCGATACGGCGGAGAGCTCTATGTCTTCATCTACGACATGGATGGAAAGGTCGTCGCCCACGGCCAGGGGGCCAGCAAGGTCGGTGTGAACCAGATCAAGGCGAAGGACCCGGATGGCGTGGAATTCGTCCGGGAACGGGTGCAGTTGGCCAAGACCAAGGGCAAGGGCTGGCACGACTACAAGTACCTGAACCCCAAGACCAACCAGAAGGAGCCCAAGACCAGCTACATCGAAGTCTGGGACAACCTGATTTTCGGCGCAGGGATCTATAAGAAGTGAGGTGGGGCCACCGCGCCCCACCGGCTCCCTCAGGGGCCGACATCGGCCTCCGGCATAATGGAAGGCTGGAGGCTTCCTTGAAACTCATCGCCTGGGACTTCGACGGCACCTTGGTGGACAGCCGTCCCCTCATAGAAGCGGGCATGGCCCACGCCCTGGATGCCCTGGGTCAACCTCGGTCTGTCATGGCGGAATGGCTCAAGTACGTAGGACTGCCTGTGGAAGCCGGCATCCACAATACTTTCGACCCCCTGGGCCTGGACATGGACACGGTGCTGAAGGCCTACCGCAGCTTCGGCCACGCCGAGCATGAACACCTGATGCAGCCGTTTGAGGGCATCCCCGAATTGCTGGGCGAACTGAAGGCCCGCGGCCAACGCATGGCTGTGGTCACCTCCAAGCGCCGACTGCCCCTGCTGCGGCAGATGGCCCAATGGAACTGGGAACCCCTCTTCGACCCCATCATCACCCCCGATGAAGTCACCCACGGGAAGCCCCATCCCGAATCCCTGGAAAAGGTGCAGACCCTCACCGGCCTCGCCCCTGAAGACATCCTCATGGTGGGTGACACCCCCTTCGACCTGGACATGGCCCGGGCTGCCGGGGTGCCCAGCTTGGCTGTGGGTCACGGTTTCTATGGCCAGGAGGCCCTGGCCGCCTGTGGCCCCCGGGCCTACGCCCCAGACACGGCAGCGCTGCGAGACATCCTCCTCGCCTACTTATGATCCGGGGGCACCGTCTGCTCGCCGCGCTCGGGATGTCCCCCGGATCGCCAGCGCTTCCCCAGGCAGAGCCTGATGGAAGCGCTCACCTCGGAGGCCCCATGGCTGGCCTGACCCATCTCGATCCCGAAGGCCGTCCCCAGATGGTGGATGTCTCTGCCAAGGCCATCACCCGCCGGTTGGCCGTCGCAGCCGGGTACCTGGAACTGGATGAACCCGCCGCCAAGGCTCTGACCCAGGGCGGGGGCCCCAAGGGCGATCCCTGGTCCGTGGCCCGCATCGGGGCCGTGGGGGGCGTGAAGCGGACCTCCGACCTGATTCCCCTGGCCCATCCCCTGGCCATCGAAGCCGTGGATGTCAGCCACCACTGGGACCCCCTCACCCGCCGCGCCTGGCTGAAGGTCCAGGTGAGCTGCGAGGGCCGGACCGGCATTGAGATGGAGGCCCTGGCCGGGGTCACCGTGGGCCTTCTGGTGCTCTACGACATGCTGAAGGCCGTGAGCCACGGCATGGTCTTGGGCCCCGCCAGGCTCTTGCGGAAAGAGGGGGGCCGCCGGGGCACCCTCGCCATGCCCTGGGCTGACTGCCCGTGGGAGCCCTGATCCCGGGAGGCCCAGTTGGAAAACATTTGCATTTTCAGGCCCTCCCCGACCCGCTAGCATGGGGGTTGGACATTTCCACATCATCGAGCACCGGGGTCACGACCCCCACATGGAGGCCTAGCGAAGCAGGCTTTTCCGTTCCAGCCGGGAGTTTCCCCATGCGTCTTGCCGTTCTGCCCCTTCTCCTATCGTCCCTCAGCCTTGGCCTCCAAGCCGCGCCGAAGCGATCCTCCAAGAAGCCCCCCCGTCGGCCCGCCGCGCAAACGGCCACTGGAACGGTGCACGTGATCCGCAAGGGCGAGACCGCTGCCTCGGTGGCCCGAGCCAATGGATTGAGCCTGGCCGAGTTGGCCGCCCTGAACCCCGGCAAGAGCCTGTCCAAGCTGTCCGTGGGCACTCGCTTGACCATTGGTCACTCCAAAATCCAAGCGGCAGAAGCCAGCCATGGCCCCGCTGAGGCTGCCCCAGCCCCGAGGGCCGCTCTGGTGGCCCTGCCCGGCACCCCTGCAGTGGTGCCCACTCCCATGCCCCACCTGGAGCGACTCCTCCCTTACCAGGTGCGCGGGCCGGTGACGTTCAGCGCCACCTTCAGCTCCCCCAATGTGGATGCCCACCAGGCACCCGGCACCACAGCCCAGCTTCTGGCCCGCATGCAGCAGGTGATGCCCCCTGTCACCGAGGCCGAACTCAACGCCCTGTTGCCCACCTTCGCTGCGGCGGATCCTGATCGACTCGACCTCCTCTGGCCTGTGGAAACCCGGACCATCAGCTCGGCCTGGGGCCCCCGCATGCGTACGAAAACCGTCCGTGTGAAGAACCAGCGGAAGAAGCGGGTGCGCTACAAGGGCCGCCACAAAGGCGTGGATCTCAACGCGCCCATGGGTACCGCCGTGTTCGCAGCCCTGGATGGGCAGGTGATCGTCGCAGGGAAGCACAAAGCCTATGGCAACTACGTGGTGGTGGACCACGGGAACGGTGTGGCCACGCTGTATGGCCACCACAAGCTGAACCTGGTCCATGAAGGCGACATCGTGCGCCGCGGCCAGAAGATCGCCGAAGTGGGCCGCACGGGCAACGCCACCGGCCCCCACCTCCACTTTGAACTCCGGGTGGACGGCGTGCAGCGCAACCCCCTGCCGGTCCTCAACGACGAGGAAGAGATCAACGCCGATGTGGCAGCCCAGAACGCGTTGCTGGGAACTGGCCCGATCCGCTGAACTTCCGCCCTGTCCACCGCACAGGAAGAGAGCGTGCCTCCTGATCCCCGCGCGGGATCAGCGTGGGGGCACGTGTTAGACTTGGACTTTTCGCCTTTTCGAGGTGGTCATGCCGCTGTACCGAGCTTTCCTCCAGACCCTGGGGGCCATGGCGATGCTGGCCTTGGCCCTGGCCTGCCACGGGAAGAAGGGCACTGATCCCGCCACCATCACGACCGCCACCATCACCGGAACCATCACCTACACCCGCGTGCCCCTGGCATTCGATGCCAACGGCAAGCCCACGGGACTGGTCGATTCGACGGTGCCTGCCAACCTCACCAGCCTACCCGCACGGGGGGTCAAGGTGCGGGCCTACCAGCAAGTGGATCAGACCCAGCCCGATGGCAGCACGACCCAGGTGTGGATGATGGTCGCAGAGACCAGCACTGATACGACGACGACGGCACCGGGTACCTACACGCTCAGCAGCAAAATCCTGCTCAAGAATCGTCCTACCATGGTGGAAATTCTCAGCAGCTTCCCCAGTTCCGGAGCGGATGTCATCAACGTGGTGGCCGAACCCATCAACAGCGGAACTGCGGCAGTGCAGCGTCGTCTCTACGCCCTCCGCAAGGCTGCGGATGGCACCGCCCCCGCCGGGACCAACACACCCACCTCCGTGCTGGTCGGCGATACCAAGGTGGATTTTTCGGTCGGCCTGAACGATGCCTGGTGGGTGGTCAATCCCGAGTTGGAATTGGGCACCCTGGTGCCCAACATCGCCAAGGCCGTCCTGGAGACCACCCTTCCTGGTCGCAGTGCAGGCCAAGGTTCAGGCAGCCGCGTCCTCGGCATCGGCGACACCATCGCCACGTTCACCACGAACTACGGCGCCGCCACGTCCGGTTCCACGCTGGATCTGCACTACTGGCCCGGCCAATCGGAACCCAAGGGCACCTTCATCGAATACAACCGCACCCTGTTCCCCCAGGCCTACGACCCCAGCACCGGCAAGTACCACTTCTTCGGATCCATCCAGGCGGGACCCACCAATGATGATGCCTGGGATGAAGGCGTCCTCCTCCCGCTGCTTGCCCGCAATGCCCTCTACAGCGGTCTGGTGGGCCGCACCTATTCGGTCCCCTCCAACATCCTCTTCCCGCCCAGCGCGGCCCTCACGGATCTGAGCCCCGAAATGGCCCGCATCGAGGGCCTGGCCGATGCCATGGCGGCCAACCTGCTCAAATCCCCCTACCTGGCCGACACCCAAGGAACTGCCCTGGCGGCGCCGTTGAAGGACATCCGGGACGTGAGCGCCCTCACTGCCAGCCAGAAGACCCCTTACTCCGCCCCCGCCCTTCGGGCCCTGGGCTGGGAGATCATCCTCAAGGCCAACAGCCTGCCCTCGCCTGGCACCTCCGCTAATTGGGCCACGATCAATCCCCTGGCTGCGGCTCGCTTCTTCCTGACGCCCAGTGCCGCACTGGCCGGGGTTGTCGATCCGTCCACGGGCACCCGTGAGATGGAACCCCTGAACATCTTCAGCCAGCTCTCCCGCCTCAAAGAGGCAAAGGTGTCGACGGAGCCCGTCGACCTGACAGCCATCCTGACGGACCCCGTCATCACCACCCTCGCCGCCCCCTTCGGCATCACCTGGCCCCGACCCACCTCGGGCACCTACGGGCCCTTCGCCACCAACTGGGGCACGGATCCCATCGCCGCCTTCCCGCCGGTGACCCTGAGCATGGCCAAGGCCGTCAAGGTGGACATGCCCGTGGTGAACGCAGGTGTCGTCAGCTACCAGCCCGCCTTCCCGAACCTTTCCCAGGGCGAAATCGCCTACGCGGGTTTCAGCCTGACCACAGACAAGCGCTGCAAGCTGACCGCCACCATCACTCCGGCCCTGCCTTCCGATGGCCTTGTGGAGGTCGACTTCCCCTCCTTGTCCCGGACCTTCAGCTTCACCAACACCGGTGGAACCACCGAGGTCATTCTCCTCCCCGTGGTGGGGACGGCCCCTGTGTTCCACCCCATCCGCATCCGCATGAAGAGCCCCGGCACCCAGCAGGCAGACACCACGGTGACCCTGGCCCTGACGCCCGCCCCCTGAACCCCTGGAAACCAGACATGTCCTTTGCTGAGTCCCTCCAAACCCTGAAGGCCAAAGCGCCGTTCATTCCGGAACTGGCCATCGTCCTTGGCTCG
The DNA here is from genome assembly GCF_030758935.1 of Geothrix sp. PMB-07. Classification (NCBI taxonomy): domain Bacteria; kingdom Pseudomonadati; phylum Acidobacteriota; class Holophagae; order Holophagales; family Holophagaceae; genus Geothrix; species Geothrix sp. PMB-07. The sequence goes on from NZ_CP132333.1 coordinate 3,954,490, forward strand.
GGTCTGGGCGCCCTGGCCGATGGCCCCGAGGCCAGGGAAGGTGTGAGCCTGCCCTTCACCGACCTGCCGGGGTTCCCCGCCCCCACGGTGGTTGGCCATGGCGGCAAGCTGGTCTTTTGCGAATTTGAAGGCCGGAAGGTGGTCCTCCAGGCCGGGCGCTTCCACTTCTACGAGGGCCACCCCATGCCCCTCGTGGTCACGCCCATGCGGCTCTATGGCCGCCTTGGTGTGAAGGCCGTGCTGCTCACCAATGCCGCGGGCGCCCTCAATCCCGACTTCGCCGTGGGCGACCTCATGGCCCTCAGCGACCACATCAACCTGTTCGGCACCAATCCCCTCATCGGCCCCAACGTGGAGCCTGGTCCCCGCTTCCCCGACATGACGGCCATCTACGATCCGGCCTATCGGGCCCACCTGCAGGCCTGCGCCAAGACCCTCGGCCAGACCCTACGTGAAGGCGTGTACCTGGGGCTGACCGGGCCCAGTTACGAAACGCCGGCCGAAATCCGCGCCTTCCGCGTCATGGGTGCCGATGCCGTGGGCATGAGCACCGTGCCCGAAGCCATCGTGGCCCGTCACGAGGGCATGCGCGTCGCTGGCATTTCCTGCCTCTGCAACATGGCCGCCGGCATCCTGCCCCAGGCTCTCACTCACCAGGAAGTGCTCGAAGCCGGTGCCGCCGCCGCCGGACGCTTTGAATCCCTGGTCCGCGCCTTCGTGCGGGGCCTTCCGCTTTAACCCGCGAAGCAGCATGCAAAGAAGCCCGGCTCTGCCGGGCTTCTTTGCGAGTGAAGGGACAGGTCAGTTCTGAGCTTTCTGGTGCTCCTCGATGAGACGCGCCACCACTTCCGGCTCGGCCAACGTGGAGATGTCGCCCATGCCGTCGTACTCAGCCGAAGCGATCTTTCGCAGGATGCGGCGCATGATCTTGCCGCTTCGGGTCTTGGGAAGACCAGAGGCAATGTGGATGACATCCGGTGCCGCAAAGGCGCCGATGACCTGGCGCACCTGCTCCTTGAGGGCGCCGATGAGCTGCTGGTTGCCGTTCTCGGCGTAGCCGCTGTTGAGCAGCACATAGCAGTAGATGCCCTGGCCCTTGATGGCGTGCGGGTATCCCACCACCGCCGCTTCGGCCACAGCTTCATGGGCCACGAGCGCGCTTTCCACTTCCGCCGTGCCCAGACGGTGGCCGGACACGTTGATGACATCATCGATGCGGCCCGTGATCCAGTAGTAGCCATCCTCGTCACGGCGGGCACCATCACCCGTGAAGTAGTAGCCCGGATACTGGGTGAAGTAGGTCTCCTTGAACCGCTTGTGGTCGCCGTGGACCGTGCGGGCCTGGCCTGGCCAAGGCGCTCCCAGACAGAGGGCGCCTTCCACCCCATTGCCCTCGAGGGGCACGCCGGTGGCGGCATCCACGATCACCGGCTTCACGCCGAAGAAGGGCAGGGTGGCCGATCCCGGTTTGGTGGGCGTCACACCGGGCAGCGGCGTGATGAGGATGCCGCCGGTCTCCGTCTGCCACCAGGTGTCCACCACCGTGCAACGGCCGCCTCCCACCACGTCGTGATACCAGCGCCACACCTCGGGATTGATGGGTTCGCCCACGGTGCCCAGTACGCGCAGCGACTTGCGGCTGTACTTGTGGATCCACTCATCCCCAGCCTGGGCCAGGGCACGCAGGGCGGTGGGCGCGGTGTAGAAGATGGTCACGCCCAGATCGTCGATGATCTGCCAGTAGCGGCCCGCATCGGGATAGAGCGGCGTGGACTCGAAGATCACCGAGGTGGCGCCGTTGGCCAGCGGCCCGTACACGATGTAGCTGTGGCCCGTCACCCACCCGATGTCGGCGGCGCAGAAATAGATGTCATCCGGGTGATAGTCGAAGACCATCTTGTGCGTGAAGGCGGCGTAGGTGAGGTAGCCGCCCGTGGTGTGAAGCAGCCCCTTGGGCTTCCCGGTGCTGCCGGAGGTGTAGAGGATGAAAAGGGGATCTTCCGCCCCCATCCATTCGTTGGTGCAGGTGGAACGCTGCTTGGTGGTTTCCTCGTCGAGCCACAGGTCTCGGCCCGGCTGCATGGGCACGTCGCCATCGGTGCGGCGGGCCACCAGCACCGTTTCCACCAGGGACATGCCCTCGATGGCGCGGTCCACCGTGCGTTTCAGCGGCACACGCTTCCCGCCGCGGAGGCCTTCGTTGGCCGTCACCACCACCTTGCAGCGCGCATCGACGATGCGGTCGCGGAGAGCCTCCGCGGAAAATCCGCCGAACACCACGGAATGCACGGCGCCGATGCGCGCACAGGCCAGCATGGTGTAGACCAACTCGGGGATCATGGTCAGGTAGAGGCAGACGCGATCACCCTTCTTCACGCCGTGGTGCAGCAGCACGTTGGCCACCCGGGCCACGTTGTGCTTGAGATCGCGGTAAGTGATGTGGGTGTACTGCCCCGGCTCATCCTGGGCCCAGATGAGCGCGGTCTTGTCCCCCAGCGTTGGCAGGTGACGGTCCACGCAATTGAAACAGGCGTTGACGCGACCACCCGAATACCAGGCGAAGTCCACCTCCTTGTAGTCCGCATCGAAGACCGATTGCCAGGGGTGGAACCAGGTCAGCGCCTTGGCCTGTTCGCCCCAGAACCACTCCGGATTATCCAGGGACAGCCGGTAGAGCCGCTGGTACTCCTCCATGGTCTTGATGTGAGCCCGCTCCCGGATCTGCGGCTTGACTGGGAAGAGGTCGTCGGACATGAGTGGGCTCCGTGCCAAGGGGTGGTGCGGGATGGAACAAAGCGGAGGCCTCGAAGGTGGCGAGCCTCGCCTGGTCAGGCGCTTCCGCATGGTTGAGATGAGAAAAGGAAGGTTGGGTGGCGACCATTCTCCGGCTCATGCAAACCCTTGTCCAGTGCTCGTTTCCACCGGGGGCCCGCCACGCGATCACTCTGGTGCAGGGGTGGCGAGTCCCAGCTTCGGAAAGGCCGGGCGAGGGAAGGTTCCGCGCGCCCGGCCTCCGTTTTGATTCCAGCGGATGCCCGCTGGAATGTCGGATCAATGGATCAATGCTCGTAGGTGCTGATGTCCCGGTCCTTCGTTTCCTTCAAGAAGAGGAAGCCGATGACCACCGTGACCAGGGCCACGATGATGGGATACCAGAGGCCGTAGTAGATGTTGCCCTTGAGGGCCACGAGGGCCGTGGCGAAGAGGGGCAGCATGCCGCCGAACCAGCCGTTGCCGATGTGGTAGGGCAGCGACATGGAGGTGTAGCGGATGTTCGTGGGGAACAACTCCACCAGGAAGGCGGCGATGGGGCCGTAGACCATGGTCACGTAGATGAGGAAGACGAAGAGGATGAGCAGGGTCATCGGGTAGTTGATCCTCGACTTGTCCGCTTCCTTCGGATACCCAAGATCTGTCAGGGCCTTTTTCAGGGCCGCTTCAGAGGCCGCGCTCCAGCCCTCCACCCGGGTGGTGGTGACCTGGCCGGTGGCAACATTCTTCCCGGTGATGGTGGCCACCACGGGCTTGCCCGCTTCTGGTCCGACTTTATTCACATTGAGGCCCTGCTTGGCGAAGAAGTCATTCACCCGATCCACTTCGCTGAACTTGGTGTTGGGCAGCACGAAGAGGACGAAATTCTCGTTCTTGGGATCCGCGGCCACGGTAATCACGGTGCTGTTCTGGAAGGCCTCCAGCGCCGGGTTCACATAGTGGGTGAGGGCCTTGAACATGGGGAAGTAGGTGAGGGCGGCGATGAGGCAGCCCAGCAGGATGATCTTCAGGCGACCCACCTTGTCCGAGAGCCACCCGAAGAAGATGAAGAACGGCGTGCCCAGCAGCAGCGAGGCGCCAATCAGGATGTAGGTGGTGAGGAAGTCCAGCTTCAGCGTGATCTGCAGGAAGAACAGCGCGTAGAACTGGCCCGTATACCAGACCACGCCCTGGCCCATGGTCGCGCCCAGGAGGGACAGCAGCGCGTACTTGTTGTTGGGGTAGCGGAGGAAGCTGTCGGTGAGCGGAGCCTTGGAACCCTTGCCCTCGGACTTCATCTTCTGGAAGATGGGCGATTCGTGGAGCTTCAGACGGATCCACACCGACACACCCAAGAGCGCGATGGACACCCAGAAGGGAATGCGCCAACCCCACGTGGCGAAGGAATCCTTGTTCATGCCATAGCGGCAGCCGCCGATGATGGCCAGGGCCAGGAAGAAGCCCACGGTGGCCGTGGTCTGGATCCAGCTGGTGTTGTAGCCGCGACGCGTGGGGGCGGAGTGCTCCGCCACGTAGGTTGCCGCGCCGCCGTACTCACCACCCAAGGCCAGACCCTGAAGCAGACGCAGGGTCACCATGATGATGGGCGCCCACCAGCCGATGGCCGTAAAGGTGGGCAGGAGGCCCACGCCGAAGGTGGACAGGCCCATGACCATGATGGTCACCAGGAAGGTGTACTTTCGGCCGATGAGGTCACCCACTCGCCCGAAGACCAAGGCGCCGAAGGGGCGGACCAAAAAGCCCGCCGCGTAGGCGGCGAACGCCGAGAGCAGGGCCGCGGTTTCGTTCCCCTTCGGAAAGAAGAGGGCAGCAAAGAACGGCGCGAGCGTCGCGTAGAGGTAGAAATCGTACCACTCGAAAACCGTGCCGACGGACGAGGCGATGATCACCATCCGTTCTTCACTGGTGAGTGGGGTCTTGGCAGCGACCTGCTCAGTTGCGAGGGCCATGGGTGAATGCCTCCTGTGAAAGGGCTTGGGGTGAGCCTTGGGGGTAGAGCATTGGCGGTGGAATCGAGCCTGAGTGCAGGATCGACACGCTGCGGCACCCTTAAAAAATCGGGCGCCGCAGGCGGGTTCGCTATGAGAACCGCGATGGCCTGACCATCGATCGGTGCAAGAAAGCAATTGGGGAGACTCCCCATAGCTAACGCTCTCCCCCAGGGCAGGTCAAGCAAGTTCCTCTGTAAAATTTCCTTTGCCCTCTACGTCGGCCTGCGAAAAAGACGGCCTCCACAGATGATCCTCACATCACCTTACCGGCCCCTCTCTTGACCGATTCAGTGTCATGAAAAGGATCAGGCCCCCCTCGATGGCATTTTTCCGGCGCCCGCCTGTCCGGGTGAAAGCGTTGTTGTTCAGCGGGTCAGGACATCCTCTTTGCCCTTGAAGTCGGCAGGCAACACGACTGCAAACCCCTATGATGGTCAGGACACCCCACCGCAGGATCCACATGCGCATCGCCCTCCTGGCCGATCTCCACGCGAACCGCCGTGCGCTGGAAGCCTGCCTCGATCACGCTCAGCGACTGCAGGCGGATCGCTTCGTATTCCTGGGCGACTATGTGGGCTATGGCCCCGATCCCCAGGAAGTGGTCGAACACGTCATGGCGGCGGTTGAGGGCGGGGCCATGGCTGTGGGAGGCAATCACGATCACGCTGTGGCTGAAACCCGGGAATCCATGCACTCTGACGCCGAAACAGCCATGGCCTGGACCCGCGGCCAGCTCGATGCCGCTTCCCGCGACTTCCTTGCCACGCTGCCCATGCGCTTCGAGGATGACACCCGCTTGTACGTGCATGCCAGCCCCCAGACTTACCCTGAGTGGATCTACGTAAACGATCCACCGGCCGCCAAGCGCGCCCTGGAGGCCAGCCGCGCCCAGACAGTCTTTTGCGGGCATACCCATGTGGCGGCCCTGCACGGCATCACCGCCACTGGACAGTTGGTGTCCTTTCAGCCGGTGCCCGGCGTTCCTATCCCCCTCCCCCGGCACCGCCGCTGGCTCACCGTCGTCGGCTCCGTAGGCCAATCCCGGGACAGCGATCCCAAAGCTGCCTTCGCCCTTCTCGACACAGAGCGCTGCGAAATCACCCACTACCGCGTGCCCTATGACGTCGAGGCCACGGCGCTTGCCATTCTGCAGGCCGGTCTCCCGCCATCCCTGGCAGCGCGCCTCCAGAAGGGGCGCTGAACCATGGCCCGGCTGCGCATCCACACGGGCGAAACCCTGGACGGCTTCCTCATCGGAGAGGGTATCCATCGCGGCGGCATGGCATCGCTGTGGGCCGTGAGCCACCCCGACATTCCAGGCCCGCTCATGATGAAGGTGCCCAAGATGTCCGAGGGCGTGGATCCCGCGGCCATCGTCGGTTTCGAGATGGAGCAGATGATTCTGCCGCGCCTGTCGGGGCCCAATGTGCCGCGCTACATCGGTCAGGGCGACTTCGGAGTTCAGCCCTACCTGGTGATGGAGCGCATTCCCAGCCCCTCGTTGCTGCCCACGCTCAGCCAGCTGCCCCTGCCCTGGCCCTCGGTCGCCGCGTTGGGGCGCAGCATCGCCACGGCCCTGGATGACCTCCATCGCCAGCATGTGGTCCATCTGGACGTGAAACCCTCCAACCTGCTGGTGCGGCCCACCGGGGAGATGGTGCTCATCGACTACGGCCTGTCGCACCACGACGAACTGCCGGATCTCATGGGCGAGGAGTTCCGCTTGCCGTACGGGACTGCGCCCTACATGGCGCCGGAGCAGGTGCTCGGCCATCGGCGCGATCCCCGCAGCGATCAGTTCGCTTTGGGCGTGCTGATGTATTTCTTCCTCACGGGCATCCGACCCTTCGGCGATCCCCAGCGGCTCTCTGGCCTGAAACGGCGGCTCTGGCGTGATCCCATCCCGCCGCGACGCCTCCGGCCCGAGTGCCCGCCATGGCTCCAGGAAGTGATCCTGCGGTGCCTCGAAGTGCATCCTGCTTGGCGCTTCCCCACCGCGGGCCACCTGGCTCTGGCGCTGCAGCACCCGGAACAGATCAAACTCACGGCCCGGTCTGAAAAGCTAAAACAAGATCCCTTCACCACGGTGCTGCGGCGCCGTTTCGCCGACCACCAGGTGGCGGTGCCCAAGGCCAAGACGCCCATTCGGCATGATGGCGATGCGCCCATCCTGGCGGTGGCCATCGACCTTTCGCCGGAGGCCGCACCCATCGCCGAGACGCTGCGCACCATGGTGGCGCGCATGCTCACCACCCTGCCCGGGGCGCGCGTGGCTTGCGTGAACGTGCTGAAGCAGGGCCGCATCACCCTCGACCAGACCCTCGACGACCAGGGCCGGAACATCCACCACCAGCGACTCGTGGAACTGCGCGGCTGGGCGCTACCCCTGGAATTGGAGGAGGGACGCGTCTCCTACCACGTGCTGGAATCACCCGATCCAGCCTCCGCCATCCTGCAGTACGTGAACGTGAACCACGTGGATCATCTCGTCATGGGCGCCCGGGCCAGTTCCTTGCGCCGCTCCCTCTTGGGCAGCGTCTCCAGTCAGGTGGCCGCTCAGGCGCCCTGCACCGTGACCGTGGCCCGATCCCGTCGCTTCCGCAAAGTCGAGTTCATAGAGACCGACGATGGCGGTTCGTGGACCGTGGGTTGAGCCGAGCAGCAAAAAGCCCCGGTCGCCCGGGGCTTTTCAAGTTGTAGCGGAAGCCTACTCCGCGTCCTCGGCCTTGGGTTCGGGGAGGGTGTAGTCCACGAACTCGATGAGGGCCATGTCAGCGGCATCGCCGAGGCGATGTCCCATCTTCAGGATGCGGGTGTAGCCACCGGGGCGGCTTTCGAAACGCTTGCGGAACTCGTCGGTGAACAGCTTCTGGACGATATCCTTGTTACCGAGGCGGGCCATCGCCAGACGGCGGTTGGCGACACTGTCGGTCTTCGCGAGGGTGATGAAGGGCTCCACGTAGCTGCGGAGTTCCTTCGCCTTCACGAGGGTGGTTTCGATGCGCTCGCTCTCAATGAGAGCGGTCGCGAGGTTCTTCATGAGGGCCTTGCGCTGGTTGGTGGTGCGGCCCAGGCGCTTGCCGGAAACGTTGTGACGCATGGGGGCTCCTTACACTTCCTGCTCGAGCCGCATGCCGAGGGAGAGGCCGATACGAGCGAGCTCGTCCTTGATCTCCTGGAGCGACTTCTTGCCGAAGTTCTTGGTTTTCATCAGCTCAGCCTCGGTCCGCTGGACCAGCTCGCCGATGGTGGTGATGTTCGCGTTGCGCAGGCAGTTGTTGGCCCGCACGGAGAGTTCCAGTTCCTCGACGGATTTGCCCAGCCAGGTATTCGCGGCCTCGCTGCCGAGGGTGGCTCCGCCCATTTCCATTTCCGTGAAGTCCTCGTCCTGACGGGCGAACACCAGGAAGTGGTCGCGCAGGATGAGGGCCGCGTCGGAGACGGCTTCCTTGGGGTTGACGGCGCCGTTGGTCCACACCTGAAGCGTGAGCTTCTCATAGTCGGTGCTCTGGCCCACACGCGCCGGCTCCACGATGTAGTTCACGCGGAGAATGGGGCTGTGGTTCGCGTCCATGGGGATGAAACCGAGGCCGAGGCTCTCGTCATGGTTGCGGTCGGCGGTGACGAAACCGCGGCCCAGACGGACCACCATTTCGATCTCCAGTTCGCCTTCCTCGCCCAGGGTGGCGATGTGGATGTTGGGATCCACGACTTCCACGTTCTGGTTGCAGCGGATGGCGGCCGAAGTCACCGTGCCCTCACCCTTGGCCGAGATGGTCACCGTCTGGGGCTCGCTGCTGTGCAGCTTGAAGGGCACTTCCTTGAGGTTCAGCAGGACATGGGTGATGTCCTCCCAGACGCCGGGAAGCGTGGTGAATTCGTGCATGACGCCCTTGATGCGGACGTTGGTGACGGCAGCGCCCTGGATGCTGCTGAGCAGCACGCGGCGGACGCTGTGCCCGACGGTCGTGGCGAAACCACGCTCGAAGGGATAGGCCACGAACTCGCCGTAGGAGTCCGTCAGAGACCCGGGGGTCACTTCTGCGAAGCGCGGCCTCTGGAAATCGCTGAGATTCAGCATCCGTCCCCCTTACTTGGAATAGAGCTCAACGATCAGCTGCTCGTTGATGTCGAGGGTGATGTCCTCACGGGTCGGCGCGGCAAGCACCTGGCCCTTGAAGGCGGTGGCGTCCAGGGTGAGCCACTTGGGAATGCCACGGCCGGCCGAAGTTTCGACGGAGGTCTTGACGCCGTCGTTTTCCTTGGCGCGGGCGCCCAGTTCCACCGCCTGGCCAGGCTTGACCTGGTAGGAGGGGATGTCCACCCGCTTGCCGTTGATCTGCACGTGGCCGTGCATGACCATCTGGCGCGCGGCGGAGCGGCTGGACGCGAAGCCCAGGCGATAAACCACGTTGTCCAGGCGGCACTCGAGGAACCCGAGCAGGTTGTGGCCGGTGACGCCCTTTTTGGCGTCGGCCTTCTCGAAGTAGTGGCGGAACTGCTTTTCAAGCACACCGTAGATGCGCTTGACCTTCTGCTTCTCGCGGAGCTGCAGGGCGTAGCCCGTGGGCTTCTTGATCTTGCCCGCGCCGTGCTGGCCGGGGATCTTGCCCTTGCGGGTCTCGAACGAGCACTTCTCCTTGAAGCAGCGCTCGCCCTTCAGGTAAAGCTTCATGCCCTCGCGGCGGCAGAGGCGGCAAACGGCGTCTGTATAACGTGCCATGTCTCTCCTCCTCTCTTAAACCCGGCGCCGCTTGGGCGGCCGGCAGCCGTTGTGGGGGATGGGGGTGACGTCGCGGATGCTGGTCACCTGGATGCCAGCGGCGTTGAGGGCGCGGATGGCGCTCTCACGACCGGCACCGGGGCCCTTGACGCGAACATCGACCGAGCGAACGCCCTGCTCCTTGGCGGCTTCGGCAGCGATGCCGGCGGCCACCTGGGCTGCGAAGGGCGTGCCCTTGCGGGTGCCGCGGAAGTTCTGGTTGCCGCTGGAAGCCCAGCAGAGCATGTTCCCCATCGGATCAGAGATGGAGATGATCGTGTTGTTGAAGGACGCCTGGACGTGAGCCACGCCGTGGGGAACGTTCTTCTTCTCTTTCTTCTTGACCACCTTCTTACCGGCGGTCCGGGTCTGGGTCTTGGCCATGTGCTCCTCGCCTTACTTCTTCTTGCCGGCTACGGTGCGTCGCTTGCCCTTGCGGGTGCGGGCGTTGGTGTGCGTGCGCTGGCCGCGGACGGGGAGACCCTTCCGGTGGCGCAGGCCGCGGTAGCAGCCGATATCCATGAGCCGCTTGATATCCAGAGAGATGTTCTTGCGGAGGTCGCCCTCGACCGTCTCTTCGGCGGTGATGACGCGGCGGATGCGGCCCACCTCGTCCTCGGTCAGATCGCGCACCTTGGTGCCGAAATCGACCTTGGCGCGGGTGAGGATGCTGTGCGCCTTGGCGCGCCCGATGCCGAAAATGTAGGTGAGCGCGATCTCGATGCGCTTGCCGATGGGCAGATCAATACCTGAGATGCGTGCCATCGTTTCTCCTTAACCCTGACGCTGCTTGTGCTTGGGGTTCTTCTTGCAGATGATCCGGTTGATGCCTTCGCGCCGGACCACTTTGCAGTGCTCGCACAGCTTCTTGATGGAGGGCCGTACTTTCATGGTGTCCTCTCGTTTACTTGAATCGGTAAATGATGCGGCCACGGGTGAGGTCGTAGGGGGTCACCTCTACGAGCACCCGGTCACCGGGAAGGATGCGGATGAAGTTCTTGCGCATCTTTCCGCTGATGTGCGCCAGCACCTGGTGTTTGTTCTCCAGTTCGACCCGGAAAACCGCGTTGGGCAAGGCCTCGACCACTGTGGCTTCGAGCTCAATGGCTTCTTCTTTGCTCAAGCTTGTTCTCCGAAGACGTGACGCAGCGATTCAAACACCAGCTCCGGTAGGCGATTGCCATCCACGCTCCGGAAGGTCGGCCGATGCTTGTAGAAGCCCAGGAGGGGTTGGAAGGTCGAGTTGAACTCGCCCATCCGGCTCCGGAAAGCCTCAGAGGTGTCGTCAGAACGGTGCTTCAGCGGACTTCCGCACACATCGCAGACACCGGCTTGCTTGGAAGGCTTGGTCTCCAGATGGTAGATGGCGCCGCATGCGTTGTTGCTGCACAGGCGTCGGCCCACCACACGGGCTTCCAGCACTTCCTGGGGGACATCGACCAACACCACATGCCCGACCTTCATGCCTTTGGAGGAGAGGAAGTCTTCCAGGGCTTGAGCTTGCTGTAGGGTGCGGGGATAGCCGTCGAACAACACGTCAGAGGTCTCGTCCAGCAGCCGCGCGAAGACAAGGCCGTTGACGGTGTCGTCGTCCACCAGTTTTCCTTCGGCCATAATGGCTTTCGCCCTAAGGCCGATCTCCGTTCCTTTCGAAACGGCATCTCTCAGAATGTCACCGGTTGACAGGTGAGTCAAAGAGAATGTTTCCACCAGGCGCTTGGCCTGGGTTCCCTTGCCGGAGCCAGGGGCCCCGAGGAGGATGTTCGCAGTCAGACTCATGCTTCACCCTTGCGGGTGGAGCGGCCCCGGATGCGGCCCTTTTCGAGGAAACCGTCATAGCGGCGCATGACCAGCAGGCTTTCCAGCTGGGAGGCACTGTCCATGGCCACGCCCACCACGATCAGCAGGCTGGTGCCGCCGAAGTAGAAGTTGAGGCCCGGGATGGTGCGCCCAATGAGGATGGGCACCAGGGATACGGCCGCCAGGTAGAGGGCGCCGACGAAGGTCAGCTTGGACAGGATGCTGTCCATGAAGATGCTGGTTTCCTTCCCAGGGCGGATGCCCGGAATGTAGCCCCCGGACCGCTTCATGTTCTCGGCGGTCTCATCGGGATTGAAGACGATGCTGGTGTAGAAGAAGGCGAAGAAGATGACGATGCCCACGAACACCGGCGTGTAGTAGCCCAGGTGGGTCTGCGGGTTGATGTAGGAGGAGGCCTTCGCCAGCCATTCCCACTTGAAATACTGGTTGATCGTGGCCGGGAAGAAGATCACCGAGCTGGCGAAGATGACTGGCATCACGCCTGCGGTGTTCACCTTCAAAGGCATGTAGGAGCTGCGCTGACTGGACATGCCGGCTGAATCCGCACGGCGTGCGTAGTGGATGGGAATGCGCCGATAGGCGTTCTCCACCATCACCACCGCCAACAGCACCACGATCATGGCCGCGATGATGAGGATGAACAGGCCCGGAGGCGGCACGTTGGGTGCGTTCTTCAGGGACTGCGTGATCATCACCGTGAGGGTGGTGAGACCCTGCGGAAGACCCGCCACGATGCCCGCGAAGATCAGCAGTGAAATGCCGTTGCCGATGCCCCGCTCGGTGATCTGTTCACCGATCCACATGACGAACATGGTGCCCACGGAGAGGGTGAAGGCCGCCAGGAGGCGGAACGCCGTGGGGGAAATGGAGCTGGTGACCACTTCCAGACCCGGCGAATTCTGGCTTTGGGCCAGAGACGCGATGCCCATGCCCTGGACGAAGGCCAGAAACACCGTCAGGTAGCGGGTCCACTGATTGATCTTCTGCCGGCCGGCCTCGCCTTCTTTCTTCTGGAGGTTTTCCAGATAAGGCACCACAGCCCCCATCAGCTGCAGCACGATGCTGGCCGTGATGTATGGCGCGATGCCTAGGGCGAAGACGGAGAACTTCTTGAACGCACCACCGGAGAACAGGTCAACGACGTCGAAAAGTCCGCCGCCGCCCTTGCGCAGGGCGGCCTGGAGGTTCTCGGCGTTCACCCCGGGCACGCTGACGTGCACACCCAGCCGGTAGATGGCCAGGAGGAGCAGGGTGAAGAGGAGCCGCTTGCGCAGCTCCGGGATGGCGAAGAGGTTCCTGAGGCGGTTCATCGGCCGTTACTCGGCAGACTTCGCAACGGGCTCCTGGATGGTGCCGCCCTTGGCCAGGATGGCTTCCCGGGCGCCCTTGGTGATGCGGTCCGCGACAACGTTCACCTTGGCAGTGAGCTCGCCGCTGGCCAGCACCACGATCTTCTCAACACGGTGGCCAACCAGCTTCTTGTCCCGCAGGGAGTCGAGGCTGACCGTCTCACCATCCTGGAAGTGGATGGAAATGAGGCTGAGGGGAATTTCCTTCGTCTCAGGGGCGAAGATGTTGGTGAAACCGCGCTTGGGCAGACGACGGACGAGGGGCATCTGGCCACCCTCGAAGCCGCGCTTGCTGCGGTAGCCGCTGCGGGACTTCTGTCCCTTTTCACCGCGGCCAGACGTTTTGCCCAGGCCTGAGCCCTTGCCGCGGCCCAGACGCTTGCGAGACTTGGTGGCGCCCTCTGCGGGGCGGAGTTCGTTGAGCTTCATGATCTACCCCTTCACCTTAACGTCGATGAGATGAGGGACAAGCTTGACCATCCCGTGGACGTTGGGGGTGTATTCGCATTCGCGGGTGTCGCCGGGACGCTTCAGGCAGAGGGTCTGCATGAAGGCGCGGTGCTTGGGAGTGGTGCAGATGATGGAGCGCTTGAGGGTCAGCACCACCTGCTTGCCGAGATATTGCGACATGTTATGCCTCCGCCTGGTCAAGGCCACGGTTGGTCAGAACCGTGTAGGGATCCATGAGTTCCTTCAGGCCCTCGAACGTGGCGCGAACCACGTTGTGGGGATTGGAGGAGCCGAGGCTCTTGGTCATCACGTTGTGGATGCCGGCAGCCTCCATGATGGCGCGGACCGCGGCGCCGGCGATGATGCCGGTGCCCTCAGGAGCGGGCTTCAGCAGCACGCTGCCGGAACCGAAGATGCCGGTCACCGGGTGCGGCAGGCTGCCGTTCGGGGTGAGGGGAACGCGGATCATGTTGCGCTTGGCGCTCTCGATGCCCTTCTTGATGGCGGAAGGAACTTCGAGGGCCTTGCCGAGACCGAAGCCGACCTTGCCGTTGCCGTCGCCCACGACCACCAGCGCGGAGAAGGAGAAGTTCTTGCCCCCCTTCACCACCTTGGTGACGCGGCCCACGTAGATGACCTGGTCCTTGAATTCCCCAGCTTCGGGGTTGCGGGATTCTTTGTTTTCTTTGAGCTCTGCAGTCGCCATGGTCATCCCCTAGAACTGGAGCCCGGCTTCGCGGGCGCTGTCAGCCAGCGCCTTGACGCGGCCGTGGTAAACGTAGCCATTGCGGTCGAACACCACGGCTGTGATGCCCTTCTCCTTCAGGCGGGCAGCGATGCTGGCACCGACGGCCTTGGCGGCCTCGATGTTCGCGCCGTTCTTGAGCGAGCTGCGGAGATCCTTCTCCAGGCTGCTGGCTGAGGCCAGGGTGATGCCCTTGGTGTCGTCCACCGCCTGCACGTAGATGCGCTTCAGGCTCTTGTAGATCGTGAGACGGGGCCGCTCGGGCGTGCCGCTCACGCGGCCGCGGATGCGGGCCTTGGTCTTGTCGCGTCGAATTTGGATATCGTTCGCCATGGGTTCCCCTTACTTCCCGGTCTTGCCGGCCTTGCGGCGGATGACTTCGCCGGTGTATTGGACGCCCTTGCCCTTGTAGGGCTCGGGCTTGCGGAATTTCCGGATGTCGGCGGCAACCTGGCCCACCAGCTGCCGGTCGATGCCGGTCACGACGATGTGGGTGGTCTTTTCGACGGCCATCTGGATGCCCGCGGGGGCCTCGTAGTTGATGGGGTGGCTGTAGCCGAGCTCGAGCTTGAGCTTGGCGCCGTCCATGGCAGCCTTGTAACCCACGCCGACGATGTCCAGTTCCTTCTTCCAGCCTTCGGTCACGCCGGTCACGGCATTGCCGAGGAGGGCGCGGGTCAGGCCGTGGTAGGCACGGTTCTGGGGTTCGTCATTGACACGGGAGAGGACGACGGAGTCGGCCTGCACATCCAGGGTGATCCCGGCCGGGATCGGGCAGCTGAGCTTGCCCTTGGCGCCCTCGACGACGGCCTCGGACCCGGTGACTGTGACCTTCACGCCCTTGGGCAGCGTCACGGGCTTCTTTCCGATTCGAGACATGGTTTATTCCTTAGATGAGGGCGGAGGATCCGCCCATTTCAGGATGGGTTACCAGACGTGGGCGAGGATTTCGCCGCCGACGTTCTGCTTCTTGGCGTCCTTGCCCGTCAGGAGACCCTTGGGGGTGGACAGGATGGCGATGCCGAGGCCCCCGTGAACTTCGGGAATCTCCTGGGCGCCGGAGTAGATGCGCAGGCCGGGGCGGGACACGCGGCGCAGGCCGTGGATCACGTTCTCCTTGTCCTTCACATACTTCAGATTGAGGATCAGGTAGCTGCGGCTCTCGTGCTCCACCTGCTTGAAGGAGTGGATGTAGCCCTCCTGCTTCAGGATGTTGCAGAGCTGAGCCTTGATCTTCGAGGCAGGCACCACCACAGCATCGTGACCGGCCATGATGCCGTTGCGGATGCGGGTGAGATAGTCAGCGATGGGATCGGTGTTCATGGTCCCCTCTCCTTACCAGCTGGACTTCTGGACGCCCGGCAGCTCGCCATTCAAGGCGAACTTGCGGAAGCACAGACGGCAGAGTTCAAACTTGCGCATGTAGCCCCGGGGCCGGCCGCAGCACTTGCAACGATTGCGGTGCTGGGTCGAGAACTTCGGCTTGCGCGCGTCCTTGACGATTTTGGAAATCTTGGCCATCGGTATGATCTCCTTGGCTATTTGCGGAAGGGCATACCGAGGTGGGCGAGAAGAGCCCGAGCTTCGGCGTCGTTGGCGGCGGTGGTCACGAACGTGATGTTCATGCCCTTCATCTTGTCCACCTTCGAGTAATCGATTTCCTGGAAGATCAGCTGATCCTTCAGGCCCAGGGTGTAGTTGCCACGGCCGTCGAAGGACTTGGTGGGCACACCGCGGAAGTCGCGAACTCGGGGCAGGGACAGGGTCACCAGGCGGTCGAAGAACTCCCACATGCGCTCGCCACGCAGGGTGACCATGCAGGCGATGGGCATGCCGGCGCGCAGCTTGAACTGGGCGACGCTCTTCTTGGCCTTGCGCACGACGGCCTTCTGGCCGGCGATGGCGGTGAGTTCGTCAACGGCCACGTCCAGGACTTTGATGTTCTGGATGGCATCGCCAACGCCCATGTTGATGACGATCTTCTGCAGGCGGGGCACCTGCATGGCAGAGGAGAAGGCGAATTCCTCTGTGAGCTTCGACACCACCTCCTGGTGGTAGCGAGCCTTGACGCGGGGCTCCGCGTGGCCTTGCTTGGCAGTCATGGATTCCTCCATTTCCGTGGGACGGCTATGCCCCAGGGGTTCGGGAGAGCGGGGGGGCTTGGGAACGGCGGTCCGGCCCGTTTCCCCCCAACCTCAATTGTCATGGCGCAGGATGCGCCGCGAAACTCCGTCCCGCGCACGGGACAGAATGATCATATTCACACAGGGCAGCTCCCCTGTGAAGCGAAAAGCTTGAATTTCAACTCCAAGCCAGGGCATTCGGCAGGCCCGACGCCTGATTCGAAGAAATCCGCAGAGGCTTCGCCTCTGAGGACGCGGGGGTCCGGGGTGTGCGCGCAAGCGCGTACCCCCCGGAGAACATCAAACCCGTTTGCGGGTGCCCTTGCCGGTCTTGGCGTCGAGGAGCATCACGTTGGAGGCGTGGATCGGAGCCTCCTTCTCGATGATGCCGCCGCCTTCGCCCGTCTGGGGGTTGGGCTTGGTGGCCTTCTTGATGATGTTGAGGCCGGCGATGACCACGCGGTTGGTGGAGGGGCTGACCTTGGTGACGGTGCCGGTCTTGCCCTTTTCCTTGCCCGCGATGATGACGACCTGGTCGCCCTTCTTGAGCTTCATCTTGGTGGTGGTGGCTTCCATTACAGCACCTCAGGGGCGAGGGAGACGATCTTCATGTACTTCCGCTCACGGAGTTCACGGGCCACAGGGCCGAACACGCGGGTGCCGACGGGCTCGCCATCCTTCTTGATGATGACGGCGGCGTTCTCGTCGAAGCGGATGTAGGAGCCGTCCTTGCGGCGGTAGGCCTTGCGCTGGCGGACGATGACGGCCTGGACCACGGCCTTCTTCTTGACGGTGCCGCCGGGGATCGCTTCCTTCACGGAGGCGGTGATCACGTCGCCGAGCTGGGCGATCTTGCCGACACCGCCGCCCAGGGGCAGGATGCAGCAGATCTTCTTGGCGCCGGAGTTGTCGGCGACGGTGAGCATGGTTCCCATCTGAATCATGTGAGCTCCTTACTCGCCGGCCTTCTGGACGATCTCGAGGACCATCCAGCGCTTGCGCTTGGAAAGGGGGCGGGTCTCGACGATCTTGACCACGTCGCCGATGGCGCAGGCGTTGGTCTCATCGTGAGCCATGAACTTGGCAGTCTGCTTGACGGTGCGGTGGTAGAGCGGGTGCTGGAACTTGCGCTCGACCTTCACCACCACGGTCTTGTCGGCCTTGTTGGAGACCACAATGCCGTTACGAGTCATCTTGTTTTCGAGGCTCATGGGTTCTCCTAGGCCAGCTTGGTAGCCAGGGCGGTTTTGACACGGGCGAGCTCACGACGAGTCTTGCGGATCTCGGCGGTGTTCTCGACCTGGCCCACGGCGTGCTGGAAGCGGAGGGTGAAGCGCTTGGCGGCCAGTTCGGCCTCCAGTTGCGCGAGCTCCTCGACGCTCTTGCCGGTCAAATCGGAAAAGGGATTCTTCTTGGTCATGGCTCTTATTCCTCCGGCGGCGTGCGGCTGATGAACTCGGACGCCACGGAAAGCTTCATCTGGGCCAGGCGCAGAGCCTCGCGGGCGATCTCCTCGGTGACACCTTCCATCTCGAAGAGGATGCGACCGGGGCGGATCACCGCCACCCAGCCATCCGGAGCTCCCTTACCCGAACCCATGCGGGTTTCCGCGGGCTTCGAGGTGGTCGGACGATCGGGGAAGATGCGGATCCAGATCTTGCCGCCGCGCTTGATGTGGCGGGTCATGGCGATACGGGCGGCTTCGATCTCACGGTTGGTGAGCCAGCAGTGCTCCATCGCCTTGAGGCCGAAATCGCCGAAGGCGAGATCGTTGCCGCGGGTGGCGACGCCGCGCGTGCGGCCCTTCTGGGTTTTACGGTTCTTGACCTTCTTGGGCATCAACATGGATTCACCTCAGCGCTTCACGGTCTCGGCAACCTGGTCGCCCAGATTCACCCAAACCTTGATGCCGATGATCCCGTAGGTCGTATGGGCCTCGGCGAAACCGTAGTCAACGCCCGCGCGGATGGTCTGCAGGGGCATCTGGCCGGAGAGGTAGTCCTCGGTCCGGGCGATCTCCGCGCCGTTCAGGCGGCCGGCGACCTTGATCTTGAAACCCTTGGCGCCGAAGCGGATCGCAGCCTCCTCCGCCTTGCGCATGGCGCGGCGGAAGGCGATGCGGCGCTCGAGCTGCTGGGCGACGCCCTCGGCCACGAGCTGCGCATCGACTTCAGGCTTCTTGATCTCCTGGATGTCGACAGACACGGGGCGGTTGAGGCGCTTCTGCAGGTCTTCGCGCAGCTTGTCGATCTCAGCGCCCTTGCGGCCGATGACGATACCAGGGCGGGCGGTGAAAATGCGCACGGTGACCTTGTCGGCGGCGCGCTCGATGTCGATCTTCGAGATCATCGCGTTGAGGCTGTGCAGCTGCTTCTTCAGTTCGCGGCGGAGCTTGATGTCTTCATGCAGCAGGGTGGCGTAGTCGCGCTTGGAGAACCACTTGCTGTGCCAGTTCTTCTGATAGATGAGGCGGAACCCGTACGGGTGGACCTTCTGACCCATGACTACTCCTCCCCGGCCGCGGACGCGAGCTGGATGGTGATGTGGCAGGTGCGCTTCTGGACGCGGTAGGCGCGGCCCATGGGCGCAGGGCGCACACGCTTCATGCGGAAACCCTCATCCACGAACGCGGCCTTCACCAGCAGCTGGTCGGGGTTGACGGAAGGATTCTTGTCGATGGCGTTGGCCACGGCGGAATCAAGGAGCTTGCGGATGGGGGCGGCGGCGTACTTCTTGGCCTGAGTGAGCATCCACTGGGCCTCGCCGACGTACTTGCCGCGGATCAAGTCCACCACGAGACGGGCTTTCTGGGCCGAGCCGCGCAGGTGGCGAACGGTGGCGCTGGAAACGATATCAGCCATCGCTACTTCCCCTTCGCCTTGGTGTCGGCCTTGCCAGCGTGACCCTTGAACGTGCGGGTCAGGGCGAATTCGCCCAGCTTGTGGCCGATCATGTTTTCGGTGACATACACAGGAATGAACTTGTTGCCGTTGTGCACGGCGAGGGTCAGTCCGATCATCTGCGGGACGACCGTCGACCGGCGCGACCAGGTCTTGATCACGCGCTTGTCGTTGGCGGCCGAGGCGACTTCCACCTTCTTCTGGAGGTGGGCGTCAATGAACGGGCCTTTTTTCAGGGATCGTGCCATTGTCGTGTCTCCTAGTTGATCCGCTTGACGATGAACTTGTCCGTGCGACGGTTGCCACGGGTCTTGTATCCGCGAGTCGGCTGGCCCCAGGGCGTCACAGGGTGACGGCCACCGGAGGTGCGACCCTCGCCACCACCATGCGGGTGGTCGACGGGGTTCATGACCACGCCGCGGACGGTCGGGCGGATGCCCTTCCAGCGGGTGCGGCCGGCCTTGCCGATCTGGATGTTCTCGTGCTGCAGGTTGCCGACGGTGCCGATGGTCGCAAAGCAGTCCAGGTGGATCTTGCGGATCTCGCCGGAGGGCATGCGGAGCTGGGCGTAGTCGTCTTCCTTGGCCACGAGCTGGGCGAAGGTGCCCGCGGCGCGGGCGATCTGGCCGCCCTTGCCGGGCTTCATCTCGATGTTGTGGACGGTGTTACCGACCGGGATGTTGCGGAGGGGAAGCGCGTTGCCCACCAAGATGTCGGCGTTCTTGCCGGCCACCACGGTGCGGCCCACTTCCAGGCCATCAGGGGCCAGGATGTAGCGCTTCTCGCCGTCGGCGTAGACCAACAGGGCGATGCGGGCGGTGCGGTTGGGGTCGTACTCGATGGTCGCGACCTTGGCGGGGACTTCGAGCTTGTTGCGCTTGAAGTCGATGATGCGGTACTGCCGCTTGTGGCCACCGCCGATGTGGCGGGTGGTGATCCGGCCGGTGTTGGAGCGACCTCCAGTGCGGTTCCTCTTGGCAATCAACGAACGCTCAGGCGTGTCCGTGGTGATTTCCTCGAAGCCGAACTTGGACATGCCGCGCTGACCGGGGGTCGTGGGCTTGAGCTGCTTGATGCTCATGGGTGTCCTCTTGCCTCAGGGTTGAAAGGGGCGGGCGATAGTGGGCAAAGCTTTTCCGTCCGCCATTGAGAATTCGTCGGTTCGCTTACTCGGACGCGGTCGCGCCCTCGGCGAGTTCGACATAGGCCTTCTTACGGGGGCTGGAAGTCCCCACGAAACGACCCAGGCGCTTGGTCCGGCTGGGGATCCGCACGGTGCGGATGGCCTTCACCTTGGACTGGAGCAGCAGCTCCACAGCTTCCTTGATCTGATGCTTGGTGGCCCAGGTCGCCACTTCGAAGACCTGGATGTTCTGCTCGCGCAGGATCTGGCCCTTCTCGGTGAGCAGGGGCTTGCGAATCACTTCAAAGATCTTGGTCATGGCTTCACAACCTCCTGGAGGGCCAGGACGGCTTCCTTGGAGAAGATCACCTGGTCGTACTTGAGGAGCTCATAGACGTTGACGCCCAGGCTCTCGACGATCTGCAGCTTGGGGTTGTTGCCGGCGGCCTTGGTCAGGTTCTCGCTGGCTTCGGTTCCCACGAGGAGGGCAGAACCATTGACCCCGAGCTTGCCGAGGGTCTGAATCAGGCTCTTGGTCTTGTGGGACGCGATATCCCAGTTCTCGACCACCGTAATCTGGCCACTCGCCAGCTTGGCGGACAGCGCGTTGCGCAGGGCGGCGCGCCGGGCCTTCTTGGGGAAGGCGTAATCATAGGAACGGGGGTGCGGACCGTGGGTGGTGCCACCGCCCTTCCACAGCGGGCTGCGGATGGAACCCACACGCGCGCGACCGGTGCCCTTCTGCTTCCAGAGCTTCTTGCCGGAGCCGCTGACTTCCCACTTGTCCTTGGTCTTCGCCGTGCCGGCGCGACGCCGGGCCAGGAAGTGGCGCACCGCCTCCCAGATGAGGTGGTTGTTCAACTCTTCGAGCTTGAAGACTTCGGGCAGCAGATCAACCGTGCCAGCGGGCTTGTTCTCGAGGTTGACGACGGGGTGCTGGAACGCTGCCATCTTAGGCCTCCTGCTTGATGACGATGTACCCACCCTTGGGGCCGGGGACGGCGCCCTTGATGAGCAGCAGGTTGTTCTCGACATCCACCTTCGCGATTTCCAGATTGCGCACGGTCACCTGGGCGTCGCCCATGTGGCCAGCCATGCGCATGCCCGGGAAGACGCGGCTGGGGTAGCTGGACTGGCCGATGGAGCCAGGCGCGCGGTGGAACATGGAACCGTGTGTCGCACGGCCACCAGCGAAGTGGTGCCGCTTGATGACGCCGGCGAAACCCTTGCCCTTGCTGATGCCGGTGACATTGACCTTGGTCTTCGCCTCGAAGGCGCTCGCCAGGACACTGTCGCCAGGCTTGGCTTCGCTGGAGGCATCCACCTTGATCTCGCGGATCACCCGAACCGGAGCGACGCCGAGCTTCTCGCAATGGCCCTTTTCAGCCTTGGAGGCGCGCTTGCCGCCGTTCGGATCCACGAAGCCGATCTGGATGGCTTCATAGCCATCCTTGGCAGAGGTCTTGCGCTGGACGACCACACAAGGGCCGGCCTGGATGACGGTCACGGGGACAATCTGTCCCTGCTCATTGAAGATCTGGGTCATTCCCAGCTTCTTGCCGATGATTCCTTTGGACATGTTTTCTCCCCCCTCTACCTGTTGCCCTGACGGCTGAAGACCTTGATCTCCACGTCAACGCCAGCGGGCAGATCCAGGCGCATGAGGGTGTCCACGGTGTTCTGGGTCGGATTCAGGATGTCGAGCAGCCGCTTGTGCGTGCGGATTTCGAACTGGTCCCGGCTCTTCTTGTCCACGTGGGGGGAACGGTTGACGGTGTACTTGTTCGTCCGGGTGGGCAAAGGAATCGGTCCTGCCACCTGGGCGCCCGTGCGCTTGGCGGTGTCCACGATTTCGCGGGTGCTCTGATCGAGCAGACGGTGGTCGAAGGCACGCAAACGGATGCGGATGTTGTCTTTCATGCTCACTCCATTGGGACGCTGAACGTCCATAGACGTGGGGCGCTGACCGCCCATGTAAATCCGTCCCAACGACAGGGACAGGGCTGATCAGCATAACAAAAGCCGCTGAAAACACAACGGCTATTTTGAGAAGAACGCACGACCACCCGTGGGTGGAAGCGGTTGGATCAAGAGGCCCGGCAACCTTGCGGTTCGAGAAATGACCTCACCCCGAGAGGGGCTAAAAAAGCAGGTAAAGCAGAAATGACTGGAATTGCGAGCAACGAGGACTGGCTTCGCCAGGCCGAGTTGTGGGGGTCCGGGGGTGTGTGCGAAGCACGGAACCCCCGGAGAGAATCAACCTACTTGGCGCCCTTGACCTTGGCCACGATCTCTTCGGCCACGTTGCGGGGAGCTTCCTCGTAGTGCGAGAACTGCATGGTGTAGTTGCCGCGACCCTGGGTCATGCCGCGGAGGGTGGTCGAATAGGCGAACATCTCGGCCAGGGGCACCTTGGCGGTGACGACCTTGACGCCGGCCCGGTCTTCCATGTTCTCGATGCGGCCACGACGGCTGTTCAGGTTGCCGATGACATCGCCCATGTAGTCCTCGGGGACCACCACCTCAACGCCCATGATGGGTTCGAGGATCACAGGGGAAGCCTTTTCGCAGCCGTTCTTGAAGCCCATGGAGCCGGCGATCTTGAACGCCATTTCGTTGGAGTCCACGTCGTGGTAGCTGCCGTCGTAGATGGTGATCTTGATGTCGACGCAGGGGTAGCCCGCCAGGACGCCGGACTGCATGGCTTCCTGGATGCCCTGGTCGATGGGCTTGATGTATTCCTTGGGAATCACGCCGCCCTTGATGTCGTTGATGAACTCGTAGCCCTTGCCAGCCTCGTTGGGCTCGACATACATCTTGACGTGGCCGTACTGGCCGCGGCCGCCGGACTGACGGACGAACTTGCCTTCGGCGTCCACGCGCTTCCGGATGGTTTCGCGGTAGGCCACCATGGGCTTGCCCACGTTGGCTTCCACCTTGAACTCGCGCATCATGCGATCAACGATGATCTCAAGGTGCAGCTCGCCCATGCCGGCGATGATGGTCTGGTTGGTTTCGGGATCGGTCTTCACCTTGAAGGTGGGATCTTCCTGGGCCAGGCGGCTCAGGGCCACGCCCATCTTCTCCTGGTCGGCCTTGGTCTTGGGCTCGATGGCCACCTGGATCACGGGATCCGGGAAATCCATGGACTCGAGGATCACGGGGTGGTTCTCGTCGCAGATGGTCTGGCCCGTAAGGACTTCCTTCAGACCCACAGCGGCAGCGATGTCGCCGGTGCGGACCTCTTCAATGTCCTCGCGCTTGTTGGCGTGCATCTGGAGCAGGCGGCCAATGCGCTCACGGCGACCCTTGGCGGCGTTGTAGACGCCAGAGCCCGCAGCGAGCACGCCGGAGTAGACGCGAAGGAAGGCCAGCGAACCCACGAAGGGATCGGCCATGATCTTGAAGATGAGGGCGGAGAAGGGCTCCTTGTCCTCGGCCTTGCGCTCAGTCTCGTTGCCGTCGGCGTCGACACCCTTGATGGCCGCGATGTCGAGGGGCGAAGGCATGTAGCTCACCACCGCGTCGAGCATGGGCTGGACGCCCTTGTTCTTGAAGGCGGAGCCGCACATCATCGGCGTGAAGAGGAGCTTGATGCAGCCGGTGCGGATGCCCGTGCGGATCTCGTCCTCGGTCAGCTCTTCGCCGCCCAGGTACTTGTCCATGAGCGCGTCGTCGGTCTCGGCGACCATTTCGACCATCTTTTCGCGCCATTCCTTGGCCGTGGCCACCAGCTCGGCAGGAATCTCACCATAGATGACCTTGAAGCCCTTGTCGCCCTCGTCGAAGGTGAGGGCCTTCATCAGGACGAGATCGACCACGCCCTTGAAGTCTTCCTCGGCGCCGATGGGGATCTGGATGGGCATGGGACGCGCCTTCAGGCGAGTCTTCATCATCTCGACGACACGGAAGAAATCCGCGCCGGGGCGATCCATCTTGTTCACGAAGGCCATGCGGGGCACGCCGTACTTGTCGGCCTGCCGCCACACGGTCTCAGACTGGGGCTCGACGCCGCCCACCGCGCAGAACACGGCGCAGGCGCCGTCCAGCACGCGCAGGGAGCGCTCCACCTCGGCCGTGAAGTCCACGTGGCCGGGGGTGTCGATGATGTTGATGCGGTGCTCAATGCCCTTCAGCTGGCCCGTCTGGGCGGTCCAGGCGGCCGTGATGGCAGCGGAGGTGATGGTGATGCCGCGCTCCTGCTCCTGCACCATCCAGTCGGTGGTCGCAGCACCCTCATGCACCTCGCCGATCTTGTGGATCTTGCCGGTGTAGTAGAGGATGCGCTCCGTCGTGGTGGTCTTGCCGGCATCGATGTGCGCCATGATGCCGATGTTCCGGTAGCGCTCGAGTGGGGTCTGGCGGGCCACGGCGGCCTCCTGAAAGGGTGAAAACGGAATCGGAGTCGGAAATGCTTCTTCAAAGACCTTCGCGGAAGGAGCCGCCCGAGTGGCGGCTCCTTCCGGTCGGAGGGATTGCTACCAGCGGAAGTGGGCGAAGGCCTTGTTGGCTTCGGCCATCTTGTGGACGTCGTCCTTCTTCTTGATGGACGCGCCGCGGAAATTCATGGCGTCGAGGATCTCGCCCGCCAGCTTGTCGCGCATGGTGCGCTCGCCGCGGGAAGCGGAGTAGATCTTCAGCCAGCGCATGGCCAGGGACTGGCGGCGGTTCTGGGGAACCTCCACGGGCACCTGGTAGGTGGCGCCACCCACGCGGCGGGACTTGACTTCCACCGAGGGCTTGATGTTGTTGAGAGCCTTCTGGAAGGCCTCGAGAGCCTCTTCGCCACTCTTCTTGGCGACGATTTCCAGCGCTCCGTAGAGGATGCGCTCGGCGGTGGCCTTCTTGCCGCGCTCCATGAGGATGTTCACAAACTTGGAGACGACGAGGCTGTTGTAGACGGGATCCGGAAGGATCTCACGCTTGGCGGGTGCGGAACGGCGAGCCATGTTTTACCTCCCCCTACTTCTTCTTGGCCGGCGCGGCGCCAGCCTTGGGGCGCTTGGCGCCGTACTTGGAACGGGACTGGTTACGGCCCGCAACGCCGGTGGCGTCCAGGGTGCCGCGGACCACGTGATAGCGCACGCCCGGCAGATCTTTCACACGGCCGCCGCGGATGAGCACGATGCTGTGCTCCTGCAAATTGTGGCCCACGCCCGGGATGTAGGTCGTGCACTCGATGCCGTTGGTGAGGCGCACACGCGCCACCTTGCGAAGCGCGGAATTCGGCTTCTTGGGGGTGGTGGTGAACACACGGGTGCACACGCCACGCTTCTGCGGGCAAGCGTCAAGCGCGGGGCTCTTCGTCTTGTTGGTGAACGTCTTCCGCCCATGGCGGATCAGCTGATTGATGGTAGGCACACCATCCTCCAAGGAAGGCACCGGGTTGTCCGGGCCTGGGTCTGAGAGGTTCCGCCGCAAACAGGCACCGGGGAACATCGGACAGATGAAAACCTTCGCCGACCCACGGGGCCGGAACCATCTAGGCTATCGGAATGGCCAGGGAAGTCAACGCATCAAGTGTGAATTGAGGCGGACATCACCCGGCGAGGGGGCACCCGCAGCCGCCTGCCGCACAACCATGGCCACCCTTCGGGGCCTCGGCCTTGGGGGAGGCGCTCTCGGCCGGAGCCGCGGCCGCGCCCTTGTACCAGCCCCCACCGGTCAGGGCGAAGGCCGCCACGGAGACCTGGCGCCGCATGCCCTCGGGCTTCCCACAGGCCTGACAGGCATGGACCTCCGGCGCCGAAAGGCTTTCCAGCTTCTCCTCGGATTGGCCACAAGCTTCGCAACGATACTCGTAGAGGGGCATGGCAGACTTCTCCTGGGAATCGTCCCCGAACCGATGATTTTACCTAGGTACTGAGATGCCGTCACCGACCCGTTTCTTCCAAAGCCCCGAGGCCTTTTTGGCGGCCATCCCCAGGCCGAAGGTCCTCTGCTTCACCAACGGCTGCTTCGATCTCATCCACCCGGGCCATGTGCAGTACCTCGCCGACGCCAGGGCCCTGGGCGATTTCCTGGTGGTGGGCCTCAACAGTGACGCCTCGGTGGCCCGCCTGAAGGGTGACTCCCGCCCCCTCCAGGACGAGGCTGCCCGCGCCGCCATCCTGCTGGGCCTGCGGAGCGTCGATGCCGTGGTGCGCTTTAACGAGGACACCCCGCTGGAACTCATCGGGGCCCTGCAGCCCGATGTGCTCGTAAAGGGCGGCGACTACACACCAGAGACAGTTGTTGGCCGCGAGATCGTCGAAGGCCGGGGCGGACGCCTGGTGCTCATTCCCTTTCTACCGGGCCACAGCACCACCCGCATCGAGCAGCGGATCCGCAGTGGACGAGGCGTCACGCTGGAGTAGCCTTCCCAGGAACGCCCTCCAGTAGTCCCATTGGATGATTCGGCAGAACGAAGCCACCGCTAGCCTGGAACTGGCTCCCTCTGAGCCCGTTTTTCCGGAGGTTCCATGCGGCACACCACCCTCGTCATCCTCGGCCTCGCCGGCACCCTGCTTTCCGCCCAGAACATCACTGGAGGCCTGCACACGGGCCTCTCCCTGCCCGTGGGCGACCTCAAGGACAAGTCTGACCGGGGCACCAACCAGATGTTCGGTGCCCACGTGGGTGGCCACCTCGATTTCAACATCACCTCCCACCACCAGGTGCGCGCCCAGCTCAGCTATCAGAACTTCCCCGGCTCCGGGTGGGGCGGCGCCAGCGATGACAAGAACAGCTTCAAGGCCCTGCAAGCCGGTGCGGATTGGGTGTACCACTTCCAGAGCCCGCGGCAGGGTTGGTACACCATCGCCGGTGCCACATTGAACAGCGTGAAGGAAGACTGGGAAGCCACCGCCGCTGGCCGCCGGATCTCCGGAAGCGCCAGCCAGAGCGGCAAGCTGGGCGTGCGCGGAGGCGGTGGCTACACCTTCAACCAGATGATTTCCCTGGAGGGCACCCTGAACCAGATCTTCGTCGACCAGAACGGCAGCGACGGCTTCGGTTTCGATACCGCCACCTGGGCCCAGTTCAGTGTCGTGTTCCGCTTCGGGCGATAACGGGCTTTCAACACCGCAGAACGGGCCGCACGTGCGGCCCGTTCTGCGTCAAAGACAACCAGCACTACAGCAGTGGTGAAAGCAGCTGCCAGTACTTGGGCAGGGGCCAAAGATCAGCGTCGCAAGCCTCCTCCAAGTGGTCCAACACCTCACGCAGGGCATGCTTGGATTCATTCACCGAACTGCCGAAGGCGACGGTGCGGGCGTGGTTGTCCTCGATGGCCTCGGCCGCAGCCAGGGCCTCCTTCATGGCGGCAAGGCGCACCTGGGCCTCCCCGGCCAATGTGGCCTGGGCCTGGAGGGCGGCCTTCAAACGCTCTGGCACCGCAATGCCTGCCGCAGCGAGCTTGGTCAGGCTGTCGGCGCGGGCGCCCAGATCTGCCGTGATGGAAGGCAGGATCTGGGTTTCGGCCATCTGGCGCAGCACCTGGGTCTCGATGGCGATGGCCTTCTGGTACTGCTCGTGGCGGATGTGGAGGCGGGATTCCAGCTCACCTTCGGACAGAATGCCGGGCTTGGAGAACACGGCCTTGGAGGCGGCGCTCTCCCAGATGTGCAGGGCCGCCACCGTGTCTTTGGCGTGGGGCAGGCCTCGGCGCGCGGCTTCCTGCTTCCACTCGTCCGAGTAGCCGTTGCCCTCGAAGCGGATGGCCTTGGTTTCTTGAATGGCCTGTTTGACCACCGCCATGACCGCAGCCTTGTGCTCCTTGCCCGCTTTCAGTTCCGCCTCCAGGCGGCCATTCAGGGTTTCCAGAGCCTCCGCCACGGCGGCGTTGATCACGGTGAGCGGCAGGGCGATGGGCTGGCTGGAGCCCACGGCGCGGAATTCAAATTTGTTGCCCGTGAACGCGAAGGGGCTCGTGCGATTGCGGTCCGTGGCGTCCTTCTCGATGGCGGGCAGGTTGCCGATCCCCAGGTCGAGGATGCGCTGCGTGGAGGCATCCGCGGGGTCGCCCTTCTCGATGGCATCCAGAATGTGATTCAGCTGGGCGCCCAGGAAGGCGGACATGATGGCGGGCGGCGCTTCGTTGGCGCCCAGGCGGTGATCGTTGCCGGCGCTGGCAATGGCGGCGCGCAGCAGCCCACCATGGGTGTGGATGGCCTTCAGGGTGGCACAGAGGAAGTAGAGGAACTGCAGATTCTCTTCGGGCGTCTGGCCCGGCTCCAGCAAGTTCTGGCCCTCATCCGTGGCCAGGCTCCAGTTCACATGCTTGCCGCTGCCGTTGACGCCGGCGAAGGGCTTCTCATGGAGCAGGATGGCCAGGTTGTGGCGCTCACCTACGGATTTGAGAATCTCCATGAGCAGCTGATTGTGGTCACTGGCGAGGTTTGCCGCCTCGTAGATCGGTGCGATTTCAAACTGGTTCGGGGCCACTTCGTTGTGCCGAGTCTTGGCGGGAATGCCCAGCTTGAAGCACTCCAGCTCCACCTCCTGCATGAAGCCCAGCACGCGCTCCTTGATGCTGCCGAAGTAGTGGTCCTCCAGCTCCTGGCCCTTGGGGGGCTTGGCGCCCTGGAGGGTGCGGTTGGCGAACATGAGGTCGGGCCGCTGCTGGGCCAAGTCCAGGTCGACCGCGAAGTATTCCTGCTCGGGACCGCACTGGGCCACCACGGATTCCGCGTTCACGCCAAAGTGCTTGAGGGCATCCTTGGCCTGCGCTGACAGCGCACCCATGGAGCGCAAAAGGGGCACCTTGTGATCCAGGGCTTCACCGTGGTACCCCACGAAGGCGGTGGGGATGCAGAGCGTTTTGCCCAGAGGGCCTTCCATGAGGAAAGCGGGGCTGGCGGGATCCCAGGCGGTATAGCCACGGGCCTCGAAGGTGGCTCGCAGGCCACCGCTGGGGAAGGAGCTGGCGTCGGGCTCGCCCTGGATGAGCTGGCTGCCGCTGAAGCGCTCGATGACGGTGCCGGGCTCGTCCCAGGTGATGAAGGCGTCGTGCTTCTCGGCGGTGGCGCCGGTCATGGGCAGGAACCAGTGGGTGAAGTGGGTACAGCCCTGTTCCAGGGCCCACTCCTTCATGGCCAACGCCACGCTGCGGGCCACTTCGGGCGACAGGGCCTCGCCACGCTTCAGCGCCAGGCGGTAGGCCTTGTAGACGTCCTTCTGCAGCCGTTCGCGCATGGTCCGCTCGCTGAACGTGTTGCAGCCGAAGTACTGGCTGATCTTGAACTGATCCAGCCGTGAGATGCTGGAGGTGTCTGGCGCTTGCGCCTTGGCCATGGTGTTCTCCTCTTGAGTGAAAAGGCATGAACCCGAATAAAGCTGGACCGATGTCCACCCCTGGGGGGCAGTCATCGGATTCCCACATCCACCTGGACCCTGTGATCCGTCCTCAGGATAGCGAAAACCAGCCTGTGGCAACAGGCAATGATGCCTGTGCACGGGCGCTTTCCCTTCTCGGAAACCTCCAAGGCCTGCAGCGAGGTCTCCCCCGCAAACCCGCGCTGGCCCTGGAGCGGGCGGCCTTTTGCGACGTGTTCGATCACCCCGAACCTGCGCTCCGAATCCGCCGCTTTCTCGACAAGGGCCCATTTCTCGACAGGGGATAGAATGGTGGGATGGATCTCACCGCCCCCTACGTCCCCGATCTGGAAAGCATCCCCGCTGGCATCGACCTGGTGGCCGAGATCCGGCGCCTCAAGGCCGAGCGCAAAGCCGTGCTCCTGGCCCACTACTACCAGGAACCCGAAATCCAGGATCTGGCCGACTTCGTGGGCGACAGCCTGCAGCTCAGCCAGCAGGCGGCCAAGGCCGATGCCGATGTCATCACCTTCTGCGGCGTGCACTTCATGGCCGAGACCGCCAAGATCCTGAACCCCACCAAGACCGTGGTGATCCCGGACATGGACGCCGGCTGCAGCCTGGCGGACCGCTGTCCGGCGGATTATTTCGCCGAGTGGCTGAAGCAGTACCCGGATCACGACGTCGTGAGCTACATCAACTGCTCGGCGGGCGTGAAGGCGCTCAGCACCATCATCTGCACCAGCAGCAATGCGGTGCGCGTGGTGGAAAGCCTGCCCAAGGACCGGAAGATCGTCTTCGCGCCGGATCGACACCTGGGCAAGTGGGTGGCCAAACAGACTTGCCGCGAGATGGTGCTGTTCCCCGGTTTTTGCATCGTGCATGAGCAGTTCACGGCCAAGCGGCTGGCGGCCCTCAAGGCCCAGCACCCGGAGGCCAAGCTCATCGCCCATCCAGAATGCGACGCCACCGTCAGCCAGTTGGCGGATTTCGTGGGCTCCACCGCAGCCTTGCTGAATTACGTGCAGAAGGACAGCGCCAACGCCTTCATCGTGGCCACCGAGGCCGGCATCCTGCACCAGATGAAGCAGCGCCGACCCGAGGCCGAGCTCATCCCCGCCCCGGCGGACAGCGGCTGCAACTGCAGCTTGTGCCCCTACATGAAGCTGAACAGCCTCGAGAAGCTCTACCTCTGCCTGCGGGACCTCCAACCCGAGATTCAGATGGAGGAAGGCCTCCGCCGCCAAGCCCTGAAGCCCCTGGAGCGGATGCTGGCCCTGGGCTGATTCCGGCCTTCAGAAGGGAAGACAGCGCTAAGCTGGCCGGAGCCCTTACACCGAGCCCGCATGTACCGCCACCGCACCTCCCGCTATCGGATCCTCCACCCTGGCGCCCAGGGGCCGGGCCGTTGGCTTCGACTGGAGCAGCGGGGTGCCCTCATCATGCTGGGCCTCGCGGGCCTCGTCACGGCAGCCCTGCTGGCGGTGGCTCCCACCATCTACATCCGGGAGCATGTCCTCAATTCGCGCCAAGCCTTCATGGACAGCCATTGGGGCGATTTCGAAATCGTGGAGCGGCACTGGAAGACGCTCCCCATGCTTCAGACCGTCAAAACCGGCACCGAACCGGATGTGCGCCATTTCCTGGAGAGCCAACCTCTGGTGGTGGCCCTGCTTGACCGCTTCGAGGGCCGACGGCTCTGGCTGCGCCAAGGCGAACACTTGATCCACCCCGGGGATTCACCGCAGGCCCAGCTCTACCTCGGATGGCTTGCCCATGCGGAGATGGCCCAGCGGTTTGAATGGAATCCGCCCAAAGACCAGGATCCGGATTTCGGCAGGATCGCCACCGTCGTCCTGCTCTCCGACCGATGGCTGGTGCTCAAGCGCTGGGAACCCGGCTCACCGACCGTCGAGCAGGCGCTCAGCATGGCCATGACCCCTTCCCCCAATTGCAGGATGGGGCTCCTCCGCGAGGACGATGAAAAGCGCGATGACTTGGAGATGCTGGAATGGGGGCGCAAACCCCACATTCAGGCCGACCCGGCCCGCCTAGTCTACTATCGCCTCAACTGCGTGGTCAAAACCAATGCCTTTGGCAACGGCTGGAGCCTTGGAGCCATTGCCTTCGAAGAACAGGAGCGGGTCTACCGTGCCGACCTGCAGCTTCGGGAACGCATCGCCAACACCATCTCCGTGGTGGTGGGCTTGGCCATCGCCCTGGGCCTCTGGATCCGCTACCGGTCGCGGCGGCGGGCCGTGCTGGACGCTGATCGCATGGCGGCCATGACCCACAGCCTCAAAACCCCCCTGGCCATCCTGAAGTTCCGCTGCGATTCCCTGCGCCTGGGCCGACTCAGCCCTGATCGCGCCGACGAGGAATTGCTGAAGATCGGGGAGGAGGTGGATCACCTCACCACCCTCATCGAAAGCAGCCTCAAGGTCATGCGCGGCCAAGGGCCCTCGGGCCCCCGGGGACAGGCCACCCGGGCCTGGTTCCAGGAGGTGGTGGAAGACCTGCAGCCTGCCTTCGAGCTGGAACAGCGCGAGTTGGAACTGCGCCTGGCTCCGGAGGCCGGCCATGCACCGCTTCCCTCCCTGCGCGCCGCCGTCCTCACCCTGCTGGAGAACGCCCTGGGCCATGGCCGGGGCCGGGTCACCCTGGAAACCTGGCGGAACCGTCGCCGATTCTGCATCCAGGTGACCGATGAGGGCGAGGGACTGCAGCCGCACCAAGTCAAAGCCCTGGGCAAGCCCTTTCTGCGCATCCGCGAGCGGGGGAAGGAAGGGTTCCAGCGAGACGGTCAAGGCCTTGGCCTGAGCCTGCTCATCCAGGTGGCAAACCAGGAAGGCTGGGGCCTCAGCTTCGCCTCGGCTCCTGGCGAGGGGTTTTCCGCCCTCCTCGAGGTGCCGTCGGCATGAACACGTCTGCGCTGCAGCCGATTTCCGGCTTGTCATCCCCGGCCAACATCGCCATGGTGAACAAGCCGATCCTTGAGCGAGACGCCGTGACCCACATCCTCGTGGTGGAGGACGAGCCGTCCCTCTGCCAACTGCTCGTGAACAATCTGACCTTCGAAGGCTACTCCGTGGAGGCGGCCTTGGACGGCTTGCCCGCCTTGGCCGCCCACCGGGCCCATCGGGCCGATCTCATCGTCCTCGACCTGATGCTGCCCCAGATGGATGGCTTCGAGGTGCTTCGTACCCTGCGGGACAGCAAGGATGAGGTGCCCGTGCTCATGCTCACGGCCAGAGGCGAGGAGATGGACCGGGTCCGCGGCCTCAGCCTGGGCGCCGACGACTACATGGTGAAACCCTTCTCGGTGCTGGAACTCGTCGCCCGGGTGAAAGCCATCCTGCGCCGCTCGCGGCCCATGGATCGCCCCGTCCGCCTGCGCTCGGGCCCCTTCTGCTTCGACCTGCCTCGGCTGGAGGCACAGCGGGATGGCCAGATGCTGGAGCTGACCCCCCGGGAATTCCGCCTGCTGGAGATCCTCATCAGCCACGCGGGCCGCACCCACAGCCGCAAGGAACTGCTGCAGCTGGCCTGGGAGCCGGATGCCCGGCCCAGTGCGCGAACGGTGGATGTCCACATCGCCAACTTGCGCCGAAAACTGGGGGAAGACCAGGGCGCGCCCTGGATCGCCACCGTGGGCGGTGAGGGCTACCGCTGGATCACCGCCGTGGAGCCCGAGGTGAAGTAGCTCTCTCCGGGGGTTCCGCGCTTCGCGCACACCCCCGGATTCGCCTCAGTCTTGGTTCCAGGCCAGAATGGGGCATGACGTCCTGGAATCCCCACAGCTGGCAGCGCTTTCCGGCCCAACAGCAGCCGGTCTACGACAACCCCTCCGAACTGGAAGGCTTCCTGGCGCGGTTGCGCCGCCTGCCGCCCCTGGTGGTGCCCGAGGAGGTGGTCCGTCTCCGGCACCTGCTGGCCGAAGCCGCCACGGGGCGCCGCTTCCTCCTGCAGGGCGGCGACTGCGCCGAACAGTTCAAGGATTGCACCCCCGAATCCATCGAGGGCAAGCTGCGCGTGCTGCTGCAGATGTCGGTCGCCCTCACCCATGGTGGCCGCAAGCCCGTGGTGCGCGTGGGCCGTATCGCCGGCCAGTTCGCCAAGCCCCGCAGCAAACCCACCGAGACCATCCGTGGACGGGAATTCCCCAGCTACCGAGGCGACCTCGTCAATGGCCTTCATGCAGACGATGCCAGCCGCCGTCCCGATCCGGGCCGCATGCTGGAGGCCTACTTCCACGCCTCCGCCACCCTCAACCACCTGCGGGCCCTCACGGCGGGCGGCTTTGCCGACCTGCATCACCCCGAGCGCTGGGAGCTGCCCGGTGGCAGCGGCGAAGTACCCGCCTACCGCCGCACCCTCGACCAGGTTCGCGAATCCCTGGATTTCCTGGAAGCCCTCGGCGGCGTCCAGCGGGATGTGCTTGAGCGCATTGACTTCTTCACCAGCCACGAGGCCCTGCTGCTGCCCTACGAAGAGGCGCTCACCCGCTGGATCGGCGAAGACAGCAGCTACTACAACCTGGGGGCCCATACCCTCTGGGTGGGCGAGCGTACCCGCCAGCTCGATGGTGCCCACATCGAGTACCTGCGCGGCATCCGCAACCCCATCGGCGTGAAGGTGGGCCCCAGCGCCTCACCCGAGCACCTGATCGAGCTCCTGCACCGGCTCGATCCAGACCGCGAGCCCGGCCGCATCACGCTCATCTCGCGCTTCGGCGCCACCAAGATCCAGGCCGCGCTGCCGCCCCTGCTCCAGGCGGTGCAGGCCACAGATCACCCCGTGCTCTGGAGCTGCGATCCCATGCACGGCAACGGCACCGAAAGCGCCACCGGTCTAAAGACGCGCGAATTCAGCGCCATCCTCTCGGAGCTGCGCCAGGCCTTCGAGATCCATCGCACCCACGGTTCCCACCTGGGCGGCGTGCACATCGAACTCACGGGGCAAGCCGTCACTGAATGCACTGGCGGCACCGAAGGGCTCTCCGAAGAGGATCTGGCCAAGGCCTACGAAACCGGCTGCGACCCGCGGCTCAACGCCACCCAAAGCCTGGAGATGGCCTTCCTCATCGCGGAGATGATGCGGGGTTAGGTTTACTGCACCGTGGGATGGACGCCCTCAGGCCCCAACCGGAGCGTCATTTGCTCGAACCCCACCGTGAGCAGCAGCTCCGCCCCCGCCGCCAGTTCCGGCAGGGCCTTCAGTCTGGGCGGGGGCAGCAGCAGCACTTCGCCTGCGTGCAAGGGAGGCAGCTCCAGGCCCTCCCAGGCCCTCAGCGGCACGCTGCGGCGAACGGCCCCGGCCTTCAGTTCCAGGCTGCCGGTGGGCCATTCGTCCGACATCCAGGCGCCCAGTACCGCGCTACCCCCGTCTTCCAGGGCCAGGCAGAAGCCACCAAAGGTTCCGCCGGCCAGCCCCAGCACCGCCAGGCAGGGTTGGGGCGGCGCCGACAGCTCAGCCCCGGGCCCCCGCAGGCCCAGGCGATCCAGGCCCTGCCCATCCGAACGGCGCAGGCGCAGGGGCCGGGGCAGGCAGGGCAGCAACTGCACCAATTCAGGAGGGGGGGCCAGGGTTGCCGGCAGCGTGCCGCGCCGCTCCCATTTCTCGGCATAGGCCGCCGCCTGCCGGGCCCGGGCCAGCGCCCTGGGCCCGCCCTCCAGCACCCGGCGCAGGCTGGCCGGAACCAGCGCTTCCGCCATCCGCTCAGGATCACCCTCACCCAGCTTGCGCAGGCGCACCGCCTCGATGCGGTTCAAGTCCGCCAGACGGCCCGAGGCCAACCGCGCCACGAGGGCGCGGCGTTCGATGGGGCCCTCAGCCCAGACCGCCGTTCCCAGCAGCATCAGGCCTGCGCCTCCAGCCACTCCCGCGTCGCCGAGGCCAGGGGCCGAGGCCGGTGGGTGGCGAAGTCCAGCATCACCTGCACCGTTTTTCCTTCGGCGAAGAGCTCGCCGCCCAGTCCCTTGGTGATGCGGTAGCTCAGTTCAAAGGAACTGTTGCCTGTCTTGGAGCAGGACAGTTCGACGTGCACTTCGTCCCCCAGCAGGATGGGCATGCGGTAGTCGACTTCCGCCCGGACGATGAGGAAGCCCTCCTCCTGGAATTTCCGGCCGCCCAGGAAGCTACGCCACCACTGAAAGCGCGCCTGCTCCATGTAGCTCACCACCACGGCATTGTTCACGTGGCCCATGGCGTCCAGATCGCTGAACCGCACCTCGATGGGATGGGAAAAGGGCATGGAGCCTCCGGATGTTCCAACATACCCGCAACCCATGCCATGATGCGCCGGATGCCCGCTCCCCTGATCCTCGCCTACGATCCAGCCTGCACCCTCTGCTGCCGCATGGCGCTGTGGCTGGCCCGCCGCGACCGCCAGGGCCTGCTCCTCATCCTCTCCGTGCGCGATCCCGAGCTGCTGAGCCTGGCGCCGGAGCTGGGCGGCAAGCCTGTAGAACGGGAAATCCACGGATTGGACATGGCCACCCGGGAGATCCGCGCCGGCGCCGATCTGTTGCGTCCCATCGCCCTTCGCCTGCCGGGCTGGCGGTGGGTTTCCCCGCTCCTGGCCATTCCCGGACTGACCGGCCTTCTGAACCGCGTCTACCTGAGGTGGGCGGCGTGGCGGTTCCGCCGCACGGGCCGCCAGCCTTTCGCCTAGCCTGGAGTAGCCTGAAGGCATGGACGCAGAATCCCAAACCGCCTGGCACCCGGACCGCAGTTGGGTGGATCCGCTCATTTCCATGCTGGCCCTCCTGGCACTGCTGGCCTCGGCCTACACGCTCTGGGCCCGCCAACTGAGCGCCAAACGGCCCCTCGAAAGGGCTGGCCTCCCGGCCCGGTTGATGGAAGTGGTGCTGGCCGGGCCGAGGCTCCTGACAGGGCAAACGACCGCCGCCTCGCAGTGGACCAAGGCCGAGCGGCAGTTGAAGGAACCCTGGGACCAGGCCCTGCTGGCGGTGCTCAAGGCGGAATTGAACGATCCCAAAGCCCGGAGGCCCGAGGCCACTCCGGCCGGCGCGCCAGGGGAGCGTTTCCTGCGGACCTGGCTGGCCGCCTACGGAGATGGCCCCCTGCCGGATCAGGCCACCCGGACGGAAATCCATCGCCGCCTGGGCGGTGGCTACGCGGCAGACCTTCTGGAAGCCCGGCTCCGGGACCGCGAAGGGGGTGGCGAGGCCCTGCGTACCCAAGCCAGGAGCGCCCTCCGCACCCGGGTGGTCGGACTCGGTCTTCTGAGCGGCTTGGTACTGGCCCTCGCTGCCGGGGGCTTGGCCCTGGGCATCTACCTGCTGGTCACCCTCAACAAGGCTCCAGCACGGCCCCTCCCCTCCTGGTCCATGTCGGGCCGGGCCGCCGCGGTGGTGCTGTTGACCTGGTTCCTGGCCTTCTTCCTGTCGGGGAACCTGGCGGCCCTGCTGCTCTCGCCGTGGCCCTCTCTGCGCTGGGTGGCCCTCCCGCTGGGCTATCTCATGCAGGCCGCGTTCGGCGTGGGGCTGATCTGCAAGGCCGAGGGCATCACCTTCGCCACCCTCTGGCGCCGCCTGACGCCGGGGCGAACCGGACCCGATCTGGCCTGGGGTGGCGCCTTCGTCGCTCTGGCGGTCTTCTTGGTCATTGCGGTGGCTCTGATCGCCAGCCCCATCCTGAAGCCCAGCCAGAGCGCCCAGCGGGAACTCCAGGATCTGCTGCGGGGCCTCTCGGGCCTGGGGCCCACTCTGGCCCTCTTCCTCACGGTGGCCGGACTCGCCCCCTTCTTCGAGGAGCTGCTCTGCCGGGGCTTCCTGCTGCCCATCCTGGCCCGCAAACAGGGAATGGCCCTGGCCCTGCTCGTCTCCGCCCTGCTCTTCGGGGCCATGCACCTTCAGCCCGCGGGCCTGCCCACCCTCTGCACCTTGGGCTGGGCTCTGGGCCTGGCCATGCGCCAGACCGGCAGCCTGAGAACGCCCATCCTGCTGCATGCCTGCTGGAATGGCTGCCTCTTCCTGTTGATGCGGGCCTTCGCTTGAATCCCCGGATCGCTAGGGTTTGATCTGCACTTTGGAGAGGTTCGGCGCCAACCACCAGAAGAGCTGCAACAACAGGAAGATCAGCCCCACCCACTTGATGATGGGTACCCAGTCGGTGCCTTCGGGCCGGGGTTCCGGCGCGGGCTTCCGGGAGGCGAGGTAGCTCTCCACGGGATCTTCCGCCAGCTTGATCTTCACGGGCTGGCTCTCCCGGGAGCGGACTTGGGCCGCGTGGGCCCCGCTGTCTTCGGAAGGAGGCGTCAGAACCGGCAGCCGGAAGCGGGCCGTGGACACGCTGCTGCCATCGTCGTCCTGGCCCAGAGCCGCGAAGAGCCGCGCCCGCATGTGGGCAGGACCGGGCAAAGCATCGATGAGCTCCTCCATGAATTCGGGGAGGGTGGTGTAGCGGTCATCGGGATCCACCGACAGGGCCCGCTGGAACACGGCGATGAGGCGTGGCGGCAGGTCCGCCGGGAAGGCGACGGGCTCCTGAAGAATGTGGATGATGATCTGGGTCAGGCCACTGCCGGGGTGGGGCAGTTCCCCCGTGAGCAGCTCGAAGGCCGTGGCGGCGAAGCTGTAGCGGTCCGAGGCGGGCGTGCCTTCACTGCCCCGCAGCACTTCGGGTGGGGCGTAGGCCGGTGAGCCCAGGAAATCACCCGTCACCGTCAGCCGCAGGGCCAGCGTCTGGGCCGGGCCACTCTCGATGTCACCCAGGGGGGTGGGGGGATCCAGCGGGTTGTCCTGGTTCTGGCCCAGATGGCCCATGGAACGGGCGATGCCGAAATCCATGAGTTTGGCCCGGCCTTCCTCGCTGAGGAGGATGTTGTCCGGCTTCACGTCCCGGTGGACGATGGCCCGGCGGTGGGCCGCCCGCAGGGCCCGCATGGCCTGGATGAGCACCTTGGCGGATGTCTCTGTATCAAGGTTCTTTTCCTTGATGTGCTTGGCCAGGCTCTTGCCCTCGACGTACTCCATGGCCAGGAAGGGCCCCAGGTCTTCCTCCACGCCAACATCGAAGATCGTCACCAGGTTGGGGTGGTTCAGCTGGGCGCTGATCTCGGCTTCGCGGCGGAACCGCAGCATGGCCTGGTGCCGGGCGTTGCCCGTGACCCGCACCACCTTGATGGCCACGCGGCGCTTGAGCAGCGGATCCTCGGCCAGATAGACCGTCCCCATGCCGCCTTGGCCGATGGCGCGCAGGACCTGGTACCTGCCGATGGTCTTTGGATCTGCCATGCCCTGGAATTCTAACCAGGAGACCGCCCCGATCAGTCGGGATAGAATGGAGGATTCGATTTTCCGGAGCCCCCATGGCAGCCCTTCTCGAAGCCATCGAGATCAAACGCAAAATGTTCTTCGAGCTGGAAGACACCCCGTACCACTGCCTGGATGTGGAAATCTCCACCCCCACAGCCCGGGGCGGCCAGACCCTCGTCCGCATCAAGATGCGGAACCTCCTCACCCGCGCTGTCTTCGACAAGACCTTCAAGGCCGGGGACAAGTTCAAGGAGCCGGACCTCGTCCTTTCCCCCGCCAGCTACCTCTACAGCGATGGGGACGGGTCGCACTTCATGGATCAGGAGACCTACGAGACCCACACCCTGGGTGAGAGCCTCATGGGGGATGCGCTGAACTACCTCACGGAGGGCCTCATCGTTCAGATCCAGAAGTTCAATGGCAACCCCATCGGCCTGCAGATGCCCACCACCGTGGAGCTGGCAGTGACCTACACCGAGCCCGGCGCCCGCGGGGACACGGCCAGCGGCAACGTGACCAAGCCCGCCAAGCTGGAGACCGGCATCGAGATCAAGGTGCCCCTCTTCATCAAAGAGGGCGAGAAGGTGAAAGTCAGCACCGAGACCGGCGAATTCGGCGGCCGGGCCTAGGGATCCACCACGGAGACACGGAGAACACGGAGGGTTCCACTGAGAAAAGCAGGAGCAAAAGCGCGTTCGGCCTCTCGCGGAGGTTTTGCCCTTTCTGTCTCCGTGTGCTTTTCTCAGTGCCCTCCGTGTCTCCGTGGTGAAGCACGATGAAGAAATACCGCCTCGGCCAAAGCCGGGAGGCCCAGGATCTGGACCACCGGGAGGCCTACTCCCGGGAGCGGGGCGGGGAGAGCAAACGGCGCCAGCGGCATGCGGAGCGGCTGGAAACCGGCATCGAAGCCCATGATGCCGAGGCCCTCCTGCGCCTGCCCGACGCCAGTCCCTGGATGCACCTGCCCGAGGCCACCCTCATTCAGCGGCACAGCCAGTGGGTGGATCTGGAGACAGAAGATCGCGCCCTCATGCGGGCCACCCTGGGCGGCAAGCTCAAGGGCGTTCGCCTCGTCTGCGGCGACCGGGTGCGGTACTCGGCCGTGCCCGTGGAGCCTGACGATCCCAGCGCGCCGCCGCCCCCGCCGGTGCGCGGCGATGGCGGCTCTCCCGAGGCCCAGGTGGTGGCGGTGATGCCCCGCAAATCGCTGCTCAAGCGGGGTGGCATCGACGACCGCGAGCCCTGGCAGCTCATCTGCGCCAATGCCGATGAACTCTGGGTCTGCGCCGCCGTGGTGGATCCGCCCCTGCGACCGGGCCTGCTGGAACGGGCCCAGGTGCTGGCGCTGGATGCGGGCCTGACCTTCCGCGTGCTGGTCACCAAGCGGGACCGCGCCTCGAAAAAGGACACCTTGCCGGAACTGGATCCCCTTCGCGAGCAGGGGGTGGCCATCCACGAAACCTCCGCCCTCAAGGGCGAAGGCCTGGAACCCTTGATCGGCCTTCTGCAAGGGAAAGTCGTGGTGCTGCTCGGCCACAGCGGCGTGGGGAAGAGCACCCTGGTGAACGCCCTGCATCCCGACATCAGCCTGAAAACCGGCGGCCTCACCCGATTCGGCACGGGCAAGCAAACCACCACCGCCGCCCGCTGGCTGCCTCTGGCCACCGGAGGCACCCTGGTGGATACGCCCGGGATCCGCACCCTCAGTGTGCGCGGGTTCGACCGCAGCCTGCTGGCCCACGTGTTCCCCGAGTTTCCGCCGGAAGTCCTGGAGGATCCCATGGCCTTCGACCCCGAGGATGACGCCACCCTGGATCGCCTGAATCTGGATTATCCCGAACGACTTCAGAGCCTCCAACGCCTGTGGCAGGAGATGGATGACCGCAACCCCAACCAGAACGTCTGGCGGTAAACGGGAATCGCCTCTGTGACATTCATTACAACTGCAGGGAACGGCCCCGGTCCGCATTGCCACGCCTCCCGGGCCCGGGAACACTCGCAGCATGGTGGATCGCCTCGACGAACGGGATGACTGGACGGCCATCTGGCGGTCCAACCCTGTCGTCGTGGCGGGCCTGCTTGTGCTGCTGGCGGCGAACGCCATCCTGCCCCTGATGTATGAAGGCCACTTGGCCGTGCAGTTTCTGGACTATTCGGGCGTCCTGGCACTGGCCTTCTGGACGGCGGGATTGGCCTGCTGGCGGGCCCGGCGCCATGGCCCTGCCGCCTTCGGCCTTCT
This sequence comes from Geothrix sp. PMB-07, assembly GCF_030758935.1. Classification (NCBI taxonomy): domain Bacteria; kingdom Pseudomonadati; phylum Acidobacteriota; class Holophagae; order Holophagales; family Holophagaceae; genus Geothrix; species Geothrix sp. PMB-07. The sequence goes on from NZ_CP132333.1 coordinate 3,995,340, forward strand.
GGGCCTGGGCGCAGCCCTCGGCGGCCTGCGCTACCTGCCCACCGCGTTGCGATGGCCCCAGGCTCGAATCCTTGGCCCCGCCATTTCCATCCTCAGCCTCCTGGCCCTCGGGATAGGGTTCCTCACCTGGCCCCAACAGATGCGCATGCCCAGGGACCGCATCCGGGCCAGCCTGGATGGCCTCGCGCTCTCTCTCTCCATGTTCACCGTCGGCTGGATCGTCTTGGGTCCCTTGAGTCAGGTGGGGGCCCTGTCCCGCGACATGATGCTGATCTACCTGCTGCAGATCAGCGTGTGCCTGGGGCTGCTTGCCCTGTGGCTGCTGCGGGAAACCCGTCTCGAATTCCCCGAACAGGCCCGGGCCAAAGCCTTCGTCCGTGGCGCCCTGGTCTTGCTCCTTTTCCATTCCACCCTGGTGGTGGCCCTGAGGGTGACCGGCCACTACCGCGGCACCTACCTGGGCCATGCCGCGGAGGTGCTTCACCAGGGCGCCATCTTCCTGCTGGCCATGGCCGTGCTCAGCCCGGCCTCAGCCAAGAGCGCCGTGCCGCCGAAACCGCGGCCCTCGCCCCTCCGGGCCCTCATCCCCTCCCTGGTGGTGCTCTGGGTGCTGTGCCTCATCGCCATCCTCGTCTTCCAGCCGCAGGCGGTCCCCTCCAAGCCCCTGCTCGGCTTCGGCCTGGCCCTCATGGGCATCCTCCTGTTGCGGCACGGCCTCCTCATCCTCGACCTCGAGCGGCTCTCCCACAGCCTCGAAGCCCGGGTGGAAGCACGCACCCGCGAATTGGAGGCCCACCACCGAGAAGCCATGAACGATCTGCGCATGCGCATGATGGCGGGGCTGGCGGCGGGGCTCGCCCATGATCTCAACAACCTGCTGGGCATCCTGCGGCTCCGCCTGGGATTGCTCCGGGAGACCTGCACGCCCGAGCAATTGGAAGATGTCGACGTGCTCCAGCAGACATCGGAGCGGGCCATCGCCATGACCCACCGGATTCTCTCTTCCGACCACCGGCAGGAGGTGGCACCGCTCACCTTCTGTCTGCCCGACTGGCTGCATGCCCACCACGCGCTGCTGGGCGCCCAGCTCCAACCGGGTCAGCGCCTGGAGATCACCGCCCCGCCCCAGTTGCAGGTCTGCGTGGATCCTGGGTCCCTCGAACAAATCCTCCAGAACCTCGTATCCAACGCCCGGGATGCCATGGGCCCCGATGGGCACATCAAGATCACCGCCATTCCCCACGGAGGCAGAGCGGGCATCGAGGTGCGTGACAACGGGCCGGGGCTGCCCCAGGAACTCCAGGATCGCCTGTTTGAACCCTTCTTCACCACCAAGCGCACGGGCACGGGACTGGGACTCGCCACGGTGCGCAACCTCGTGCACCTGAACCGAGGCAGCATCGAGGTGAGCAGCCAGCCGGGGCGCGGCACGGCCTTCTTCATCGAGCTGCCCCAGGAGCCGCTGCTAGCCTGAAGCATGCAAGATCGCATGCAGTCCGAATCCAAGTTGCTGGGCCTCGTCTACGGCGCGGTCTTCGGGACCTTGTTCCCGCTGTTCCATTTCGCGGCCCGGTCCTTCGCCCGGCGCGAGCGCGGCCACGACATCGCCGATCAGATCGCCAACGCCTTCATGGATCTGCGCCCCAAGTACCTGGAGGCCATTCTGGGCAACACAGCTCGGGTGCTGGGCCTGAAACCCACCCACCCCCAGGTGGAGCGCACCGCCCGGGACATGGTGCGCCAGCACGCCCGGGCCTGGGTGGACTTCTTCTACTACGGCCAGCGCGCCCCTGAAGAGGCGCTGGCCCAGTTCGCCAGCATCCAAGGGCTGGAGCACCTCGACGGAGCCCTCGCCCAGGGCCGGGGCGCCATCCTGCTCACCGCTCACGCGGGCAACTATGAACTGGGCGGTGTCCTCCTGCGGGCGCGCAACCTCAAGGTGCATGCGGTCTACAAACCCGACCGCTTCGAGGCCGTGGAGCGGCTGCGCGAAAGCATGCGCGCCCAGGGGGGTGTGGTCGGCATTCCCGTGGATGGTGTAGGTTTCTCGACGCTGCCTCTGGTGAAGCTTTTGCGCGAAGGCGCCCTCGTGGGCATGCAGGGCGATCGTGATTTCAGCCTGAACGGTGTGCCCATACCCTTCTTCGGTCGGGAGGTCCCCTTCCCCCGGGGGCCCTGGGAGCTGGCCGCCATGACCGGCGCCCCCATCATCACCAGCTTCTTCTACACGGACGAAAACCGGCGCTTCCACGCCCAGCTGGGCGAGCCGGTCCACATCCTGGGCGAACGGGGCGATCGCATGGCGGCCATCGAGGCGGGCATGCGAGAGTACGTGGCCGACCTCGAGGCCCTGATCCGCCAACACCCCAGCCAGTGGTACTGCTTCTACCCATTCTGGGATGATCCCGCGCGGGAGGCTCCTCAGCCTTGTCCCCAGTCATAGATTTTTTGCCGTAGGCTAAGGGTTTCCCGGTCTGTTCCCGGTCATCACAAGGAGTCTTCCATGCGCGGCGCCCTCCCCCTTTCCTTCGCCCTGCTGGTGGCCATTGGCTGCCAGTCCAAGAAGTCTGATGCCGTTGTCGCCGCCCCCACCACTGGCGCGCTGCCCACCGCGGGCGCCCCTGCGCCTGGCCAGGGCCTCAGCGGCAAGGTGCTGGAGCGCCTCGACGCCTCGCCCTACTGCTACCTGCGCATCCAGACGGTGCGCGGCGACGTGTGGGCCGCGGTGCCGGAAGCCAAGATCGAGAAGGGCACCGAGGTGACCATCGCCAACCCCATGCTCATGAACAACTTTGAATCCAAGACCCTGAATCGCACTTTCCCCGAAGTGTATTTCGGCACCCTCGCCCCGGCCGGTGGCACGGTCGCCGCCGCTCCAGCCGCGCCCGCGGCGGGAGCCAGCCCCATGGGTACTCCGCCACCGGCGCCCCTGGAAGTGACCAAGCTCGAGAAGGCCTCTGGCCCCGATGCCCAGACCGTGGGCGATCTTTGGGCGAAGAAGGGCAGCCTGAAGGAGAAGACCGTCGCCATCCACGGCAAGGTGGTGAAGTACAACCCCGGCGTCATGGGCCGGAACTGGCTGCACCTGCAGGATGGCAGCGGCGATACCACCAAGGGCACCCACGACATCGCCGTCACCACCCAGGACACCGTCGCCAAGGGCGACGTGGTCACCATCAAAGGCGTGCTGCGCCTGGACAAGGATTTTGGCTCAGGCTACACCTACCCCCTCATCGTGGAAGAAGCCAAGGTTGTGAAGAAGTAGCCACAGCCAGCACCAAGCACATGCGGGCGCCGTTGGGCGCCCGCATGTGCTTGGTCTGGACTTTGCAGGAAATACCGCGTTTCTTGTTAAGCAAGGTGTGATCGGGCATCCGCACAGGGAAGCGGAAGGAGACTAGCCATTCTCCAAGCCCTTCAAGATGGCTTTGAGCAAGCCTGGAAAACGCGCATCCAGATCGTGGCGTCGCAGGCTGTTGTAACGGTAGACGCCCTCCATCCGGATTTCGATGAGCCCGGCCTCTCGGAGCACCTTGAAGTGATGACTTAGCGTGGCTTTGGAGGCCCCCAGTCCAAAGGTGCCGCAGGCACGTTCTTTCTCCGTGGCCAACTGCCGGACGATCTCTAGTCGGGTGGGGTCGCTCAGAGCATACAGGACTGAGTGGAGGTCCATTTGGTCGCGGTCAGGTTGAAGGGGTGTCCGCATGCAGGAAGGTTGGCAGAGGGGGTGGGTCATGTCAAATGGTTCGATTGTTTTTTAACTTTCTATTGACAGAACTCCCTCTGGCACCAATCTTTCTATTGTTCGATTGTTATCGAATAATGGAGCACGCATGAACCACCGAATTTCCTTCCACACCATCGGAACCCCGAACGTGCTTCGCTGGGAAGAAGCCCCACTTCCAGAGCCGCGCCCTGGCGAAGCCAAGGTGCGCCACAGGGCCATCGGCGTGAACTACATCGACGCTTACCAACGCTCGGGGGCCTATCCCGTTCCGCTGCCCGCCTATCCTGGGTTTGAGGCGGTTGGCCGAGTCGAGGCGCTGGGATCTGACACTGCGGGCCTCCAGGTGGGCCAACGGGTGGGCTATGTGGATGGGGGCGCTGGCGCCTACTCGGAGGCCAAGAACCACCCCGCCAGTCGGCTGATACCTTTACCCGAAACCATTTCTGATGATGAGGCTGCAGGCCTGCTGTTCAAGGGGCTCACGGCCCACATGCTCGTCCGCCGCGTCTGGCGGCCTCAGCCGGGGGCCTGGGCCCTGGTCCATGCCGCGGCCGGTGGCGTGGGGTTGGTGCTTACCCGCTGGCTCACTTCGGAAGGGGTGCGAGTCATCGGACTCGTAAGCACCGATGAGAAGGCCGCTTTGGCCAAGGCGGAGGGGGCGGAAGCGACCCTGGTCGTTCACAGGGGAGATTCGTACAGCGCCCTTCCCAACCAGGTGCGCCAACTCACCGGTAGAGCAGGGGCGGCCGTGGTATTTGATTCCACCGGACGAGACACCTTTGAATCTTCCCTCGACAGCCTGGCGCCCTTTGGACTCCTGGTCTCCTATGGCCGAAGCAGTGGCCCCCTGCCAACCTTCGACCCCGCTGAACTGGCGAAGCGTGGGTCCCTGGCCCTCCAGCGGCCGAGTATCTTCCACCACGTGGCCGACCACGCCATCCTCCAATCTGCCGCCAAGGAGATGTTCGCGGCGCATGCAGAGGGCAAGCTGAAGGCCCACATCCACCGGCGACTGCCCCTTCAGGAAGCAGCGGAAGCCCATGCACTTTTCGAATCCAGGGCCACCACAGGAGCCCTCATTCTGTTGCCCTAAGGACCCAGCGGACCAGCCTCCTGGCGAAGGTCGGCGTGAACTGAGCGGCGTTTCCGAACCGTCACCGAAAGGGCGCTCCGGCGCCCTTTCCCATTCGGGATAATGGCCCACATGCGCCCTGCTGCTTGCAGGGTAAGCCTGGGGCTGCGCCCGTGATCGCGGGCGCCCACGACGCCATGGTGGCTGACCTGCGGGCAGCGAAGCAGTCCGTTTGGCGTATCGTGGCCCTGCATCACCCCCTGTTCCAGACCGCCCGTACCCACATCGAGAACCGGTGGATCCGTCCCCTCAGCCCGCTGCTGGAGCAGTACGGTGTGGACCTGTTGATGGAGGGCCATGTGCACAACCAGCCGTCGTTGCGAACGAGCTCACTCAGCCTTGTGACCGAAGACTGACCACTTGGGGTCATCTACCGGATTTGGAAAGCAGGGTTGTCATGGAGGCCAGTACCTCCATTGAGAGTTAGCGGCTAAACCTTGGCTCCACCGAGTCCTTTTAGACGCATCGATGGGATTGAATCTGCGGATTTGTTGCGAAATCAAATACCAACTCACAGCATTTATTCTATTTCTAGGCGAAAGACCTAATAACGAGAGAAATTTCAGGTGCATGTAGGCACCTGAAATTTCCGAGAACCTGCAAGGCCCAGACCAAGCACATGCGGGCGCCGTTGGGCGCCCGCATGTGCTTGGTGGCAAGGTGCAGATTCAGTTCAACGCGCTCCGCACCGGTTAAACCGTGGCGGGAACGGCAGCCAGATCCTTCACCCAGGCGGGAACGGAGCGCACGCCCTTGGGGGCCTGCAGCGCCTTCTGGTAGCGGCGCAGTTCGCCATCGTGGTTGATGATGAAGTCGCTCTCCTCGGCAAAGCTGGTGATGGGCAGCCAGGCCGTGGCGGAGCGGCCCAGAGCCGAGGGGTCAACTTCCAGGGCCAGGCTGAACGTCGCGGCCTTGAGAATCTGCGCCAGCAGGTCGGTTTCCTTCTCGCTGGTGAACGCGGCGTCGTGCAGCAGCACCACCGCCTTGACCTCGCCCTTCTGGATCTTGCCGAGGAGCTCTTCGAGCGCGCCGAAACGGAAGCTGCGTTCCGTGAATCCACGGCGGTTGAGAATGCCATCGGCACTGGTCTGGTACTTGGGCAGCAGCACGGGAATGGTCTTGTCGCCACTGCCGTAGCGGAGGTCCGGCGAGGAGGCCAGTTCTCCCAGACGCTGGGCGGTGTCACAGCCGAAGGTGCCCTGGCCGATCACCGCGGTGGCACCCGCAGACTGCAGGGCCTCGCGGATGGCCTCCAGGGGGGCCTCAGCGCCTCTCAGCTGCGCCGCAGCGGCCTGCCCCTCGCGGTTGTAGCGCTTGTAGGCGTACCGTTCTTCGTCGCTGATGAAGTGGGTGGTCTCCTTGCCCTCCAGGGGCCGGGGGCGGAAGCGGTGGATCTGGTTGCCCTCGTGGTCGATCCAGATGGGGTTGCCCAGGGCCGAATGGCGGCTGATGGAAGGCGCGCTCTTGAGGTACCAGACCCGCTTCTTGAAGCGGAAGTCGCGGCTGGTCAGGGCGCCCACGGGACAGAGATCTACCACGTTCCCCGCGTAGGGGTTCTGGTCCAGGCTCTTGCCAGTGAAGGTGGTCACCTCGAGGTGGGAGCCGCGGGAGGCCACGGTCAATTCGCCGCCCCCGCTGATCTCGCGGGTGAAGCGCACGCAGCGGGTGCAGTGGATGCAGCGGTTCTTGTCGATGACGATCTTGGCGCCCAGATCCTCGTAGCGGTAGCGGCGCTTCACCTCGCCCATGCGGGAATCGCCGCTACCGTAGCTGTAGGAGTAGTCCTGGAGCTTGCATTCGCCGGCCTGGTCGCAGATGGGGCAGTCCAGGGGATGATTGATGAGCAGGAACTCCATCACGCCGGCGCGGGCATCGGCCACCGCGGGCGTGTTGGTGAAGACCTCCATCACCACCGCGTCCGGATTGTCCTTGGGCGCGGACGGCACGGTGGTAGTGCAGCTGGTGGCGAGCTTGGGCTGGCCCTTGATGTCCACCAGGCACATGCGGCAGGTGGCCACGGGCGTCAGCGCCGGGTGATAGCAGTAATGAGGAATGTCGATGCCCACGGTACGGCAGGCATCCAGCACCAGGGTGCCGGGGTTCACGCTCAGTTCAACGTCGTTGATCTTGATCGTCGGCATGGGCCCACTCCAGGCTTATCAGGATGAGGCTTGCCGCGCGGAAGGTCAAAGGTCCGGAGCCCGCAGGGTCAGGCCCCACCCACCGCGCCCACCATGCAGCGGCGGCAGAAGTCGAGGAAATCCTCAAGATCGGGAATATCCACGTTCACCGTGGCCGGAATCACATTGGGGATGATCACCCGCCGCCGCAGCTCCCCCGTGGCCTCCAGCGAGAAGACGAACCAGGCCAGGCGGTCCTTTTCCGAGGACAGGGTGAGGCTCACCTGGCGGGTCTCGAAGAACAGGTCCGGCGCGCCGCCATCCTCCGGTGTGTGCCAGTCGGGAATGTGGCCCCGCTTCACGAACTCGGCCTTCAACTGCTCCAGGGTGTGCTGGACCGTGAACTGGACTTCGACCTGGACTTCCATCCTGACCTCCGACCCTCCCCTCTTCGGCCCGGGCCGCCGGGAACCCAAACCTGGACATCCTGCCCTTCCGAAAGCCCTTGGGGCATGGGAAAATCGAGGGTTCAGGGGGCGCGCATGCCGACGGCATTGATCTCGGTGTATGACAAGACGGGGCTCATCCCCCTGGCGGAGGGCCTGCTGGCCCAGGGCTGGCGGCTGCTGGCCACGGGCGGCACCCTGCGCACCCTGCAGGAGGCCAAGTTCGAGGCCATGGAGGTGGCCGCCTACACCGGCGCCCCGGAATGTTTCGATGGCCGGGTGAAGACCCTCCACCCCCGCATCCACGGCGGCCTGCTCTTCCGGCGGGACCTGGCCGACCATGTGTCCGACGCCAAAGCCCAGGGCATCGAGCCCATCGACCTGGTCGTGATCAACCTCTACCCCTTCGAAGCCACCGTTGCTCGGGAAGGAACCACCACCGCCGAAGCCATCGAACAGATCGACATCGGAGGCCCCAGCATGATCCGCAGCGCCTCCAAGAACCATGCTTCCGTGACGGTGCTGACCTCGCCCGACCAGTACGCCCCCTTCCTTGAGAAGCTGCAGTCCGGCTCCTGGAGTCTGGAGGACCGGCGTCGATGCGCCCTGGAGGCCTTCCGCCGCACCGCCGCCTACGACGCCGCCATTTCCGGCTGGATGGAGCGGGAGCTCACCTCCCAGGCCACCCCCGACCTGCCCCACCACCTCAGCCTGAACCTCGTCCAGAAGCAGGGCCTGCGCTACGGGGAGAACCCCCATCAGCCCGCCGCCTTCTACGTGGAGCCCGGGCGCCGCACCGAGGGCATGGCCTCCTGCATCCAGCACCAGGGCAAGGAGCTGAGCTTCAACAACCTGCTGGATGCTGATGCCTGCGCCCGCCTGGTCTGGCAGTTCCCGGCCCCGGCCTGCGTCATCGTCAAGCACAACAACCCCTGCGGTGTGGGCCAGGGGCCCCATGCCCTGGAAGCCTTCATGCGCGCCCAGGCCGGCGATCCCCTCAGCGCCTTCGGCGGCATCGTGGCCTTCAACCGCCCCGTGGGCGTGGAAGTGGCCCATGTCATGGCCCAGAATTTCTGGGAAGTGATCCTGGCACCCTCCTTCACTGGCGAGGCCCTGGAGGTGTTCGCCGCCAAGAAACAGCTGCGCATCCTGCAGACCCCCGATCAGTGGCCCCAGAGCGCCGAGGGACTGGATACCCGTTCCATCGGGGGCGGCTACCTGGTGCAGCGTGCTGACGACGCCTTCGCACCCTTTGAGTCTTGGGAGGTCAAGGCCACCGGCACCGGCCCCAAGCCCCGCACCGAGGATCTGGTGCTCGCCCAGCGGGTGGCCAAGGCCGTGAAGTCCAACGCCATCGTGCTGGTGAAGGATGGCGCCACCGTGGGCATCGGCGCGGGCCAGATGAGCCGCGTGGATTCCGTGGAGATCGCTTGCCGCAAGGCCGGTGACCGCGCCCGCGGCGCCGCCCTGGGCAGCGATGCCTTCTTCCCCTTCGCCGATGGCCTGGAAGTGGCCGCCCGCCATGGCGTCTCCGCCTTCGTGGAGCCCGGCGGCAGCCTGCGCGACAAGGAAGTGATCGAAGCGGCCCAGAAGCTGGGCGTGTGGCTGTTCTTCACCGGCATGAGACACTTCCGGCACTGATGATGTCCGGGGGTTCCGCGCTACGCGCCTCCATGTCATGCAACACCTTGCGTTGCGCCCACTCACCCTCACGGGTTCATGGACATGGAGCCTCCCCCCGGAGCCCCCGCGCGCGGCACGGGCAAAGCCCGTTCCGCGCTTTTCTTTCTGATCGTCCGGTATCCTGGATCACCTATGAAAACCTCCGAACTCCGAGAGCGATTCCTCCAGTACTTCGAGCGTCAGGGCCACCGGCGCGTGGCGTCGAGTGCCGTCATCGGCCCGGCGGACGATCCCACGGTGATGTGGACGAACTCCGGCATGATCCAGTTCAAGGACGTGTTCCTGGGCAAGGAGAACCGCGACTACAGCCGCGCCACCACCAGCCAGAAGTGCCTGCGGGCGGGCGGCAAGCACAACGACCTGGACCAGGTGGGCTTCACGGCCCGCCATCACACCTTCTTCGAGATGCTCGGCAACTTCAGCTTCGGGGACTATTTCAAGGCTGACGCCATCCGCTTCGCCTGGGAGTTCCTCACGGGCCCTGTGGATCAGGGCTGCCTGGGTCTGGATGCCTCCCGCCTCTGGGTCACCGTGTTCGAAGGCGCCGACGGCGTGCCTGCAGACACCGAGGCCGAGGAGATGTGGAAGGCCGCCGGTGTGCCTCCGGCGCGCATCATGCGCTTCGGCAAGAAGGACAACTTCTGGCAGATGGGCGACACGGGCCCTTGTGGCCCCTGCTCGGAACTCCATTTCGACCGCGGCGAACATGTGCCCGGCGACGCCACTCCCAACGGCGACGGCGACCGGGTCATGGAGATCTGGAACCTGGTCTTCATGCAGTACGAACGCGACGCCAAGGGTGTGCTCGCGCCCCTGCCCAAGCCCAGCATCGACACGGGCATGGGCCTGGAGCGCACCGCCAGCATCCTGCAGGGCGTGGACACCAACTACGAGATCGATCTCTTCGCGCCCATCTTCGAGGCCATCTGGAAGGTGGCCAAGGTGCGTCCCGAGGAGCGGCGGGAACACACCAACCGAACGGCCTCCCAGGTGATCGCCGACCACATCCGGGCCGCCACGTTCATGTGCTTCGACGGCGTGGTGCCCAGCAACGAGGGCCGCGGCTACGTGCTGCGTAAGATCATTCGCCGGGCCCTGCGCTTCGGCCGCAAGCTGGGCATCGAGGGCCTCTTCTTCGCCGACCTGGCCCCAGCCGTCTTTCAGGCCATGGGGGATCAGTACCCCGAGCTGATGGCCGAAATGGGCCGCATCCAGAAATCCCTGCACCGGGAAGAACGGCAGTTCAGCCAGACCCTCTCGGCGGGCCTCAAGATCCTCGAATCCAGCAACATCTCCACGGGCACCTTGGCGGGGTCCGACATCTTCCGCCTCTATGACACCTACGGCTTCCCCGTGGACCTGGTCGAAGACTGGTGCCGGGAGCGCCAGATCACCGCGGACCTCGCAGGCTTCCAGCAGGAGCTCAACGCCCAGCGCACCCGCGCCCGGGCGGCCATGAAGGCCCACGACCTGCGTCTGGCTGGAGATCTCGCCATCCTCGCGGACCTGCCACCCACCCGCTTCCTGGGCTACAACCACCTGGAGAGCTCCTCCCACGTGGTGGCGCTTTTCGATGCGGAGCACCGCCGAGTGAAGCAGCTCACGGGCGAGGGTTACGTCCTGCTGGACCGCACGCCCTTCTATGCCCTGTCGGGCGGCCAGGTGGGTGACACCGGCCAGCTGCGCTTTGAGGGCGGCCATGCGGAGGTGCTCGACTGCACCGCCCCTGCCCAGAAGCGCCACCTGCACAAGGTCGAGGTGACGGGCTCCCTGCTGGAGAACATGGCCGTCAACGCCGTGGTGCACAGCGTGCGCCGACGCCGGATCCGCGCCCACCACACCGCCACCCACCTGCTGCACGCGGCCCTGCGCGAAGTGCTCGGCTCCCACGTCAAGCAGGCGGGCAGCGTGGTGGATGCCTCCCGGCTGCGCTTCGACTTCACCCACTTCGCGCCCCTGGAGCCCGCCCAGATCACCGAGATCGAGCGCCTTGCCTCGCGCCAGGCCCTGAAGTCCAAGGATACGGAAGTGCGTGAAATGGACATCGAGGAGGCGCTGGCCTCCGGAGCCATGGCCCTCTTCGGCGAGAAGTACGGCGATGTGGTGCGGGTGGTGCAGGTACCAGGCTTCTCCACGGAGCTCTGCGGCGGCACCCATGTGGCCAACACTGGCGAGATTGGCGTGGTGAAGATCATCTCCGAGGGCGCGGTGGCTGCCGGGGTGCGGCGCATCGAGGCCGTGGCCGGGGAGATGGCCCTGGAACTGCTGCAGGCGGACGAGGCCATGATCCACAGCCTTTCCCGCCAGGCCAACGCCAGCCGTGAGGCGCTGCCGGAGTTGCTGGCCGCCAAGGATCAGCGCATCGCCCAGCTGGAGCGAGACCTGAAGGAGGCCAAGCTCAAGGCCGCCAGCGGCGGGGGAAGCGCGGAGCAGGTGGAGCAGATCAAGGGCGTCACCCTGGTCACCGCCCTGGTGGAAGGTCTCGAGGGCAACGCCCTGCGGGAATTCATGGACCAGGTGCGCACCCGACATCCCAGCGCCGTCATCGTGCTGGCTTCCAAGAGCGCCGAGGACAAGGTGGCCGCTCTCGTGGCCGTTTCCCAGGATCTTCCCTACGATGCGGGCACCCTCTTCAAGGCCATGCTCCCCGCCCTGAACGGACGGGGCGGCGGCAAGAAGGATCTGGCCCAGGGCGGCGGTTCCAATCCCGCGGGCCTGCCCGAAGCCATCCAGGCGCTTCGCGCCCTGCTTTAACCAGCCCTCCCCCGCCGAATGGCGGGGGCCTCACTTCGCCATGGCGCTGCCCTTCTCATGACAGCCCAGACAAGTGGCCAGCTTCGGATCGGGGCTGCGCCAATAGACGCTGTCGCCGCCGAAATCCTTGCGGAGCGCCTCGGGCACCCGGGCCCAGTAGAAGGCAAAGGCCGTGGTGCCATCGGCCTTGGTTTCCTTCATGTAGAGCGGGCCGGGTTCGGTGCCGGGCTTGCCCTTGTCATCGGTGAAGGTGGACATGACCGCGTAGGCGCCCGGCGGCAGGGGCTTGCCTTCCTTGTAGGCATCGATGCCCGAGGCCGTGACCCAGATGCGCCGCCAACGGTCGCCGTGGGCCTTGCTGCGGCTCGGGCCCGATTCGGCGGGTTCGAGGCTGGCATAGTCCAGGGCCCGGATGGGCAGGTCGGCTTCCACATCGCTGCGGCGGGTCGCATCGGCCTCAGCCGCTGCCTTGTTCGTTTCCTCGTTGCCGAAGACCATGATGCCGCCCAGTTTGCCACTGAAGCCCCAGCAGGCCAGCCAGAGAAAGCCCACCAGCAGGGCTGGCGCGCCCACGCCCCGCTCCCAGAAACGGCGACCGGCGTGGTGCCGATGGTCTCCCCCGCCAGTTCCGAATTCCCGGTTCCAGACCCGCCACAGCAGAAACACACAGACACCGCCCACCATGAAACCCGCAGCGGCAGCGAGGATGTGGATCTGCAGGATCTTCTGCAGCACCTGCTTGTCGCTGGCCACCACAGGCAGAAAGCCGGAAGGAGCGATGAGGTTGATCTGGCGACCCCACATCAATCCGCTGAAGAGAGCGACCGAGCTGGCCAGCCAGCCAATGGCGCCCAGGAAGAAGGAGGTTCCCGCCAGCACCCGGCCATGACGCGGGTGGAAGGAGGCCAACATGGCCAGGGGGAGTACGGCCACCAGTCCCAGGGGGACATGGACGAAGGCCGGATGCTCCCGCGCGATGAACTCGATGAGGGGCGACGCAAGCATGGGGCCTCGGATCAGAAAACGCGGACCACGTTGAATCCAAGGGCCCATTGGGCGGTGGGCCTGGGGCCGCCGCCGTAGTCGCCGCTCATGACCTGATTGCCCGTGGTGCCGCTGGCGTTGGTGCCCACCACCGTGAAGCGGTGCTTGAACGTCTTGTACGAGATGCCCGCCGCAAAGCCGTTCTGGTAGGTGGTGCCATCCGTGATGCCGCCGGGCGCGGCCTTCGCCAGCTTGGAGGGGCGCGGATAATACTCGCTCACAAAGGAGAACTTCTCTGTGAAGCTGATGCGCAGACCCAGGCCCACATTGAACACGCCCGCCTTGTTGGGAGTGGTGGGCGCCGGTTCCCCGGGGGCCGGAAACAGCAGGGTATCCCCGGTGGTGTTGCGGCTAAGATAGGTCGGCACCACGGAAAAGATGATGTCATCCGTGATGAAGATCTCCGTGGGCACCTGAACTGTGACACCGTTGATACCCACCTTGCCCAGGGTGGTCACCGCCTCCTTCACCACCTCGTCGTAGCGTTCAGCCCGCACAGCCATGCGGACACGCTCGCCGTTCAGCAACTGCTCCTGCAGACCGAAGGTGAAGGTCTTGTTATCCGCGGTGCGGTAGATGAACGCGTTCAGGCCCGGGATGGGCTTGATGCCAAAGGCGAAGCCCAGACCCGCGTAGGTGTATCCATCGAGCCCGTAGACATCCTTGCCGTGATCTTTCACCGGCTGGATGAACCTGTGCGTGAAAACCACGCCGATGTCCCAGTACTGCATCCGCTCGGCGGAAGGCAGGTTGATCACCAGTGGGTACTCGGACGAGTCGGCGTGGAGCGCTCCCCCGGCCACCAGGGCACAGGCGAGCAGGGGAGCGGTCTTCCGTGTCATCAGAACTCCAAAGCAATCACTTGGCGGAGAACTTGCGCATGATGGCGATCATCTTCTGGGCATCATCGGCGGTCATCTTGTCCTTGAAGGCCGGCATCTTGTCCTTGCCCTCCAGGGTGATCTTCACCCAGTCGCTGTCCTTCTTCTTGTTGGCCTTGCGGCTGTCCGTGAAGTCGAAGCCCGCGTCGGGCAGGGGCTTGCCGCTGTTGTCGCGGCCGTTGCCGTTCACGCCGTGACAGCGGGCGCAAGCGTCGGTCCAATACTTGTTGAGGTCACCGCCCTGGAACTTGGGCAGATCCTTGGCCTGGTCGCCAGCCATCAGGGCGGCGCCCACAAGGCACAGGACGGGAAGGATGAAACGGCGCATGGGGCCTCCAGAAGGTGGGTTGGAAAGGCGGGGTTGGTTCATTGCCACTGCTTGGGGCTGTGGGACTCGCCATGGCAGCTGAGGGTGCAGTTGCCCCGCCCGAGGGTGGCGGTGGTGGTGTAGGTCCTCGCGCCCGTCACGTTCGGCCCGAAGAGGATGGTGTCGCTGGAGAGTTGGTCGGGAGACACCCGGACGTCGGAGGTGTCGAGGTACTTGAAATGGTTCTGCGCGCCGGGCTTCGCCTGGGTCATGTCATGGCAGTAGTCGCAGGTGGTGTTGTGCTCGCCAGGGTTGGTGTGTCGGCCCGAGGCATCGTTGTACTGCGTTCCCGCCGAGGTGACCTTGTGGCAGGCGATGCAGTAGGTGGTCGCGTTCTTGGTGAGCGTGCCGCTCTGCCAGCCCGGCGTGGTCTGCCCGCCATGGCAGCTCACGTTGGAGCAGGTGAAGGCCGAAGCGCTGGGCGCGATGTTGGCCGTTCCGGATTTGGCGTTGAAGGCAGGATCGATGGCCACCGAAGCCGGAGGTGTCAGGATGGGGCTGGCTGCCCGCTTGTTGGCATTGCTGTAGTGCGTGTTGGTCGCGTCTCCGGGCACCGAGCCCACGTGGCAGGCCTCGCAGACGGAAGCGGTCAGAGAGGCTGGCAAAGTCGGCGTTCCCCGCGTGAAAGTCAGGAGCGAGAGGTGTTTGGGATGGGACCCTTGGATGTTGGGCCAGGCCGATCCCGTGGGGCCCTGGGTCTTGAAAGCGGCACCCACATGGCAGGACAGACAGGTCCCGGCTCCGGTAGCCACAGCGGTGGGATCACCCAGGGTATGGCAGACGCTGCAGGCCGGTCCCGCCTTGCTGGAGGCGCCGCTCAGATCGTGGCAGGTCGCGCACTCGTTGTTGAACTGAGCCAGGGTGAGGGTCTGGTGGTGGTTGCCGCCGGTGCTGACATCGGTGCTGTAAAACGGCACCGGGTGGGCCACGCCTGAGCCCTTGGGGGCGTTCCAGTGGTTGTCCGTGGGGTTGTGGATCTGGCTGTGACAGGTGAGGGCACAGCCGCCGTCCCCTTCGGGGGTGGTCGCGTTGATGGTGTAGGTGGCAGCGCCAGTGATGGGATAGGTGGTGTTGCTGAGCTTGAATTTGATGGTGGTGCTGGGGAGCTTGTTGGTGCTGCTGACAGCGGTGGTGTTCAATTCAGCAAAGTGGTTCTGGGCACCGGGCGTGGCCAGGGTCATGTCATGGCAGAGGGTGCAGTCCAGCGTTCCGGCGGTGGAGTGGGTGCCCCAGGCGTGGCGGCCCACCGCATCATTGAATTGTGAAGTGGAAGTGCCCCCATTGATCGCGTGGCAACTGAGGCACTGGGAGCTGGAGGCGATCGTTCCCGTCTGCCAGTTCGGCGTGGCCTTCCCGCCGTGGCAACTCACGTTCGAACAGGTGAGCGCCGCGGGCGTGAACCCTGCCGCGCCGCCACTCTGCGAGTGGAAAGCGGCGTCAATGTTGACCGTGCTGGGAGCCACCGGTGTCGCGACCCGGGCATTGGCGTTGGTGTAGTGGGTGGCCGTGCCGGTGCCGGCGTTGGCGTGGCAGGTGTCACAGGTCAGGGTGGTGGGAAGTGCCATGTGCTTGGGGTGAGAACCGGCGATGCTCGGGAAGGTCACGCCTGTGGGACCGGCCGGCAGCCCTGACGGACCCACATGGCAAGAAAGGCAGGTGCCCTTACCCGTGGCCACCTGAACGGGATCAGCGAGCTTGTGACAGACGGAGCAGAGTGGCACACCGGCGAGCGGCGTAGGTGCGGCATAGGCGTGGCAAGCCGCGCAGTCTGCCGTGAAGGCCGCCGCGGTGAGTTCCAGGTGTCCGTTGCCTTGTAGGTCGACTTGTCCCTTCAGGAACGGGATGGGGTGCGGTGCGCCGGAGGAGGTCCAGGTGTCGAAAGAGGCTGTGTGGAGGTGGGTGTGGCAGGTCAGAGCACAGCCGCCATTGCCCTGGGTGGCGCTGGTCACGGAGTAGGTTCCAGGTCCCGCGACAACGGCTGTGTCGAAGACGATGGTGCCGCTGGGCAGCTGATCGGCGGGCGATCCGGTGGACACGCCATCGACCGCCTGGGTGTCGAGGTATTTGAAGTGGGCCAGGGCACCGGGTGAACCGTTGCCCATGTTGTGGCAGGTGGTGCAGGCGATGGCGTTGGCGGGGTTCGTGGCGTCGTGGGTGTTCAGGCTGTGTCGGCCGAAGGCGTCGTTGAATTGGATGGTCGCACCTGCGGAGGCCGCCACCTTGTGGCAGGCCGTGCATTGGGTGGCGGAGTTGAGGGTGCCCGTCTGCCAGCCCGGCGTGGCCTGGCCGCCATGGCAGCTCACATTGGAGCAGGTGAGCGAGGCGGCCGTGAACGCGAGGGCCCCTCCCGTCTGGGCCTGGAAGACGGCATCCATCGCCACGGGCGCGGGCCCAGCGGGGGCCCCGTTCCGCGCATTGGCGTTGGTGTAATGGGTGTTTGTACCTGTGCCGCTGCCTGCATGGCAGGTATCGCAGGTCAGGGCCGTGGGCAGGGCCATGTGCTTGGCGTGGGCGCCGGCGGTGCTGGGGAACGCCGAGCCTCCGGGGCCGTGCGGCAGTCCAGGGGCGCCGGCGTGGCAGGACAGGCAGGTACCAGCCTGGGTGCCCGCAGCCACGGGATCCGCCAGCTGATGGCAGACATTGCACAGCGGAGCGTTGGCGCTCGGGGATGTGCCGGAGTAGGCATGGCAGGTGCTGCAATCGGCGGCAAACGTCCCAGCCGTGACGGTCATGTGCCCGTTGCCCGCAGCATCCGCGAGGCCCGTCAGGAAGGGAACAGGATGGGGCGCTAGTTTGTCGCCGTGGCACAGGGTCGCATTGAAGCAGCCGGGCTGGGTGGCGGCGGGTGCTGGCGTGGTGGGGTGTCCCACCGGGTTCAGACTGGATCCAGCCAGGTGGCACTGGGCGCAGACGACTGCATTGGAAGGGTCCATGCCGGCGTGGGTGAGGGTCGAACCGCCCACGGCCCGCCAAGGCCGCACCGGATGGGGAGCGGGCACTCCGTGACAGGAGGCGCAGGTCTGGGCCGAAGCGCCCCCTGCGAAGTCCCTGCCGTGGCAGATCTGGCAGGACACCAGGCTGCCGCCGGAAGCGTCACTGATGGCCAGCCTCGCGCGGAGGCCATGCACCGCGGGATCTGCGAAGTTCGGGGTGGACTGATGGTGGCAGCCGCTGGTCATGCACGTGGGAACGCCGCTGCCCACCTTGAGAATGGAGATCTCATGGCACCGGGTGCAGGTGCTGATGCTCGCCACCGCTTCAGCGCCGTGCGCCTTCTGCCCGTGAGTCCCGTCGATCCAGCCCAAGGGATGGTAGTTGCCGTAATACTGCGCCGTACTCCCGGCGCCCTTGCCGCCGCCGCACGCCACCAGGACCAGCAGCCCCAGCAGGATGAGCCCGCCACGTCCAAGAAAACTGCCCCTTCGCATCAGGAATCCAGCGTTGGTCATGGTGAAACCCGGTGAGAAGGGCGACTCGAAAGGAGGAACCCTGGCGGAGAAAAGGTCAGACACAAACCGTTGGCTACAGATGCCATCGGTTTGTCACGGAGAAACTAAAAAATGGATGTTTGAGACGAGCATAGTCCTGTTCGGAATTAAGTGAAACCAAACTCCTTAAATGACCGTGCGAGCAACAAACCATGTAATGACAATGGTCTGACATTTACTATCGCCCCTGAGCCCCCTTGCGCCCATATCCCGATTGGATTCTGATTCTTAGACCGTTCGATCTAATGTCTTCTCCGTTGATCCAGCCCCTGCAATGACCTACCCTTCAGCTTCCATGGGTTCACACACGGCAGGACACCGACCTTCCCACTGGGAAGCCTTGCGATGCCTGGTCGTGGCTTTGGTGTGGCTCTGCCTCGCCACCCCCGCCTTGGCCCTGGATCCCACCCGGCCCCTGGCCATCCAGGCGCACCGCACCTGGCGCAGTGAGGATGGCCTTCTGCAGGATTCGGTGACCGCGCTCCTCGAATCGCGGGATGGCTTCTTGTGGATTGGCACGGGCGCAGGGTTGGCGAGATTTGATGGCGCGGACTTCGAGCATCACTCCCGCATCACCCTGCCCGCCTTCCAGCACAATGCCGTTCAATGCCTGGCGGAAGCTGCGGACGGCGGCATTTGGATAGGCACGTCGGAACCCGGCCTCTACCACTTCCGGAATGGCATCCTCAAGTCCTTCGGCACTGCCGAGGGCCTGCCGAACCGACCCATCGCTCGCCTGCTTCGGGACCGCCGCGGCATCCTCTGGGCCGCTCCCACCGAAGGTCCGCTGCTGCGCTTTGATGGAACGCGCTTCCAGGCCATACCCACCGACGCCGCGCAATTGCGCATTCGAGCCTTGTTGGAAGATGGGCAGGGCCGTCTCTGGGTGGGCACCGCGGGTTCGGGCCTCTGGCGCCTGCGGGACAACCGCCTGGCCCTGGTCGCCCTCACCGCCGCAGACATCACCACGCTCGAATCCCAGGGCGAGGACGATCTCCTCGTAGGCACCCGCTCCCACGGTCTGCTGTCGCTGGTGGATGGGCGTCTTGAGGCCACGGCCTGGGCCAAGAATCTCCCGCGGATGCCCATCAGCGCCTTGCTGGTGGACCGGCAGGGCGGCCTGTGGGTGGGCCTGGAGCAGGGAGGCCTCTCCCGCCGGACCAAGGAGGGCAGGTGGGAAGCTGCTCCCTCTCCCCTGGGCAGTCCCTGGACCCCCTTGGCGTTGCTGGAAGACAGCTCCGGAGCCATCTGGTCCGGCAGCGAAGGCCGCGGCATGCAGGTGATCTACCCAGTCCCTTTCCAGACCCTTCCCATTCTCGGTGCCGGATCAGAGGAGCCCGCCCGCATGGTCTGCCAGGATCCGGAAGGCAACGTCTGGTGCCTGACTGGCGGATCAGCCCTGGGCCTGATCCGCCAGGGGCGGGTCGAGCGATGGCGGCCCGGACTGCCTTCCAGCAGTGGTCCCATCAGCGCCCTCTGGCCCCGCAAGGCGGGCGGCCTGTGGGTGGGCACCGAGCGCGGAGAGCTCTATTGGCTGGAGCAGGAGCGGTTCCAGCGGATTCCATGGCCTGGGCAGCCCCAACCCGACTCCATCCTGGCCTTGTTTGAAGATCCCCAGGGCGTGCTGTGGGTCTCCACCCAGCGGCAGGGATTGGCGCGCTTCGCACCGGGCGCAGCCCCCACCCTGTTTCCCGGAATTCCCGGCGTGCAGGCCATGGCTCGCGGCGCGGGCGGCCCCCTCTACCTGGCGAGCCGCACACGGGGCCTGGGCATTCTCGAGGCTGACCTCCCCCTCCGCTGGCTGGGCCAGGCAGAGGGTCTGGGCTCCAACGGTGCCCTTTCCCTTCACCTCGATGGGGATGGCTCCCTCTGGATCGGCACCGTCGACGGCCTGCGGCGCTACCGGGATGGGGTGGTGCAAAGCTACGGAGACCGGCCCGGCCCCTGGCTCATGGCCATCCACGCCATGCTGGAGGACAAGTCTCACCAGATGTGGCTCAGCACCGGCCAGGGCGTGTTCCAGGTGCCCCGCGGCACCCTGGCGCTGGGGTTGGATCAGCCGGGCACCATTCCCGTCATCCACTACGACCATCACGATGGCATGCCCTCCCGGGAAACCAGCAGCGGCGCTCAGCCCGCGGCCTGGATCACCCGCGAAGGAGATCTCTACTTCCCCACCAGCCGGGGCCTGGCCCGCCTGAACGGCAATGCCCCCCCGCTCCAGGGGCCACCGTTGCGGTTGCGCCTCCTGAAAGCCGAAGGCGACGAGACCGTGCTTCCGGACACCCGGCCCATTCTCGTGCCCCCGGGCACCCACCGCTTCGAGATCTACTACACCGCCACCTCCCTGACCCGGGCGGACAAGGTGCGCTTCCGCTACCGCATGGAGGGGCTGGAGCAGGCCTGGAACGATGTGGGCGACCGGCGCTTCTCCGCCTATTCCAACCTGCCGCCCGGGAAATACCGCTTCGTGCTTCAGGCTTGGCGCCTCGATGAAACGGGGCCGCCCCAGGAGTGCGCCATCGAAATCCGGGCCCTTCCCTTCTTCTACCAGCGGCCTGTCTTCTGGGGCCTTTGCGCCCTGGCCATCGCCGCCTTCGGTTGGTGGCTGCACCGTCTGCGCCTGGAACAGCTGGAGGCCCGTTCTGCCGTGCTGTCCGAACGCAACCGCATGGCCCGGGAAATCCACGATCACCTGGCCCAGGGTTTCACCGGGGTGCTGCTGCAGTTGGAGGCCGCCGAAGCCAAGTTGGCGCGCATGCAGGGCGACCCGGCGCCGGTGCTCACGCGCCTGGACCACGCCCGCAACCTGGCCGTCTCCAGCCTGCAGGAGGCCCGCCGCTCTGTGATGGCCCTTCGCCCCCGGAAGCCTGAAGGCACCGACCTGCTCGGCAGCCTCAGGATGCTGTCCGACCGCTTGCTGGCAGGCACGAACATCCAGGTGGAATTTGCTTCAACAGGGCAGGCGAGACGCCTGCGGGAAGGGCTGGAGGAGGAGCTCCTGCGCATGGCTCAGGAGCTCCTCACCAATGCCCTTCGCCACGGCAAGGCACGGTGGGTGCGCGTGACGCTGCAGTTCGACCCCCACCATGTGAATCTCAGCATCGAAGATGACGGGAAGGGGTTCGACCCCACCGCCAGCGCGGGTGGATACGGCATGCGCAGCATCCGGGAAAGCGTCAAACTGCTGCGTGGGCACCTCGACATCGACAGCAGCGAAGGCCTGGGATCCCGCATTTCCATTACCCTGCCCTACCGGAGGTGGCGTCCATGACCACAGAACCATCGGATCGGATCCGCCTGCTCATCGTCGACGATCATCCCGTGGTCCGCGATGGACTGGTGTCCATCCTCCACGAAGGCGAGCCAGATTTGGAAGTGGTCGGCGAGGCCGGGGATGGCAAGGAGGCCGTGACTTCGTGGCGGAACCTGCGCCCCACCGTCACCATCATGGACCTTCAGCTGCCTGGCCAGACGGGTGTAGAGGCCATCCGCACCATCCTCCGCGAAGATCCTGACGCGCGGATCCTGGTGCTCACCACCTTCGATGGCGACGCCGACATTCAGCGCGCCCTCGAAGCCGGAGCCCGCGGCTATCTGCTAAAGAGCGTACGCCGGACCATCCTCATCGAGGCCGTTCGCGCTGTGGCCGCAGGCCAGCGCTACCTCCCGCCCGCCACCGCCGCGAGGCTGCTGGAAGCCATGGACTCGGAACGGCTGACCCCTCGGGAGCTGGACGTGTTGAAGCTGCTCGCCGAGGGCCAGCGGAACCGGGAAATCGCGGACGCCCTTGGCCTGGCCGAACCCACCGTGAAGATCCACGTCAACAACCTGCTGCGCAAGCTCGAAGCCAAAGACCGCACCGAGGCTGCCGTCATCGCGTTAAGGCGGGGGTTGATCCACCTGCCTGGCTAACGCCGAAACGTGAAGAACACCGCCCCCACCAGGCAGAGGCCTGCCCACAGGTGGTTGAGGTGCAGGCGCTCCTTCATCCAGGCAACCGTGAACACCGCGAAGATCAGGAGGGTGACCACCTCCTGCATGACCTTGAGCTGCGGCAGGCTGAACCGGCCGTACCCGAGGCGATTCGCAGGCACCATCAAACAGTACTCGAAAAAGGCGATGCCCCAGCTGGCCAGGATGGCCAGCCACAGAGGGCTTTCGCGGTGATGCTTCAGGTGCCCGTACCACGCGAAGGTCATGAATACGTTGCTGAAGACGAGCAGAAGAAGGGTCCGCATGGTCAATCTTCCAGAGCCTTCAACACCTTCGAGATGAGATCCCGCGGTCCATAAGGTTTCTGGAGGAACCCCCTGAGCCCCTTGCCCTGGAAGCGACTCAGCGCCTCGGCCTCGTTGTACCCCGAACTGAGGATCACCTTCAGCTCCGGCTGGAGGCTCCTCATCTCCATGTAAGCCCCTTCTCCGCCAAGGTGAGGCATGGTCATGTCCAGGAGCACGAGACCGATGGCGCCCCCGTGCTCTTGGACCAGATCCACCGCCACGCGGCCATCGGCGGCCTCGACGACTTGGAAGCCCTTCCACTCGAGGGCCTGCCGGGCCACGGCACGAACCGTCTCATCATCGTCAACCACCAGGATCATGCCCTGGCCAAGTTGAACGGGAACGTCCAGCCCCGGAAGGGCAGCGGTTTCGGCCGCGAGAGCCTGGGCCGGGAAGAAGACCTTGAAGGCCGTGCCTTGGCCCACCACCGAATCCACCTCGAGTGCTCCCTGGTGGCCCCGCACAATGCCCATGATGGCGGAGAGCCCGAGGCCCCGCCCCGTGAACTTGGTGGTGAAGAAAGGCTCGAAGATCCGGCTGACCGTATCGGCGTCCATGCCGCACCCGGTGTCCTGCACCTGCAGATATACGAACAAGCCTGGAGCCACCTGGCCCCCCATCATCATCCGTTCCAGGTCCGCGGTGTCCAGGCGCTGGGCTCCGGTGGAAAGGGTGATGGCGCCGGAGGCTTCTCCGATGGCCTCTGCCGCATTGATGACCAGGTTCATGATCACCTGTTGGATTTGCGTGGCATCTGCGGATATGGCCGGCAACCCCTTGTGCAGATCGAGGTTCAGCAGCACGGATTTGGGGATGCTGACTTCCAGCAGGTGCAGCATCTCCGCCACCTGTGCAGTCAGGTCCAGCGGACGCACCACGAACTGGCCCCGGCCTGAGTAGGCAAGCATCTGCCGGGTCAGGTCTGCTGCCCGCTGCCCGGCCTTCTGGATGGCCTCCAGGTTCCGCTTGGCGGGATGCAGGGGACTGAGCTGCTCCAGGGCCAGGCCCGCGTGGCCGAGCACCCCCATCAGGAGGTTGTTGAAGTCATGGGCGATGCCCCCTGCCAGCACGCCGAGGCTCTCCATTTTCTGGGCCTGGAACAGCTGTCGCTCAAGGGCCGCCCGCTCTGCCTCCGCCTGCCTCTGGGCCGTCATATCGCGCACGATGGCATGGAGGATGGGCTGGTTCCCATGATCCAAACGCGTGAGGTTCACCTGGCAGAGCGCCACCCTTCCGTTGGCACAGAGAAAGGTCCACTCGAAGCGCTGATGAACCCCCGAAAGCGCCGCCTCCATGTGGGCCTGGCACCCTTCCGTGCTGGGCATGCCATCGGCCTGGCACTCCGGGCAGAGGGCACACATGAGACAGCCTGCCATCTCGCTGCGATCGAGCCCGAACAGCTCAGAGGCAGCCGCGTTGGCATCCACAATGGCTCCGCCCGCCAGCAGCAGGATGGGGTCGGGGGACTGTTCGAAGAGCAGGCGGAACCGGGTCTCCTGCGCCTCCAGGGCGCTCCTGGCATGGACGCGGTTCATGACGAGGCCTGCGGCCTCGGCCAGGCTTTCCAGGGCACCGAACTGATCATCCGAGATGGAGACGTGACCCTGGGGCCCGAAGGAGGCCCCGCCCAGGCATCCCAGCACCTCACCCTCATGCACCATGGGCAGCCCCACGAAGGTCCGGAAGGGCCACAGGTCACTGTCCGGAAGGTCGGGATGGCTTTCACAACGGGGGATGTGGATGCTCCGGTGCTGAAGGTACATGGCCTCCAGCAGGGGACTCCGATTCACGGCCACGGGGCGGCGGATCTCTTCCTCGCTGCCGAACACACGCAAACCTGCCGTCCAGTACTGAGTCGAGGACACCCCCTCCCCGGCGTCGAAGCGGTTGAACCACCACTCCTGCAGGGGGGCCAGTTGTGCGGCCCAGCGAAACAGCGTGGACACCAGATCGTCTTCCCGAGTGGCCCCGGCCAGGTCCTTCACGGCGGCGGCGAGGTTCCTGGCCAGGGAGGCGGAGACTTCGAGGCGAGCCTCTGCCTGGATTCGGTCCAGGGCCAGTGCGGCGATTCGGGCCAGATTCTGGAGGATGGCGAACTGGGACTCCCGCGGGATGGGGAACGCCTCATCCTGAAATCCGAGTCCAAAGAGCACACCGGTGATATGCCCCTCGAACAACAGCGGCACGCCCAGGAGGCTCTTCAGCCGGTGGGACTCGGCCAGTTCGAGTGGAACCAGCTCGGCCGATGCAGCGGCATCCGCCACGAAACAGAGGCGGCGGTGGTCGTGGATTTCCTTCGAGAACCCCGTTCCCGCCAAAGGAGAGCCCAGCTGCTGAACGGCGGCACTTACCCGTTCGCGAATGGCCGGAGCCACGCCAGACATGGCGCCCAGACGCTGAGCCTCACCTGGACCGATGTGTCCGATGAACCAGTGCAGACCGGGCAGGATGGCCCCGGCTCGACCCATCAGCACCTGGAAGACCTCTTCCCGGCTGCGGGTCAGACTGAGCGCGTAGATGCCTTCGGCCAAGTGACGCTGGTGCTCCGCACTCTCCTTGAGTCGGTCGAGGACCAGCTTCTCCTCGCTGTGATCGCGACCCCACCCCAGCAATCGGTCTCCAACCTCTGTGTGGAACCCCACCACGGCCATCCGCACGGGCAGTGTGGTGCCATCCGCCCTCAGCCACAGACCGACTTCCGAGACATCCCCTGGCCGGTCGAAGGCTCGACGAAACCACTCCCTGGCTTCCTCAGAAGGCAAGTCATGGCGCAGGTGCTCCATGTCGAAATCGGCCAGGCCATCCACCGTGGTACCAAGACAATCCAGGAACCGGCCGTTCGCGTGGAGGAGGTGCCCTTCCCGATCCATGATGTAGAAGGCCAGGGAAGCCTTTTCCAGCAGGCCCACAATCGCCTCGACTGTGCCCACGCTTAGTGGGCCAGTCGCGGAGGGCGAGGAAGGAGACGTGTCCAAGGAGTCCCTGTTGGCGGCAGAGATTGCCTTCAGGACTTTATCAGAGGCAGGCCCCAGGCCTTATCGCGCAATTTCCACGGCGCGCAATTCGCGCATGACCGTGACTTTGATCTGCCCGGGATACTGCATCTCGGACTCGATGCGGCGCGAGACATCCTTGGCGATCCAGTAGGCCTGGTCGTCGTTCACCGATCCGGCATCCACCAGGATGCGAATCTCGCGGCCCGCCTGCATGGCAAAGCTCTTCTGCACGCCCTTGTAGCTGTTGGCGATACCCTCGAGCTGCTCCAGGCGCTTGACGTAGGTCTCCAGCATTTCGCGGCGGGCACCGGGGCGCGCGGCGCTGAGCGCATCCGCGGCGGTGATGAGCATGGCCTCCACGGTGCGGGGCTCGAAGTCCCCGTGATGGCAGCTCATGGCATGGATGACGTCTTCTTTCTCTCCGTAGCGCTGCATGAGCTGCATGCCGATCTCGATGTGGGTGCCTTCCACTTCGCGGTCGATGGCCTTGCCGATGTCATGGAAGAGGCCGGCCCGGCGGGAAAGCTTGGCATCCGCACCCATCTCTCCGGCCATGTATTCGGCGATGCGGGCCACTTCCTTGGTGTGCTCCAGCACGTTCTGGCCATACGAGGTGCGGTAGTTCAGGCGGCCCACCAGCTTGTGCAGCTTGGGATGCACGTCGGGAAAGCCCAGTTCGATGCAGGCGGCCTCGCCGATTTCCTTCAGGTGCTGGTCCATGTCGACCTTCACCTTCTCCACCACCTCTTCGATGCGGGCAGGGTGGATGCGGCCATCGGCCAGGAGCTTGAGGATGGCCTGCCGGGCTACTTCCCGCCGGATGGGGTCAAAACTGGAGACGACGATGCTTTCGGGCGTATCGTCCACGATCAGGTCGCAGCCCGTAGCCTTTTCCAGCGCGCGGATGTTGCGGCCCTCGCGGCCGATGATGCGGCCCTTGAGATCGTCGCTGGGCAGCTGCACAGAACTCACGGCCTGCTCGGTCACCACGTCTGAAGCCACGCGCTGGATGGCGGCCCCGATGGTCCAGCGGGCCTTCTTCTGGGCGTCCTCCAGCGCCTCTTCCTCGATGCGGCGCACGGTCTTGGCGGCATCCATCTTGGCGGCATATTCCAGCTGGGAGATCAGTTCCTTCTTGGCGTCTTCGCGGGTGAGACCGGCGACTTCCTCCAGGCGCTTGGCCTGGGCTTCCACCAGTTGCTTGGCCTCGGCCTGCTGGGCCTCGAGCTTCTCCAGCTCGGCTTTGCGCTTTTCCGAAAGGACCTCGAGATCCTTGGCCTTCTGATCCACCTGCTGGGTCTTCTTGTCGAGGTTCTCTTCCTTCGATTGGAGCCCCTGCTCCTTCGCCTGGATCCGCTGCTCCTGTTTCTCCAGATTGTTCTGGCGTTCGGTCAGCAGTTTCTCGGCTTCCTGGCGGGCCAGCAGGGCCTGATCCTTCGCCTTCAGTTCGGATTCCTTGCGAACGGATTCCGCGTCCTTGGCACCGCGGTCCAAAAGACGCTGGGCTTCCTTGCGGGCCTCTTCAAGGAGCCGCTCACGCTCCGACTTGATGTCGGCTTCGGCCTTGGCCTGGGCTTGCGAACTGTCCACCGTGGCCTTCTGCGCCTTCATGGCGAAGAGGAAGGCCAGCCCACCGGAAACGATGGTGAAACAGAGGAAAATCCAGTCGATCAGATTCATGGGCGACTCCAAGGAAAGAGGATCCAAAGAGCCACCAGCACCAAGATGAAAATCCCCGCTCAGTCGTGGAGGCGTGCCGAGTTCCCTAGTTTAATAGGGGGGAAACCAGAGTCCCTGGCTAAGGCGCGCCGTCGCGCGGAACGCACAGGACAGGGGGAAGGTCTCCCGAGTCGACTTACGGAACAAGCGCTTGGCCATAATCACGGGCCTCGCAGGGAAATCAGTCTCCGTCCTCGTCAAGAAGTGGCATAGGGGCGGAAGGTTCGTCCGGAACATCGCTCAGTAGCTTGGAAAGGGTCTGTTCCAGGTTATGGGTGTGCTGGTTGGCTTCCTGTTCCAGTCGCGCCACTCGGTGCGCCAGGTTCAGGGCGCCCAGCAGGTACCAGGACGGGGTGTCGAGGCCCTTCGGGACGCTCCCCCATCTTAACTGGCATTGGGAGTCCATGTCCTGAAAGGTGTCTTCCAGAATCCGGATGGCGGCCTCCATGGTTTCGGGCCGGTCCGTTTGGACCTGCAGGGACCGCCCCAGAACCGTCACGGTGACCGGCCGGGTGCCCGGCAGTGGGGCGGGCGGCTTCATCCCAGGGCCTCCAGGGCCCGGAGGATGGACGCCACCTGCTCCTTCACGGCCTCGCGGTCTTTTTCCAAGGCAACCTTATCCGCCATGGCTGCTTCCAGCTGAGTGCGGAGGCTCTGGAGCTCCTGGTCGCCCGCCGCACCGGCGGCCTTGAGTGCGTCCAGTTCTTCCTTGAGCTGGTTGCGTTGCTGCACCAGGGCCTGCATTTTCGATTCGAGTTGCTTCAGAAGATCCATGGTCGCCTCACATTGCCCATCTTAAGCCCGAAGCCGGGCACCCAGGGATTCCGCCGCGGCCAGGGCCGAGGTCATCCAGCCGTCCACCTCCTCGCCCACCAAGGTCCGCTCGGCCTGGAAGCGCAGGCGCATCAGCCAGGCCTGCCTCCCTTCCGGCAAGCTCTTGTGCCGGAACACATCGACGCAGCGGAGGTCCTGAAGCGTTTCCGCGGGCAGGGCCGCCTTCATGGCCTGGGTCAGGGCTGCATGGGACTGGCCCAGATCCACCAGGAGCGACAGGTCCCGCTCCACCGAGGGGAAGCGGCTGAAGGGCCTGAAGGCCGGGATGATCCTCGTGGTGGGTTCGGGCAGGGCCGAGACCGGCACCTCGAAGGCGAAGAGCCCTTCGCCCAGAGCTCGCACCTGGGAGAGGTTTTCCAGGCCCAATGCCTTGGCCACGCCCGTGAGATCCGCCTCTACCACGTTTCGGGCCGGGCTCAGATAATCCTCACCCCCCTGGACGCCGCCCCAGACCACGCCCAGGGAGAACCGTTCCACGGGACCTTTCGGGCCGCTGACATAGGTGGGGGCCAACTCGAAGAGCCGCACCTCCCGGGCGCCCTGACGCAGGTTCTGTTCCGCCGCGGCCCGCAGGCTGGGCAGCAGGGAGCCGCGCATGACGGAGTATTCCTGGCCAAGGGGATTGGACAGCGTTCGACCCTCAGGGGCATTTCCAACGCTTGCGAAAGCCGCATCCGCCTCGGGGCTGATGAAGCCGTAGGTCACGGTCTGGTGGAACCCAAGATGGGCCAGGCGGCGCGACACGCACTGCCGCTGAAGGTAGAGAGGCGACAGGGGTTCCGGCGGTCCCTCCAAGGGCGGCAGCACCGAGGGAATGCGCTCGTAACCCCGAAGGCGGAGCACTTCCTCCGCCAGATCCTCAGCGATGGAGAGATCATGCCGCCAGGAGGGTGGCACGACGTTGAGTTCACCCGCCGCCACTTCCACCCCGCAGCCCAGCTGCTGGAGGACCTTGGCTGCATCCGCCAGGGACACGGGCTCTCCCGCCACCCGATTCAACAGACCTTCTGACAGCAGCACAACGGCAGGAGATTGGGGCACAGAACCCGCCGTCCAGGCGCCGATCAGCTTCGCGCCACACCAGGCCTGCAGACGGTCCACCAGCAGATCACGGGCCACCTTCGGCATGGCGCGGTCCGCGCCGCGGCCAAAGCGGTGGGAGGCGTCGGTGTGCAGGCTGTGACGGCGCGCCATGGCCCGCACCGTCTTCGCGTCGAAGTAGGCGCTTTCCAGCAGCACGCGGGTGGTGGCTTCCGTCACCTTGGTGCTGTCCCCGCCCATGACCCCCGCCAGGGCGATGGGGCCGGATTCATCGGCGATGATCAGATCCTGCGATGTCAGGTTGCGCGTCACGCCATCCAGCGTCACCACGCTTTCGCCCGCCTTGGCCCAGCGGACGGTCACCGCGCCGCGGATGCGGTCGGCGTCGAAGGCGTGGGTGGGGTGGCCATAGCGGTGCAGCAGTTCGTTGGATGCATCGACGGCGGGCAGCTTCTTGGCCGAGGCTTCCAGGGCCGCCAGGAAGGACTGCGCGGCCTGAGGCGTTGTCCCCTTACCCAGCTCCAACACCGCGGTGCTGTACGTGGGGCAGGCAGGGCTTTCCAGCCTCACCTCCACCACCGGCGTGCCTTCTGACAGAGGTGCCGCCGGAATGGGCGCAAGGGGCTTACCCAGCTTGGCGGCAATTTCCCGTGCGGCGCCGCGATGCGACATGACATCCCCGCGGTTGGCCGTGATGTCCACATCCAGCGCCTCGGTGCCTTCGCGCTGGGCCACGCCATCCACCGGGAACCCCAGCGAGGCGAGCAGCTCACACAGCTGCCGCGTATCCATCTCTGCCACGGCGGGGATTTCCTGGGCCAGGACCTTCCGTTCAATCCACATCAGTCCAGCCCTCCCATGACCTTCAAGAATCTCTGGTCGTTCTCGAAGAACAACCGCAGATCCGGCGTCTGGCTCAGCATCATGGACATGCGCTCCACCCCCATGCCGAAGGCCCAGCCAGACCACTCGGCGGGATCAATGCCCGCATAACTCAGCACGTTGGGATGAATGAGGCCCGCGCCCAGAATCTCCACCCATCCGGAACCCTTGCATACACGACAACCCTTCGCGCCGCAGAGCGGACAGCTCAAATCCACCTCGCAACCGGGTTCGACGAAGGGGAAGTAGGAGGGACGCAGACGGATTTCGGTGTGCGGGCCGAACAGCGCCCGCAGCGCGTATTCCAGGGTGCCTTTCAAGTGCTGCATGCCGATGTTGTGACCCACCAGCATGCCCTCCACCTGATGGAACATGGGGCTGTGGGTGGGATCGATCTCATCCTTGCGGTAGACGCGGCCCGGGGCCAGGAAGCGGATGCCACCGCGCTCCGCGAGGGTTGGCGCCACGCGCAGAAGCGTGCGCACCTGTACGGGGCTGGTGTGGGTGCGCAGCAGCAGCTCTGGATGCTCAGCGAAATAGAAGGTGTCCGATGAAGCCTTCGCCGGGTGATCTTCGGGAATGTTCAGACCATCGAAGTTGTGGGCCTCGTTCTCAACTTCGGGGCCCTCTTCCACGTGAAAACCCAGCGGTCGGAAGACGTCCACCAGCCGATCCATGAGGCGATTCAGTGGATGCAGGGCGCCCTGCGCAGGCACGGGCGGCGGCAGGGTGGGATCCCACTGGGAGGCGCGCGCATTCAGGTTCTTCTTGGCCGCCTCCAACTCCGCCTGGCGGACCTTCAGGCCTTCCTCCCACTGTTGCTTGAGGGCGTTGATGGCAGCTCCCAGATCGCGCTTCTGTTCCTTGGGCGCCACCTTCAGCAACTCCATCAGGCGCGCGGCATGGCTGCCCTCGCGGCCCACGTAGGCGCCCTTGAGGCGCAGCAACGCGTCCAGGTCTCCGCAAGCCGCCAAGGCGCCCGGAAAGGCCCCGCCAGCCTCGACGATTTCTGCGGGAAGCAGTTGGTCCATGGATCCCTCAGCACAGGTGGTTCTAAACAAGGAAAGGCCGCTTGCGCGGCCTTTCGGGTTTCTGCGATGTCGTTCGCGATCAGCCCTTGGCCACAGCCACGAGCTTGGTAAACGCTTCAGGATTGCGCACGGCGAGATCCGCGAGGATCTTGCGGTCGAGATCCACGGAAGCCTTCTTCAGGCCGCCCATGAACTTCGAGTAGCTGGTGCCGTTCTGACCGCAGGCGGCGCTGATGCGCACCACCCAGAGGCGGCGGAAATCACGCTTCTTGACCTTGCGGTCGCGGTAGGCGTAGCCAAGAGCCTTTTCGACGGCTTCCTTGGCGGAACGATACAGGCGGGACTTGGCGCCGTAGAAGCCCTTGGCGAACTTCATCATGCGCTTGCGGCGCTGGGCCCGTTTAAAACCGCGTTTGACGCGAGTCATGGGTGTTCCTTTCCTCGAGGCAGCTCGTCCGCTGATCGGCGCGCTTTGAAGGCCTCATCGGGGGTGGTGTCAGCCACCGGGTTGAACCAACGATTGTAGGATCGTCAGCGAGAGAATCCAAGCACTGAGCAGGCCATGCCTGCGACGTGCATGGGGGTCCGGGGGTGTTCGCGCAGCGAAGCGGAGCGTGGAACCCCCAGAGGAAATCACGCGTAGGGGAGCATCGCCGCGACGGCCTTCTGGTCGGCCTTGGCCACCATGCCGCCCATGTCCAGCTGACGCTTCCGCTTGGCGGTCTTCTTAGTCAAGATGTGGCGCTGATGCGAGCAGCCGCGCTTGAACTTGCCGCCGGCGGTCTTCTTGAAGCGCTTCTGGGCGCCCTTGTGGGTCTTGATCTTGTAACCGCTCATGGATTCCTCGCTAGATTTGGGCTTCTGCAGCTGGGGTTTCAGGCTTGGCCGGTTTGGGCTTCTTGGGGGCTTTGGGTACTTCCACAATCTTCGGCGCCAGGATGGCGTGCATGTCGCGACCATCAATGCCGGCACCCTTTTCCACGATGGCCTTGTCGCCAACGCGCTGGATGACTTCTTCGATGATCCGGTAGCCGATGTCACGATGGACGACTTCACGTCCGCGGAACATGACCACCACTTTGACTTTGTCTTCTTCCTCCAGGAACCGCAGGATGTGCTTCACTTTGAAATCAAAATCGTGATCATCGGTCTTGGGGCGGAACTTCACTTCCTTGACCACGATGTTTTTCTGCTTCGCCCGGGCGGCGTGCTCCCGCTTCGCTTCCATGAACTTGTACTTGCCGTAGTCCATGATTCGGCAGACTGGAGGCTGAGCGTTTCCGGCCACTTCCACCAGGTCGAGGCCGCGTTCTTCAGCGATCCGGATGGCCTGGTGGGGAGGCATCACGCCAAGCTGTTCGCCATCTTCGGAGATGACGCGGACCTCTTGAGCCCGGATGCCGTCGTTGATGCGGGTCTCGTTCGGACGAATGGTTCCTCCCCTAGTTACACAAGGACAAAAAGTCTAACACTTGAATCTCACTTCGCCAAGCACGGAAAACCAATTCAGCGTTGGCGATCTTTGACTTCAGCAACCAGCGTGGCCAGGAAACCATCTAGCGGCTGAACGCCCAGGTCCCCGCGGTGGCGATGCCGCACAGAGACTGTCCCCGCCTCGGCTTCCCGATCGCCGATCACGAGCATATACGGGACTTTCGCCAACTGAGCTTCACGGATTTTGGCCTTCAGGCTTTCATTCCGTGCATCCAAATCCGCACGAATGCCGAGGGCCTTGGCTTGGGCCAGAACTTCAGTCGCAAAGGCGTTGGCCCGGTCCGTGATGGGGAGGATGGTTACTTGGGTGGGCGCCAGCCAGGCCGGAAAGGCCCCGGCGGTGTGCTCGATGAGGATGCCCATGAACCGCTCCAGGCTGCCGAGGATGGCGCGATGGAGCATGACTGGGCGGCCTTCAGTGCCATCAGCCTGGGTGTAGTTCAGGTCGAACCGCTGGGGCATCATGTAGTCGACCTGCAAGGTGCCCAGCTGCCAGGGCCGCTTGAGGGCGTCCAAGACCTGGAACTCGATCTTCGGGCCATAAAAGGCACCCTCACCGGGATTCAAGGTGAAGGGGATGCCCGCTTCGTTCAGAGCCTCAGCGAGGGCTCCTTCCGCCGCATCCCAGATTTCGTCGGTGCCGAGGCGCTTCTCGGGTCTGGTGCTTAGTGCCACCCGCGTTCCCTCAAAGCCGAAGGTGTCGTAGACCTCTTTCAGCAGGTCAAGAAAAGAGGCCATCTCGGCTTTGATCTGCTCAGGGGTGCAGTAGATGTGGGCATCATCCTGGCAGAAGGTACGGACGCGGGTGAGCCCATGGGTAACACCGCTGCGCTCATAGCGGTGCAGTCGTCCGAAATCGGCGAAGCGCAGGGGCAGATCACGGTAGCTGTGCTTCTGGGTGCCGAACATGAGGCAGTGCCCAGGACAGTTCATGGGCTTCATGGCGTATTCCCGCTCTTCGGCGGTGGTGAAGTACATGCTGTCTGCAAAGTTCTCGTAGTGTCCGCTGGTCTTCCAGAGCGCCACATCCATGATCTGCGGCGTGATTACCTCGCTGTAGCCGTACTTGAAATACAGCTCACGGACATAAGTGACCAGTTCGTTGTAAACCTGGGTCCCCTTGGGATGGAAGAAGGGGGAAGCGGGTGCCTCTGGATGGAAGGAAAACAGTCCGAGTTCCTTGCCCAGCTTGCGATGATCCCGAGCCTTGGCTTCCTCGAGCCGCTTCAGGTGGTCGTCCAATTCCTTTTGCGTGTGGAAGGCGGTGCCATAGATGCGGCTCAGCATCTGGTTCTTCTCGTCGCCCTTCCAATAGGCGCCGGCGATGCTCTGCAGCTTGAAGACCTTCAATTTGGCGGTGTTTGGGACGTGGGGACCACGGCAAAGATCATAGAAATCGCCCTGGCTGTAGCCGCTGATGATGTCACCGGACGGAATGCCGGAAACCACTTCCACCTTGAGCGGCTCGCCCATGGCCTCGAACCGCGCCACAGCAGCGTCCCGACCGAGATCCTCACGAACCACCTCGATGCCTTCTGCCACAATCTTCCGCATTTCGGCTTCGATCACGGGAAGATCTTCCGGCGTGAATGGCTTTTCCACCCAGAAGTCGTAGTAGAACCCATCCTCGATAACCGGGCCGATGCCCACGCGGGCATTGGGATACAGCCGCTTCACGGCGTGCGCCAACAAGTGGGCCGTCGAATGGCGGATCAATTCCAGGCTTTCCGGTGTTTTACTGGTGACGATCTCGACTTTGGCACCGTTCACCAGCGGCGCCTTGAGGTCCATCAACTTGCCATCCGCCTTGATGGCCAAGGCGGCATCCAGTAGCCGAGCGCCAATGCCACCGGCCAGGTCGGTACCAGTGGCACCCTCGGGCAGCTGCCGAAGGGAGTCGTCTGGAAGTCGAACCTCGATGGTCATGGATTCCTCGAAAGAAGAGAAAAATTTTACCGCCAAAACAGCTCTGGGCCATCAGTTGTGATGGCCCAGAGGGGATTTAACGTCGCAGCGACCTACTTTTCCACGCATGTGATGCGCAGTATCATCGGCCCTCCAAGTCTTAACTGCCGTGTTCGGGATGGGAACGGGTGTGACACTTGGGGAAAAGCCACGACGAAGGCTTAGAAAGAGTGAGAAGGGATTTAGCGAGGCGCCTTTTGGCGCGTTCGTGGGTATTAAGTATGTAATTGATTGATGAAAGGTCAAGTCTGTGGACCGATTAGTATCGCTCAGCTTAAGCCGTTACCGGCCTTACACATGCGACCTATCAACGTGGTGGTCTTCCACGGGTCTCATAGGGAGATCTCATCTTGAGGGGTGTTTCGCGCTTAGATGCTTTCAGCGCTTCTCACTTCCCGACATAGCTACCCAGCATTGCACCTGGAGGCACAACTGGAACACCAGAGGTCAGTCCATCCCGGTCCTCTCGTACTAAGGACAGGTCCTCTCAAATCTCCTGCGCCCACACTAGATAGGGACCGAACTGTCTCGCGACGTTCTGAACCCAACTCACGTACCACTATTGATCGGCGAACAGCCGAACCCTTGGGACCTGCTTCAGCCCCAGGATGTGATGAGTCGACATCGAGGTGCCAAACCTTGCCGTCGATATGAACTCTTGGGCAAGATCAGCCTGTTATCCCCGGCGTACCTTTTATCCGTTGAGCGATGGCCCTTCCATTCGGGACCACCGGATCACTATAACCTGCTTTCGCACCTGCTCGTCGTGTCTGACTCGCAGTCAAGCTCCCTTATACTATTGCGCTCTGCGGCTGATTTCCAAACAGCCTGAGGGAACCTTCGTACGCCTCCGTTACGCTTTAGGAGGCGACCGCCCCAGTCAAACTACCCGCCTGACATTGTCTTCCACCCGGATCACGGGTGCGAGTTAGAGATCAGCGTTAAACAGGGTGGTATCTCAAGGGTGACTCCACCGACCCTAACGAGCCAGTTTCATAGTCTCCCACCTATCCTGCACAGTCCAACGCCAACCTCAATGTCAAGGTGTAGTAAAGGTGCACGGGGTCTTTCCGTCTAAGTGCGGGTAACCGGCATCTTCACCGGTGCTACAAGTTCGCTGAGTCTCTGCTGGAGACAGTTTCCAGATCGTTACGCCATTCGTGCAGGTCGGAACTTACCCGACAAGGAATTTCGCTACCTTAGGACCGTTATAGTTACGGCCGCCGTTCACCGGGGCTTAAATTCGCAGCTTCGCTTGCGCTGACCGCTCCTCTTGACCTTCCGGCACCGGGCAGGCGTCAGCCCCTATACCTCCTCTTTGGAGTTTGCAGAGACCTGTGTTTTTGTTAAACAGTCGCCTGGAACATTTATGTGCCACCACCTCGGGCTATGAACCCTACCGTGGTACCCCTTCTCCCGAAGTTACGGGGTTAATTTGCCGAGTTCCTTCAGCAGAGTTCTCTCAAACGCCTGAGGATTCTCTCCTCGACTACCTGTGTCGGTTTGCGGTACGGACACAAGCACCTCTCCTTAGCAGCTTTTCTCGGCAGTGTAGGATCAGGACTTTTCGTCAGAAACCTTGAGCTCATGGCACCCGGACTTCCCTAAGCGCCACCCTTGGATCCTTTCGCAGAACATTCCATAGCTCTGCGTCCCTACCTTCCTGCGTCCCTGCATCGTACAAACGAGATGCTCATGGTGCTGGAATATTAACCAGCCTTCCATCGCTTACGCCTTTCGGCCTCAGCTTAGGGTCCGACTAACCCAACGCGGATTGACCTTGCGTTGGAAACCTTAGTCTTACGGCGGACGGGGTTCTCGCCCGTCTTTACGCTACTTATGCCGACAGAGTCTCTTCCCATGTCTCCAGCTGTCCTTACGGTCAACCTTCACAGACGTAGGGAATGCTCCCCTACCACTTACGTTCGCAGCTTCGGTAACATGCTTTAGCCCCGTTGAATTGTCGGCACAGACCCGCTTGACCAGTGAGCTATTACGCTTTCTTTAAAGGATAGCTGCTTCTAAGCTAACCTCCTGGCTGTCTAAGCACATCCACATCCTTTTCCACTTAGCATGTATTTTGGGACCTTAGCTGGCGATCTGGGTTCTTTCCCTCTCGACTACGGATCTTATCACCCGCAGTCTGACTGCCGGACTTCACGGCGTGCCATTCGAAGATTGGTTGGATTCAGTAAGCTGGTAAGCCCCCTAGTCCATTCAGGTCTCTACCTGCACGACGAAACATCCGACGCTAGCCCTAAAGCTATTTCGGAGAGAACGAGCTATCACGGAATTTGATTGGCCTTTCACCCCTATCCTCAACTCATCCAAGCGGTTTTCAACCCACACTGGTTCGGACCTCCATCCGGTGTCACCCGGACTTCATCCTGGTCAAGGATAGATCATCCCGTTTCGCGTCTATTTCCAGCGACTGGTCGCCCTATTCAGACTCGGTTTCCCTACGGCTTCGCCTCATCGGCTTCGCCTCGCCACTGAAAATAACTAGCCGGCTCATTATGCAAAAGGCACGCGGTTCCCCTGGTAAACCATAGGGGTTCCACTGCTTGTAGATTGACGGTTTCAGGTTCTATTTCACTCCCCTCATCGGGGTTCTTTTCGCCTTTCCCTCACGGTACTGGTTCACTATCGGTCAGATGAACATATTTAGCCTTACCGCATGGTCGCGGCAAATTCTGTCAAGGTTTCTCGTGCCCCGACATACTTGGGAACACCACTCAGAGTCCTCGTAGCTTTCGCATAAGGGGCTATCACCCTGTATCGCCGGCCTTTCCATGCCGTTCCGCTAACTAGAGGTTTTGTAACTCTGTGCCAGGGGGCAGCCCTGACCTGTAGGTCCCACGACCCCCCATACGCAACGCCTGCCGCTTACACGTATGAGGTTTGGGCTCTTCCGGTTTCGCTCGCCGCTACTACCGGAATCACTGTTGTTTTCTGTTCCTGTGGGTACTGAGATGGTTCACTTCCCCACGTTCGCTTCTCAAAGCCTATGAATTCAGCTGAGAGATAACTGAGCTTTCACCCAGTTGGGTTTCCCCATTCGGACATTCCCGGATCACCGTTCGCGTGCAACTCCCCGAGACTTTTCGCAGCTTACCACGTCCTTCATCGCTGTCATCTGCCAAGGCATCCACCGTCAACCCTTTGTAACTTGGCCTTCCATCAATGAATTACATTGACTTCAGACCCACGAGAGTATTTTCGCTAAAACTTGCCTCGCTAATCCCACAACGTCACTTCAACGCTGTGGATACCCTTCTCTATTCCTTCTATTTAAATGTCAAACAACTCTGCCTTTCGGCAACCGACCCTTGAGTCAGTCTTGAGCTGGATTCAAATCCCTCGGGACTTCAACTCAACTCAAGCATTCGTCGTGATGCCTCGCATCCTGCACGGCCCCCTTCGGGCGACAATCGACTTTGTCGATTCCGTCCTATTTCGCATTCCTGCGAAATGGTGGTGGGCCTAGGTGGATTCGAACCACCGACCTCACGCTTATCAGGCGTGCGCTCTAACCAGACTGAGCTATAGGCCCTTGTGCTTGGTGCACTCAGGAGCGCTATAGGCCCCCGTTGTGCAACCTGAAGGCGCTGGTGGACCCGACCGGGATCGAACCGACGACCTCCTGGATGCAAACCAGGCGCTCTCCCAGCTGAGCTACGGGCCCAATCTGGACGCCCAAACACGCTCGTCAAACATCACGAGCGTCTTTAAAAACCGGATAGAAATTCGATCGGAAGCGTTGACCTATCGTCACTCCTAAAAGTGACTCTCCTTAGAAAGGAGGTGATCCAGCCACAGGTTCTCCTACAGCTACCTTGTTACGACTTCACCCCAATCACCAAGTTCACCATTGAGACCTAGCCCCCTTGCGGGTTACCACAGCCTCTTCAAGTGCTCCCGGCTTTCGTGATGTGACGGGCGGTGTGTACAAGGCCCGGGAACGTATTCACCGTATCATTCTGATACACGATTACTAGCGATTCCACCTTCATGTAGTCGAGTTGCAGACTACAATCCGAACTGAGGACGACTTTCTCCGATTAGCTCCATCTCGCGACTTTGCAACGGTTTGTATCGCCCATTGTAGCACGTGTGTAGCCCTGGACATAAGGGCCATGAGGACTTGACATCATCCCCACCTTCCTCCCGGTTAACCCGGGCAGTCCCCGTAGAGTTCCCGCCATGACGCGCTGGCAACTACGGGTAAGGGTTGCGCTCGTTGCGGGACTTAACCCAACATCTCACGACACGAGCTGACGACAGCCATGCAGCACCTCTGCAGCAGTTCTTGCGAAAAGGCACATCTCTGCACCGGTCCACTGCAGTTCAAGCCCAGGTAAGGTTCTTCGCGTTGCGTCGAATTAAACCACATGCTCCACCGCTTGTGCGGGCCCCCGTCAATTCCTTTGAGTTTCAGCCTTGCGACCGTACTCCCCAGGCGGAACACTTAACGCGTTAGCTCCGGCACGGAAGGGGTCAACTCCCTCCACACCAAGTGTTCATCGTTTACAGCGTGGACTACCAGGGTATCTAATCCTGTTTGCTACCCACACTTTCGCGCCTCAGCGTCAGTTACTGTCCAGGTGGCCGCCTTCGCCACTGGTGTTCCTCCTCATCTCTACGCATTTCACCGCTACACGAGGAATTCCACCACCCTCTCCAGTACTCTAGCCTTCCAGTCTCAGATGCAGTTCCCAAGTTAAGCTCGGGGATTACACATCTGACTTAAAAAACCGCCTACGCGCCCTTTACGCCCAATAATTCCGAATAACGCTTGCCCCCTCTGTATTACCGCGGCTGCTGGCACAGAGTTAGCCGGGGCTTCCTCTCCAGGTACCGTCAAGCTAAAGGGTTATTAACCCCCTAACCTTCGTCCCTGACGACAGGGTTTTACAGTCCGAAGACCTTCATCACCCACGCGGCGTTGCTGCGTCAGACTTTCGTCCATTGCGCAAAATTCCCCACTGCTGCCTCCCGTAGGAGTCTGGACCGTGTCTCAGTTCCAGTGTGGCCGATCACCCTCTCAGGCCGGCTACTGATCGTCGCCTTGGTGGGCCATTACCCCGCCAACTAGCTAATCAGACGCAGGATCCTCTCCTTGCCCCAGGCCTTGCGGTCCCCAGGTTTCACCGTAGACATCCCAGTCCACGGTCTCATGCGGTATTACCACTCCTTTCGGAGCGTTATTCCCCACAAAGAGGTAGATTCCCTACGCGTTACTCACCCGTCTGCCATGCACCTTGCGGCACATCCGACTTGCATGTGTTAGGCACGCCGCCAGCGTTCATTCTGAGCCAGGATCAAACTCTCAAGTTTCATTCTGAACTCTTGCTCCTCAGGGCTCTCACCCCTTGGATAAATGTTCTGGTCGAAAAATTGTTCTGAATTCCGTGCGACATCCTTAGACGCCCCACAGAACCCTCAAAGGCTTCCTATCTTCTATCCGGTTTTCAAAGACGCCCCTGTGCCTCAACACAGTCCACTTCAGCAACTTGGCTTCCCGTGGCACCTCGCAGCCTCAACTGCGCAGGACATTTAGACTAACACCCACATCCCAAAGTGCAAGAGAAAATTTACAGAGAGGGCCCCAATCCTTCATTCCCGGCCCATCCTTGGGCCATCATGGGCCATCGGAGTAGCCATGAAGACCCTTCGCAAGGCCGTCATCCCCGTCGCGGGCCTGGGCACCCGCTTCTTGCCGGCCACCAAGGCGCAACCCAAGGAAATGCTGCCCTTGGTCGATACCCCGGTGATCCAGTACGTGGTCGAAGAAGCCATCCGGGCCGGCGTGGAAAGCCTTGTGCTGGTCACCGGTCGCGGCAAGGCGGCCATCGAAAACCATTTCGACGTCTCCTTCGAGTTGGAAGACACCCTGCGCCGCCGCGGCAAGCAGGAGGATCTCGATCTGATCCAGGGCATCAGCCACCTCGCCCAGTTCGCCTATGTGCGCCAAGGCGAACCGCTCGGCCTGGGCCACGCAGTGCTCTGCGCGCGCCACGCTGTGGGTGATGAGTCCTTCGCACTGCTGCTGGGCGATGATGTCTTCGACGAACGCGATTCCGCGCTTGACGCGCTCATCGCGGCCTACCACGCCACTGGCAAATCAGTGGTGGGTGTCCAGGAAGTCCCCCTCGATCATGTCTCCCGCTATGGCATCGTCAACGCACCGATGAACCCGGGCGATGCCTGGGATGTGACAACCATTGTCGAAAAGCCTGACCCTGCTCATGCACCCAGCCGATGGGCGGTGGTGGGCCGCTACGTGCTAGAGCCCCGAGTGTTCGACCACCTTGCGGCGCTCGAACCCGGCGTAGGTGGCGAATACCAGCTCACCGATTCCCTGGCGGAGCTGGCCCGGGAAGGCAGGCTGGTGGCGGCGCCCATCCCCGCCAAGCGCTTCGACACCGGCAACAAGCTGGACTACCTGAAGGCCAACGTGGAGTTCGCCCTGAAGCGGGACGATCTCCACGACGACTTCGCCACCTACCTGAAAGAGCTGGCTCGCGATCTTTAGCGTCTCAAGCGAAGAGCATTCAGCACGACGGTGAGGGAACTCAGCCCCATCGCCACCCCTGCCAGCATGGGGCCCCCAAAGCGCTCCAGTTGGCCCAGAGCCGCCAGAGGCACCAGCATCAGGTTGTAGCCGAAGGCCCAGCCCAGGTTCTGGCGAATCACGCGGTGCATCCGTATGGCCAGATCCCGTGCCGCCAGGATGGACTCAAGGCCCGAGCGCATAAGCACCAATGGCGCCGCAGCCATGGCCGCAGCCGTGCCCCGGTCCCCGCCGCCCGAACCCATGGCGATGCCGCAATCCGCCTGTGCCAATGGGGGCGCATCGTTGACTCCATCCCCCACAAACCCAACCACCGCCCCGTTGGCCTGAAGCGCTTTCAAGTGCGCCAGTTTTCCCTCGGGGCGCACACCCGCCACGACTTTCGTGATACCCGCAGCCTCCGCCATCATCCGGGCGGGCTCTTCGCGATCGCCCGTGAGCAGATGCAGCCGGAGGCCCCGCGCCTTCAGGGCCCCAACCACCGTCGCAGCCTCAGCCCTCAACTGGTCGCCCAGCACGAAGACCCCTTGCAACCCCCGTTCATCGGCCAGCCCCACCACGGTGCTGTCCGCTTCCACCTTCGGAAAGAAGAGTCCCAGGAAGGCCGCATTCCCCAAGCGCCAGGCACGACCCGTGACGGTTCCAGATATGCCGCCACCAGGGAAGGCGCGGAAGCCTTTCACCTCAAGCAGCGTTCCGGCATGCGCCGCGCCGATCCCCCGGGCGATGGGATGCTCCGAATCCCGTTCGAGGCTGGCCGCCACTTGCAGCAGATCTGCCTCGGGCATGTCTCCCACCGTCATTACTCGCCTCACCCTTGGCCGCCCCTCGGTCAAGGTGCCCGTCTTATCGAAGACCAGGTCCGTCGCTTGGCCCAAGGCCTCCAGAGCCGCAGCATCCCTCACCAGCACACCTTTCCGGGCGGCCGAGCCAATGCCCACCATGACGGCCACCGGGGTCGCCAACCCGAGTGCACAAGGACAGGCAATCACCAACAGCGTCACGGCGGGCCGCCAGGCATGGGCCCAACCCCCGCCCAGCCACCACCAACCCACGAACGTCATCACCGCCAGCAGGAGGATCACGGGCACAAACACGGCGCTGATGCGATCCGCCAGATCCTGCGCCGGGGCCTTGGAACCCTGGGCCTGAGCCACCATGGCCGCCATGCGGGCCAGTTGCGTATCCGCGCCCACCGCCTGGATCTCCAATTCCAACGCCGATCCGTACACCACGGCCCCGGCCACCAGGGCATCACCCAATCCTTTGGCTATGGGTAGAGGCTCGCCCGTGAGCATGGATTCGTCCACTTCCGCCTGGCCCGCGCAGATGCGCCCATCCGCAGGAACCGCCTGGCCCGGCAGCACCCGCACCCGATCGCCCGGGTGCAGCGCGGCCACCGGAACTTCCAGCGCAGAGCCGTCCGGCTGCAGGCGCAGGGCCGTGGGCGGGGCCAAATCCAGCAGGGCTTTGAGCGCGTCGGTGGCTTTGGACTTGGCACGGGCCTCCAGATACTTGCCCGTGAGCAGGAAGGCCACCAGCGCCGAGGCAGTCTCGAAACTGAGGTGGTGGGCGCCGTGCCACCACTCACCCAGGGCGAAGGCCCAAGCTACGGCGGATCCCAGCGCGATCAGGGTGTCCATGGAAGCCTGACCGTGGCGCGCCTGGCGGAGGGCCCGTTGGAAGAAGCCAAGTCCCGCGCCGAACACCACCGGTGTGGCCAGAAGCAGCTGCAGCCACCCAGGAAGGTGCAAGCTCACCCCAGGAATCATCATGGCGAGCATGGGTGCAGTCAGTCCCAAGGCGAGGATCATCCGCCTTCGCGCCGGGGCGAGATCCTCACCCTTGGGCCGCTCGGATTCCATCCGAAGCAGGCCGTATCCCGCATCTTCCACCTGTAGCGCCATGATCTCAAAGGATGCCGTTCCCTCCACGGACACCGTGGCCATGGCCAAATTCACCGAAGCCGCAGACACGCCGGGAGTCCCTTGCAGGGCCTTCTCCACGTGCCGCACGCAGGAGGCGCAGGTCATGCCCGTCACGGCGTAGGTTTGTAGGCTCACGGCGTCTCCAGCCTCAAACGGTTCCGACCAGGTCGTAGCCTGCTTCCGCCACTCGGGCGGCCAGGGCTTCCATGGAGGCGGTGCCTTCCACCGCAGCCGTGCCCTTGGCCAGATCCACGGTCACGGCCACCACGCCGGGCACGGCCCGGAGAGCCTTTTCCACATGCTTGACGCAGCCGCCGCAGGTCATGCCATTCACACGATAGGTCTTGGTATCCATGGTTTCTCTCCTGAAGATCAGTGCTTGGTTTCTGAAAACTTCGGCAGGCGCGAGGCCTCCGACAGCAGGGTTTCCATGATGTTGCAGCCCACGGGACTGCTCTGTCCGTCCGGGGTGCCGAGGGCAGCCCGCAGGATGTCAACCAGCACTTTGATCTCCTCCAGCTTGGCCTCCAGGGCGCTCAGCTTCCCACCCAGGGCCTCGCGTACCTGGCCGCAGGGGACCTGGTTCTGGCGAAGGGTCTTCAGCAGCTCCTGGATCTCCTCCAGGCTGAAGCCTGCGGCCTGGGCCGCTCGGAGGATCCCCACCCAGTGGATGGCCTCAGGCGGGAAGAGCCGGTAACCCTTGAGGGAGCGGGGCAGGTCGCCAAACACGCCGGCATCCGCATAGAACCGCAGGTTGCGGATGGTCAGGCCGGAGCGTTCCGCCAGTTGGCCGATCTTCAGCATCCGGCCGGCGGGCTTAGAAAGCGCTTCGACTGGATGTGCCATGAAAACCTCCCGCTCATCTTCCCCCCAAGGTTAGGGTTCCAGTCCGCTGGAGACTCAAGGGTGATTTTCACCTTGGGTGGCGGAATGGTGGGAGCGGTGGATGAGCAGGTGAAGGATGGTCACCGCCGCGGGCGTGATGCCGGGGATCCGACTGGCCTGGCCCAGGGTTTCGGGGCGGTGCAGCGCCAGCTTTTCCAGCACCTCTCGGGAAATGCCCTGGAGGTGCTCCACCCGCAGGTCCGAAGGAATCCGCACATGGTCCCAGGCACGCTGGCCTTCAAGCAGCCGAGCTTCGCGTTCGCGGTAGGGGGCGTAACGGAGGTCGAAGAGCAGCAGATCGCGCTCCGTGGCGGGGCTCCAGCCCGACTGCTGCAGATCCCAGCCTTCCAACTGCGCCAGGCAGGCATCGGCCTCGACCGTACCGATCTGCTGGCGACGGAACAGCTCGGAGAGGCTCAGGCCCGCCTCCAGGCGGATGCCCGCGCCGGCCGCGATGGGTCCGAAGGGGCTGGTCTGGGTGACCCAGGCCTCCTCGCACTGAGCTTTCAGGCGCTCCCGCCGCTGAGCCCGGGCCTCCACCTGGGCCAGTTCGCCCGCCGATAGCGCGCCCACCGCCCGCGCGACGGGAAGCAACCGGCCATCCGCCAGATCGCAAGCCAGGCCCAGCCGATGTTCTGCCCGGGCCGTGAGCATGCGGTAGGGCTCGTCGGTGCCCTTGGTGACGAGGTCATCCACCATCACGCCCATATAGGCTTGTTCCCGACCCAGCACGATGGGCTCCTGCACGCGCAGCCAGCGCACGGCATTGATGCCAGCCAGGACGCCCTGGCCCGCCGCCTCTTCGTAGCCGGTGGTGCCGTTGATCTGGCCCGCGAACCAGACGCCCTCCAGACCCTCCACCGAGAGGTCGCGTTGGAGTTGCAAAGGGTCGAAGCTGTCGTACTCGATGGCGTAGCCGGGACGCAGGATCTCGGCCGCCTCGAAACCCGGGAGGCTCCGCACCATGCGCAGCTGCACTTCCGGCGGCATGGAGGTGGAAAGCCCCGCCAGGTAGATCTCCTCGGTCTCAAGGCTTTCAGGCTCCACGAAGATCTGATGGCGGCCCTTGTCCGGGAACTTCACGAACTTGTCTTCGATGGAGGGGCAATAGCGGGGGCCCACGCCTTCGATGTGCCCGCCGTAGAGGCTCGACTTGGGAAGATTCTCCCGCACGATGGCCTCGGTTTCCCGCGTGGTGTGCACGATGTGGCAGGGCACCTGGGGCTGGGGGATGCCGGTGCTGAAGAAGCTGAAGGGGCGGGGTGGCTGATCGCCGGGTTGTTCCTCCAGGCGCGTGAAGTCGATGGAGCCCTTGGCCAGGCGCGGGCTGGTGCCCGTCTTCAGCCGACGGTGCCGCAGGCCCA
This sequence comes from Geothrix sp. PMB-07, assembly GCF_030758935.1. Taxonomy (NCBI): domain Bacteria; kingdom Pseudomonadati; phylum Acidobacteriota; class Holophagae; order Holophagales; family Holophagaceae; genus Geothrix; species Geothrix sp. PMB-07. Next base: position 4,039,978 of record NZ_CP132333.1, read on the forward strand.
GGGCCCGCAACTGCTCCGCCAGATGCGTGCTGGCCGGTTCGCCCGCGCGGCCCGCCTCCAGACGCTTCTCACCAATGAGGATGCGCCCATTGAGGAAGGTGCCACTGGTGACCACCACGGCATCGCAGGGAAGGATGGAGCCATCCAGCAGCTCAACCCCCTTCAGGCCCCGGGTGCCTTCTTCCCATAGCAGGCCTGCGGCGGTGCCCTGACGAAGCCGCAAGTTGGGCGTGTGCTCCAGCAGGCTGCGGGCGGCGATGCGGTACTTCACCTTGTCCGCCTGGGCCCGGGGGCCGCGCACAGCCACGCCACGGCTTTCGTTGAGGATGCGGAAATGGATGCCAGTGGCGTCGATGAGTCGACCCATGGCGCCGCCCAGGGCATCGAGCTCGCGCACCATGTGGCCCTTGCCCACCCCGCCGATGCTGGGGTTGCAGCTCATCTGGCCAATCTGATCCAGGTTCATGGTGAGCAGGGAAGTGGCCATGCCCATGCGGGCCGCGATGTACGCAGCTTCGATTCCGGCATGTCCTCCGCCAATCACCACCACATGCTTCAAAGGTTCCTCCGAAGGTTGTCAGGATACCCTTCCGCGAGCGCATCCTCCGCCCCGGCCCAGGATATGAGAAACTGGGGTCATGCGACCCCGTCTGAGTCCCGAGGAACGCCGCGACCGTCGAAGGCGCGCCATGCGACGGTCCATGTTCGTGCTGCCCTCCAGCATCACCATGGCCTCCGTCTTCTGCGGCTTCTCCAGTGTGGTCATGTCCATCAATGCCGCCGGGGCCACACCGGAACGCTACTTCCTGTGGGCCGCGGGCCTCCTGGTATTGGCAGGGGTCTTTGATGGCCTCGACGGCCGCGTGGCCCGCGCCACCAACACCGCCACGGAATTCGGCGTGCAGCTGGACAGCCTGGCGGACGTGGTGAGCTTCGGCATGGCCCCGGCCATCCTCGCCTACCGTTATGCCTTCTTCCAGCTGGGCATCCACGATTCCAACGTCCGCGCCGCGGGTTGGGCCGCCTGTTTCGTCTTCACCGCCTGTGGGGCGCTGCGACTGGCCCGCTTCAACGTGCAAGTCGGGGCCGTGGACTCCCGCTATTTCGTGGGCCTGCCCATTCCCGCCGGTGCCGCCTGCGTGGCCTCGGTGATCATCTGGCACCCCACACCACCCGACACCGCTGGGCTGGCTTATTCCTTCGCTGCTGGGCTCTTCCTTGTGGGCCTGTTGATGGTGTCCACCATTCGCTTCTCCAGTTTCAAGAAGCGCGCCACCAGCCCCCGCGCGGCCATGGTGACCAACCTGAGCATCGTGCTGCTGCTGGCCCTGTCCATCCTGCTGCGACAGCGCTTCTTCATTTGTTTCTTTGCCGCCTACATCACGCTGAGCCTGGCCATGAACCTGGCTTGGAAGGCCGGCTGGCGGGGCATCGAACCGCCCCATGACGGCGTCGACGATCCTGATACGGTGCACTGACCGCCGACCAGGCGCCTTGCTCCAAAGCGGAGAAGACTGGAGTGGCCCATGGCAGTTCTTGAAGCACGGGGCGTGGGCAAACGCTTCGAAGCACGCTGGGTGCTGCGAGGCCTGGATCTCGACCTGGAGGTTGGCGAGCGCGTGGCACTCCTGGGCCCCTCCGGCTGCGGCAAAACCACCTTCCTGAACCTGCTGGGTGGCCTCGACCGCCCGGACGAAGGCACCATCCTCCTCGACCGTGAAAGGCTGCATGACGCCGACCCCGCGCGGCTCGCGGAGCTGCGGCGCTCGCGCCTGGGCACCATCTTCCAGTTCTTCCACCTCATCCCCACCCTCACGGCCGAGGAAAACCTGGAACTGCCGCTGCGGATGCTGGGCTGGCCCGAAGGGCGGATTCTTGAACGGCGCCGCGAACTCATCGAGGCCGTGGGCTTGGCCCATCGGGCCGAGGCCTGGCCTTCGGAGTTGTCCGGCGGCGAGATGCAACGGGTCGCCGTGGCCCGGGCCCTGGCGGCACGGCCGGCGGTGCTGCTGGCCGACGAGCCCACCGGCAACCTGGATCGCGCCTCGGGCCAGGCCGTTCTCGACCTGCTGGCCGAGCTCACGGAACAGCAGGGCTCGGCCCTGATCATGGTCACGCACTCCGAATCCGCTGCCCGCATCTGCCATCGGGTTCTGCGCATGGAAGACGGCCGCATCCTCGTCGGCGCGCCTTGAACTGGCTGGTCCGGCGTCTCGTGCTGCGCGCCCTCCTGCGCGAGTGGGGACGGGCCCTGCTCACCCTGGCCGCCGTGGCCCTGGGCGTGGCGGTGTTCCTCTCCATCCGCCTGGCCAATCGAGCGGCCGTGGCCAGCTTCGAGCAGTTCACGCAAGGGGTGGGGCAGGGCTCGGATCTGGTGATGCGCGCCGATGCTGGCCCGCTGCGGGAATCGCTCCTGCCCGGGCTGCGGCCCCTGACAGAATGGGGGTGGATGCGGCCGGTGATTGAAGGCAGCTTCGCCCGAACTGGCACCCTGGAGGCCTTCCAGCTGATGGGCCTGGATCTGGTGGGAATCGGAAGTGCCCGCGACGAGGCGGCCAGCAGCGATCAAGCCCAGGTTTCAACCGACGGAACGGCTGCGTTCTACACCGTGATCCAGGATCCGCATGCGGTGCTCATCACTGCGGCCCTGGCTGCCGAAGGGTTGCGGCCCGGCGACGTTCTGGAGGGCTACGTCCAGGACCGTCCCGTGCGACTGCGCGCGGCAGGCGTGCTGCCCGAGCGGCCCAACCAGCCCCGGCTGCAGCGGAACCTCCTGGTCATGGACTTGCCCGCGGCCCAGAAGGCGCTCGGGCGGGAAGGCGAGCTGGATCGCCTTGAATGGGGCCTCCGCCCTGGGGCGCGCCTGGAGGATCTGGAGGCCGCAGCCCGCCGCCTGCTGCCACCGGGACTGGCCCTGGAACCGCCGGAACAAAGGGCCGAAAGCGGGCGGACCATGACCGCGGCCTTCCGCTTCAACCTCACCATCCTCAGCCTCATCGCCCTGGCCGTGGGGGCCTACCTGCTCTTCCAGGCCTTCGATGCCTCCGTGAACCGGCGGCGGGAAACCTGGGCCACGCTGCGGGCCCTGGGCCAGTCGCCCTCCGGCGTCCTGGGCCTGGTGCTGGGGGAGGCGGCCCTGCTCGGCCTGCTGGGCAGCCTGCTGGGCCTCGGCCTGGGCTGGCTGTTGGCCCAGGTCAGTGTCCGCGCCGTCAGCCAGACCGTGAACGCCCTGTATGGCGCCAGCGCCGCCCGCAGCGCCGCCCTGCATGGCGGTGAATCCGCCCTGGCCATCGCGGCCGGGCTGCTGGCCTGCCTCCTGGCGGCTTGGATTCCCGCGCGGAGGGCGGCGGGAACTCCGCCGGTCCAGCTTTTGGCCCGTGACGGCGGACCCGCCCCCCTGCGCTGGGGCCTGCTGGGCCTCAGCGGCGGCCTGGCCCTGCTGCTCGGCCTCGCCTTCGCCTATGGGGTTCATCCCTCTCCCGGCGTGGCCTGGCATGCCTATCTCGGTTCGGCCTTCGCCTTGCTGGGAGGCTCCCTTTTGGCCGTGGCACTCATGCCCCTGCTGGGTCAGCCGGGACACGGGACTCGCCGCTGGCGGTTGCGCTTGGCGCTGCGCCCCCTCCGCCGTCCCACGGGTCGGCACGGTTTCGCCGCCGCCGCCCTGGCCGTGGCGGTGGGCATGGCCACGGGCATGGGCGTCATGGTGGAGAGCTTTGAACGCACGGTGCTGGTCTGGATCGGCAGCAGCCTCCGGGCTGATCTCTATGTGGCTCCCTTGGGGGCCGCCGGGGCGGGCACCCAGCACCGCCTGAGCGGCGAAACCGCCGAGGCGGTGGCCGCCGATCCCGCTGTGGCAGCCGCCGACCGGTTCCAGATGCTGCCCATTTCCTTTCGCGGACGTCCCACCTTCCTGGGGGCTGGGGACATGGGCATCCAGGCCGCCCGGGGCGGGCTGATCCTGGCAGCCGGGGGGCCTTTTCCAGGGCCCCTTCTCGCCATGCGGAACGGCGGGCTGCGCGATCCCGGCGCACTCGTATCGGAAACCTTCGCCCGGCATTTCGGCGTCAAGGTGGGGGAAGTCCTGGATCTTCCTGTCCCCGGCGGCACCCGGTCCGTCACCGTCCGCGGCGTTCTCGCGGACTATGGCAACGAGCGGGGCAGCCTGATCCTGGATCGTCCGGTCTTTCTGGCCTGGTTCGGCGATGCGCGGGTGGCGAGCCTGGCGCTGTATCTGCGGCCTGGCGAAACCGCCGAACTGGTCGCCGCGAGGCTGCGGCGGGACCACCCGGCGCTGCAGGTGCGCAGCAATGGTGCGCTGCGGGCCCAGGTCACCACCATCTTCCGGCAGACCTTCGCCCTCACCTACGCCCTGGAAGCCATCGGCCTGCTGGTCGCCGTGCTGGGCCTTGGCCAAGGACTGACAGGCCTGGCCCTGGCCCGCCGCGGCGAGATCTGGTCCCTGCGGGCCCTGGGCGCCACCCGGGCCGACCTCACCCTCATCCTCATGCTGGAGGGTCTCGGCGTGGCGCTGGCAGGTTTGCTGGCCGGGCTGGGGCTCGGTCTGATCCTGGCGAGAATCCTCGTGGATGTACTCAACCCGCAGGTCTTCGGCTGGACCCTGAGCTTCTCGATCCCCTGGCCTTTCCTGGGCCTGATTTCGACCGCCACCGTGGCCGCCGCCCTGCTGGTACTGGCGCCCACGGCCCGGTGGGGCTCTCGCCTGGGTGCGGATCGGGAAGTGGAGGAGGGCGCATGAAGGCCATTCTGCTGACCGGGCTGTTGGGGTTCGCGCAAGTCTCCGGTTCAGGAACGCCCCAGGCGGAGCCGTTCGCCGTGGCCAAATCCGGCTACGCCTTCGCCTTTCCCAGGGATCACGGCAGCCATCCCACGTTCCGCACGGAATGGTGGTACCTCACCGGGCATCTCTGGACGCAGGACGCCAGCCGCCGTTTCGGGTACCAGCTCACCTTCTTCAGGCAAGCCTCTCCTCGGACGGCCTGGACCGGTTCCGGCGCCTGGCGCAGTGATCAGCTTCACCTGGCCCACGCGGTTCTCACCGATGAAACAAGCCATCGCTTTCTGGTGGATGAACGGCTTGATCGGGCCGGATTGCTGGCCGGATCTGCAGAGGATCGGCTGGAGGTGTTCCAGCAGGACTGGCGTGTGGAGCAGCGACCCTCGGGGCAGATCCATCTGCGCATGACGGTGCGGGGCGCGGTTCTGGAGCTCGATCTGAATCCCGCCACGCCGCCGGTGATCTTCGGCGAGCAGGGTGTCAGCCGCAAAGGGGCCGACCCCAGCGCCGCCAGCCACTACATCACCTATCCCCGCCTGGAGAGCCGCGGCCAGCTGCGCCTGCCGGAGGGGTCCGCCCTCTCAGTGCATGGCCTTGGCTGGATGGACCACGAGTTCAGCTCCAATCAACTCGATCAGGGGCAGGTGGGCTGGGACTGGGCGGGCATCCAGCTGCGGGATGGCCGCAGCCTCATGGCCTATCGCCTTAGGAGGCAGGATGGCAGCCAGGATCCCTTCTCCACGGTGACGGAAGTCGACGTCAAAGGCCGCATTCTCCGCAGCACCCATGCCTTCGAGATGCGCGGCGCGGGGGCTTGGCGCAGCCCGAAAAGTGGCGCGACCTACCCCATTCCTCTGGTGCTCGAAGCCTGGGGTCAGCGTCTCACGCTGGTGCCGGTCCTGACAGATCAGGAACTGCGGACCGGGCGCAGCACGGGCATCACCTACTGGGAGGGTGCCTGCCGGGTGCTGGATGAGGCCAACCGGGAGGCGGGCCAGGCCTACCTGGAACTCACGGGGTACGCGCATTCCCTCAAGGGAAGGTTCTGAGTCCTGAGGCTACAGCGTGGTGGCACCTGCCGGCACGGCCACACCCGCAACGGCCGCGACCTTGGCGTTGGACATGAGCTTGCCTCCCGTGCCCGGCCCCACGCCCAGCGCCGCGCCCTGCTTGACGCCCGCCTCGGTGGTGGCCGCAGTGGGCACCTTGATGGCGGCCATGCGCTGAATGAGGAAGGTCGCCGCGGCGGAGCCATCCCCCACGATCCGGTCGCCTGCCAGCAGCACAATGGCGTCTGGCTTCCGACCGGACAAGGTGCTGATGGCCTTTCCCATGTCCTGGGGACCTTTCACGTCCACCACCATGACCTTCATGCCCGCCGCCGCTCCCGTCAGCGTGGACAGGGCGCCCTTGCTGCCGTTGGAATCACAGACCACGGCGATGGTTTCGCAGGTGGGCCAGGATTTCTTCATGGCGCCAAACAGTGCATCGTAGTCACCGGCCATCAATCCCGATGCGGAAAACGCAAGGATCGCCACTGCAGACCAAACCCTCGACATGATTCCTCCGATTGGATATGGGGCTTATCGGCAAAAAAATCCTGGGCTGGAGCTTTGCACAACTCAAGGCTTTTTCCAACTAAGTAAGGATGCCCGCGATGCAGGCGCTCAGGAAATTGGCCAGGGTTCCGGCCAGCATGGCCCGGACTCCCAGGCGGGCCAGGTCCCCGCGGCGCTCTGGCACCAGGGCGCCGATGCCCCCTACCTGGATGGCGATGCTGCTGAAGTTGGCGAAGCCGCAGAGGGCAAAGGTGGAGATGAGGCGCGCCTTGGCGGAGAGGTTGGTCATGGCGCCCAGATCGAGGAAGGCCACGAATTCGTTCACGACCATGCGCTTGCCCAACAGCCCGCCCACCTGGCCGGCTTCACTCCAAGGCACGCCCATGAGGAAGGCGGGGATCTTGAACACGCCGCCCAGCACCCACTCCAGGCTGAAGCCGGGGTGGATGGCCTTCATGAGGCCGTTGATGAGGAAGATCAGGGCGATGAAGGCGATGAGCATGACGGCCACATTGAAGGCCAGCTGGCCCCCCTCGAAGGCGCCGCGGGCTGCGGCGTCCAGCACGTTGGCATCGTGATTGGGGATGTCCACCTTGATCTCGCCGGCGGTTTCAGGGGTTCCGGTCTCGGGCTCTAGCAGCTTGGCCATCATCACCGCGCCGGGCGCCGTCATGATCACGGCCGTCAGCAGGTGGACGATGTCGACATGGGCCACCTGGACGTAGGCCACCATGATGCTGCCGGACACATGGGCCATGCCCGCGGTCATGATCACCATGAGCTCGCTGCGGGTCATCTTCGCCAAGAAGGGGCGGATGGTGAGCGGGGCCTCGGTCTGGCCCATGAGGATGCTGGCCGCCACGCTGACGCTCTCGGCGCCGGACACCTTCAGGAAACGGCCCATGGCCCGCGCGGCGGCGGTGACCACCCACTGCATGACCCCCAGGTAGTAGAGCACCGCGAAGATCGAAGCCACGAAGATGATGGTGGGCAGCACCGCAAAGGCGAAGACCATGCCCACTTTCCCGCCGGGACCATCCGACAGGGATCCGAAGACGAAACTGGCGCCCTCATGCGCATAGGCCATGAGGTGCTCGACCACCACGCGCATCTTGTCGAAGGTGGAACCCACCAGGTTGCCCCGCAGCAGGCCCAGCACGATGACGCCGAACAGGCCCCAGTTGAGCGTCTTGTTCTCATAGGACGCAAAGCGCCGCAGCAGCAGGGGCGTGAACATCAGCACCAGCACCACCCAGCCGGCGCCCTTCGGGAAGGGCAGGAAGGAGAGCAGGCTGGAGATCACTGTCCCCTTGAGCACGATGAGGGCGAAGATCCACTGCAGGCCCAATCCCCAGAGGATCGTCCGCCAGTGGATGGCACTGCGCTTGTGCGACAGGAGGTACGCCAGGGCTACAAAGGCCGCGATGCCGGCCAGTCCAATAAAACGTTCCATGGGGACTCCTAAAGCCATCCCAGGGATACCTCGCGAACAGGCGGTCTCCCGGGGACGGACAACATCAAAGTTCGTGGTTCAGGGCCTCGATGGCCTGCTCCATGTGGAAGCGGGCCCGACCCAGCAGACCCTCCCGTTGCATCACCAGCACCAGGGTGCACTGCTCCTTGGCACCCACCATGAGGATCCAGTGCTGGTCCGTGGCGAAGGCCACCTGCTTCACCTCGCCGCGGTCGAATTCCTCCACCGCCTGCTGCAAGTGCCGTTTCACCACGTGCTGATAGGCGCCGAGCAGCTGCAGCCCCTCGTTGGACACCTGGATGGTGCGGAAGCAGATGGGATCGCCATCACGGTCATTGAACGTCGCGGCCAAGGCCTCGGGCACGCGTTCGATGAGCTGATCCAGAATTTGCTGGAACATGTCGGGACTCCGGTGATGCGTGCCCCAGCATGACCGGACTAGATCCCCCGCGCCACCTGCAGAGCCCAGATCCCCAGCAGGAGCGCCCAGATGGACAGCCTTGAAACCCAGGAATCCGGCAGCCTGGGGTAGGGCTCCTTCCGCCAGGCGCGACGGAGATCCCACACCGATACCAGCGGCAAGACGATGGCCATCAAGGCGGCGGCGGGGTGCCAATGGAAGGCCTCCTTCCAATTCCCATGCCCCAGGGCCAGGGCGCAGCGGGTGAACCCGCAGGTGGCGCAGGCGAAGCCCGTGAGGCGCTTGAAGGGGCATTCCGGCCAGGCGGGAAACAGCGGGAGGAGGCGGGTCCCCAGCCAGAGCGCGGCCCATCCACCCAGGGTTCCCAGGGCCACCCAAGGTACCCGCCTCATGCCCCCATCCGCGCGAGGATCAGGCTCAGCAGGACCATCACCAGCACGAAGCCCCCGAACAAAACCGCATGCAGCACTGTGGCCGCCATGCCCCGCCAGGGTTCACAGCCGTGGCGAGCCGCCAGGGCGAAGCCTCGGAACAGCCACAGGTAGCCATCCAGCAGCAGCAGGGGAAGGGCAAGCACCCCGCCCAGCCCCGGAACCCAGGCCAGGAAGCCCACCAGAGTACCCAAGGCGGCCCATCGCAGGGCCTCCGCCTCCGCCAACAGGGAGGTCTTGAAGCCGCGTTTTCCCTTCAAACCACCCAACAACCAGAGGCCAGTGTGGTCCCAGACGGCGTGATGCAGCCAGGTGCCCAGCACCCCCAGAGGCGCCAGCACCAGCAGCCAGGGCCAGAGACGGCCAAAGGAGGGTGGAGCAGGGAGGGACGCCAAAACCTCCCTGACATCCGCCGGATCCACACCCAGGCCTTCCAGCAGGCCCGTCGGCAGAGCCTCGATCCGCAAGGTGCGCCAAGCGGCAAGGGCTCGCCAGGTCGTCCCCAGCAGGTTGATCAGAGCCAGGGGCAGCCAGACCCGAGTCATGGCCCAGACAGCCTGGCCCAGGCTCGCTGGCTCAGTCCGGAACGCCTCCCGCGGCCGCCACAACGCGCGCAGGGACGAGGCGAAAGGCCAGCCCATCTACTTGGCCATGAAGAGGGCCTGGAACTCCCGCAGCGCGATGGGATCGCCATCCCGCTTCAGGGGGCCGTAGAAATCCTTGGGGCTCAGTTCGGCGAATTCCCCGAAGGTGGCCACGTTGCCGTTGATGTAGGCGATGAACTCATCCTGGCGCCCCCGGATGTAGGGCCGGAAGGGCCGGGAGAGCACGCCCAGAATGGCCGAATCCAGCGCCGTCCAGGTTCGCAGGTGGCTGTGGAAGCCATCCTTGGCCTCCCAGTATTGGTACGACGTGAGCATCTTGGCGCCCACGGCGAAGGGCGTCTTCAAGCGTCCCTGGGCCGCCTTCCCCTCCACCAGGTACACGCGGTGGCCCGGGCGCTGGTAGACGAGGCGCAGGGTGCCCTTGAGGCCTCGCGTGTCGTCGATGCTCCAGGCCCCATCGGGATGGGTGAACGCGTAGAAGCCCGGCACAAACTGGCAGTGGCGCCACATGGCCGCGCCGATCACCGGGTGGTCGAAGAGCTTCTCCATGGTGCTGAGCCGCACCTGCTTGGGCTGGGTCTTGGTCTCGAACACGAAATCCGCCCGCTTGACGATGTCCAGAGCCTCGGCCTGGGCCGCTGGCGGAAGGTGCTCGAGGAAATCGGGAGTCTGGGCCTGTAGGCCGAATACCAGAAGGACGGGTGCCAGGAGGGCGGGAAGCAGAGCGCGCATGGGAAAACGCTATCACTTCCCTGGCAAAATGGTGGTTCTTGACCCGGGAGCCCTCCGGGCCGATGGGGAAAGAATGGCCGCGCCACTTCGACACATCCCTGTGACTCCTCTGGACGAGCTCCGCGCCTGCCTGTGCGGCCACCTGGAAGCCGACACCACGGCCCAGGTGCGACTGTTCCAGTTGCTACAGCAGCTCCGCCAAATGGCCCTGCCCGAATTGGGCGCACGGCTGACCAAACCCGCCACGCCTCCGGCCCTGAAACGCTTCATCATGGGCCTCACCGCGAAGTTCGACTGGCCGGAATGGGTGCCCTGGTTGCACCAGGTCCTTCAGCAGGAATCCGACCTCGGCGTGTTCGACGAAGGCTGCGCGGCCCTGGGTCGGCTGGAGATCCGCTCGGCCCGGGAGGCTTTGCAAAAGCTGGCCACTCAACGTACGGATCCTGATCGGCAATTGATCCTCCGCCGGGAACTGGGCGTGCAGGATGCCCAGCAGACACTCGGTTTCTTCCTGGGACGACTCCTCGAAGGCGACACCAACCCTCGGCTGGCGCACCAGGGCGCCCGCGGCTTGGCCGCCTTGGCGGAACCCAAGGATCTGGCCACCCTCTGGGAGGCCCTGGAAGGCACCGACGCGCTGGCCTTCCGGCTTCTGCTCCGGGCCGTGGCCGAACTGCCCGGCACCGAGGCGGGCCCCCGTCTTCTGAAGCTGTTCCAGGAAACCCTGCAGACCCTGGAGGACTTGGAAGCTCTTGAGGGGCTCACCCACCGCCTCCAAGTGGGAGCGCGCACCGCGGCCCGTGCCGACCTGGCCGTGGCTCTGGCCAAGCGCATGGGCGGGGCTTTCGCAACCGACGTGCAAGCCATGCAGCAGGCCTTCTCCGCCGGGGAGACGGGCAACCCGTTACCCCCCATCGAGCGGCTCAAGGAGCAGGCGAAGGGCCCCTATGAACGCTTCGTGACCGAAGCGCTGGCCGTGCTGGTGGAAGGGAAGGTCGCCCGGTTCAGCGCCATGGTCACCGAGGCCCAAGACACCTCCGCCAAGCAGCAGCTGTCCCAAGGCGTCACCCTCAACCAGGTCTGCGAATGCCTGACGCGCCAAACCCTGTCAGGCAGCCTTCCGGCGGCTCAGGTTGTGCCCATTCTCCGGGATGCCTTCGACCGGTTCTCCCATAGCGAAGGGCTGGATCACGCCTTCTGCCGCCTGGTTCCCGCCACCGAAGAGGCCTCCCTCTCCCGCGTTCTGGCCGTGACCGATCCCAAGCGCCGCACCTTCTGCCTGGACGTCTTGGGCGCGCGGGAGGAAGACACCCTGGTGCCCTTTTTCCTGAAGGCCATGGAGGATCCCATCGTCGAAGTGGGACAACGGGCCATGCACCATTTCGGCAAACTGCCCTCCAGTTTCCCGGCGGTCATGGAGCTCTTCCAGTCGGGGCATCCCGAAAAGGTCCGCACAGCGCTGCGCATCTTCACCGTCAACGGCACCAAGGCCGCTGCGGAACCCCTCATGGCACTCCTCAAAACGGACGTGCGAGACGACCTCCTGTTGGAGACCGTGGAAGCCCTGGGCGCCATCCGCTGTCCCACCGCCGCTCCCGTGCTGCTCGACCTGCTGCATGACGGGAAGCCCGCCCGCCTGCAGGAGGCGCTGGTGGAAGCCCTCGCCGAGCTGGCCACCCCCGAAGCCGGGCTCGGCCTCCTGGCCAAATCATCCAACCTCAAACTGCCCCTGGTGCTCATCCGCGCCCTGGAGGGCCTGCTGGCGGCCTTCCCGGGGTTCGAGCGGCCCCTGCCTCAAGACACCCTGGCTCCCCTGGAGCAGCTCATCACGCGCTGCTGCGATGACCGCGAGGGCGAGGGGCAGCGGCTCCGGGCCATCCTGGCCACCCAGCACCTCTACTGCTTCGATCAGGCGCTCTATGCACGCTTGAAGGATGCCTTCTCGGATTTCCTCTTCGACCTCCGCACCAAAGGCGACTGGGATCGGGATACCAATGACCGCGTGGCCGCGGTGGTGAAAGAACTGGGGCGCCGGAGTGCCAGCCTCAGCCACATCGCCGGCAGCGAGGAAAAGGTGCGAGCGCAAGTGAATGGCCTACCCCCCCATGGCCCCAACCGCGCCACGGCCCTCCTGGCCCTCCGCGAGGCCCTGCAAGACCCTGAATTCATCATGCGGACCGAGCTGGCCAAGGAACTGGCGGACTTCGTTCTCCGCGAGCTTCAGCGCGACGAACAGGATTGGCGGGAACTGGCCCGGCTCTGCGAAATTGGCGGCCTCACCCGGCAGCTGGAGCTCGCCGAACCCATCAAGGAGGTCTTCAACCGGGCCACCGGCCTCGGTCTCCGCAGCGCCGCGAAGGAATCCCTCCTGGCCCTGGGGCTGGATGAGGCGGACATCACCCGCAGGGCCCCCATCCGCAGCATCCTCCTGCTGGAGCCCAGCGCCTTCTTTCGCAAGCGGTTGCTCACGGCTCTGGGTCAGGGCTGGGAGGTCCGGGAGGCGGGCAGCCGAACCGAAGCCGAAGCCATCCTGGCGGAAAAGCCCCTGGACCTGGTGATCTCCGAACAGACCGATGCCGAAGGCGACCTGCGGCCCTGGCTGAAAATGCAGGTGGAGAATCGGCGCTGCCGCCAGATTCTCCTCTCCACCGCGGCCCGTGACACCGGTCCTGGCGAGGGCTGGCTCATGGGCGTGCTCTACAAGCCCTACGCTCCCGACGCGCTTCTGAAGGCTCTGGAACCCTGAACGGATCTCAGGCGGCTATGCTTTTTTTCTGATCCGAGGCTTCCATGTCCGTCTTGCCTTCCAGGTTCCGCACCACGGCTGCGCTCCTTTGCGTCCCGCCGTTCCTGGGCCTGGCGCAGGAGGTCGATCTGGCGGAAAAGCTCTACCGAAGCGGGGACAGGGCCTATGCCGCCAAGGCCTATAAGGAGGCTGCCGATACCTGGGGGCAGTTGCTGCAGACCAGCCCCAAAAGCGAGTTCGCGCCCATGGCTCTGCTGCGACTCGCACGCCACCAGGTGGAAGTCGAGCACCAGCCCGATGCAGCCATGCCCTTTTTAGATCGCTTGCGCGCGGACTACATCAAGTCTCCCGAAGCCGCTGACGGCCTCCTTCTGCGGGGCGTCATCCTGGTGGGCAAGGCCCGGAGAGCGGCCGAGTTGAAGGACGCCATGGCGGAATTCAACCGCGTCCTCGACCTGTTCCCGGACGCCCCCGCCTGTGCCGAGGCGCGCCTTCAGCTGGGCCGAACTTGGCGCGACCAGGGGCAGTGGGGCCGGGCGCTCCAACTCTTCGTCGATGCCATTCGCCTGCACGCGGGATCACCCGTAGTGCCCAAGGCCCTCTTCGAGGCCGCCGAGACCATGGATCTTCTCGGGGACACCCCAGGGTGTCTGCGGATGCTTCAGCGACTGCGAGTGGAGGCGCCCCAGTCACCCGAGGCCCAGGAAGCCGCCTGGCGCATGGCCGTGCGAGTGAAGCACCGTCTGCAGAAGCCGCCTCTCCGCACCGAGGGCCCCTGGCCAACCGGGCGGACCAAATGGCTCAAGACCCCCACCCTCCTTGCGAGTGGTCCCGGTGGGGACCTCCTGGTCTATCAGAACGATCTGGACCGGACTTTCCGTCTCCACGGCAGTGACTTCTCGCCCCAGGGCCCGGCAGCGCCGGGTGCCAAGGCCATGCTGGCCTCGCCCACCGGCACGATCTGGATGCTCACCAAGAATGGGTTGGTCCGCGAGGATGCCCCTGCCGTGCAACCCCTTGGCACCCTGAACGCCATCTCGGGCGCCGCGCTGGATCGCTGGGGCAACCTCTGGGTGGCGGATGCCAAAACCCCAGCCCTGACGTTGTTTTCCCCCGATGGCACTTCGCGAAGCATGGCCTCTCCCACGGGCAATGCCCTGGCCCCGCTGAACACCGGGGGAATGGTCCTCGCCTCGGACACGGACCGCAAGCTGCTCTTCCTGGATGCGGAGGGCCAGCCCCGCCTGGTGGTGCCCTACGGCAAGGATCTGCCCACCGCCTTTCGATCCGTGACTGCCCTGGCCACGGATGGCGCCGGTCAAGTGGCGGCCCTGGTGGACGGCGGCGATTTCGGCGAAGGAGTCGTCATCTTCGGGCCCGATGGCGCCGTGCTGCGACAGGCCACCTTCAAGGCCCTGGGCATCAGCGGACGCATCACCTCCCTGGCCTTGGACCGCTCCGGGGGTCTGATCCTCTGCGACCGCCGCAACGACCTCCTGATCCGGTTGAACTGACATGCGCCTGACCCACCTGCTCCTCAGCACCCTGTTCTGCGCCGCCTTGTGGGGCCAGGACGCCACGCTCAAGGACACCTTCGTCCAAGCCAAGGCCCTGTGGGCCACCCAGGGGGACCGTGAGGGTGCCACGGCCCGCTTCGACAGTGTGGTCGCCGCTCTGGCACCCAAGGCCCTCGGGCTGGAGCCGGAGTGGAGCCAGGTGCTCTGCGAAAGCTACAACTGGCTGGCGGTGCTGGATGACCGCAATGCCCAGACCAGGGCCCGGGCCCAGGTGCGGCTGCAGGCCCTCCTGGATCTGAACCCCGATTTTGACCTTGATCGCGCCCTGACCTCCCAGCGTTTGGCCACCCTCTTCGATCGCATGAAGGGCGAGAAATATGCCCAGGTGAAGCTGAGCTGGGCCCCGGAAGGGGGTCGCCTGACGGTGGATGGGCGGCCTTCTGCCTTGTCACCGCGGAAGTACCTGCCCTTCGGCCCCCATAAGCTGATTTACACCCGGCCCGGCCACACCCCGGCCGAGGTCATGGTGGAACTTGCCCCCAAGGATGCGAAGCCCGTGGAGTTCAAGCTGACCCGCGTCGCCTCAACCATCACCCTCTTCGTGCAGCCGGCGGATGCAGAGGTCCTGCTGGATGGGCAGAGCCTCGGCTACGCCATCGGCAAGGCTGGCCCCGAGGCCGCTCCCTACGCGGTCCCCTTGGGACTTCGACCGGAGGATCTTTCGGCCCCTTTCATCATTCCTGAACTCAGCCCAGGCAAACACCGGCTGGAACTGCGGGCTCCATGTCTGCGCACGAAGGTGCTGGAGCTGGGGCCCGAGCTGTCGACCCCAGCGGCGGATCACACCCTGGAGCCCATTCGCATGGAAGCCTCCAAAGGCTCCCTTAGCGTGAGCTCAGCCTGGCCTGGGGGTGAACTCTTCCTGTCCGGCCAGAGCCGCGGCCCCCTTCCCGTGGTGAACCTCCCGGTCTGTTCTGGGGCCTACGATCTGCAAGTGCGCTTCCCCGAGGGCGGCTATTCCCAGCGCATCACCATGGAGGATGGCCAATCCATCCGGCTGGAGGTTCGGCCGAAGCCCCGCCTCGCCTTCCTGGGGTTGGAGGGCGGTGATTTCACGGGACGCGCCAGGTTCCTCAGCCAATTGGAGACTCTGAGAGAGCGTTTGCAGGCACTGGCCTTCATCCCCGGCCATCCCGACGAGCTGCCCAAGGACGCCCTGGCACGCCTGAAGGCCTCTCACGAGGCGGAGCTGGTGCTCATGGCCCGTCCCATTCCAGATTCAGTCATTCATCGCATCGAGCTGGTGGTGGCCAACCTGGATGGTGAGGAAGAGCGCCTGGTGGTGAAGCCCCTGGAACAGGATCCCCTCGGCGCCCTGGTCGCACGCCTCAATGCCCTCGCAGCCATTCACCAGCCGAGTGCAGATCTCACCCTTCTGGACCTCCCGGGTGAGCCCGGCCCCTGGGTGCTTGCCGCCGGAGAGTCGGCCCTGAAGGCCGGCATCCAGATCGGCAAGGCCATCCTCCACGCTCAGGGAAAGCCCGTGGCCTCGGTTCGGGACCTTCAGGCGGTCATCGCAGGGGCCAAGGAAGGCACTGTGCAGATAACCCAGGAAACCGGGGCCACAAATCTGCCGGTTCAGGTGGAGGCGTTGGAGATCCCCCTGGGCTCGCCCGACCTCTGCTACCCAGCCGTGCTCGCCCAGCTGCGACTTCTCTGTGCCAGCGCCAAGGGTGATGAAGCCAACCTCCTCCGGCTCAACATGGCCTTGGCCCTGATGCAATTCCGCAAGTTCGACAAGGCCATCGAACTGCTGCGCGATGCCCACCTCAGCTCCGTGCGCGACGTCAGCCAGGGCACCATCGACTACCACACAGGCCGCTGCTTCCTCCACCTGGGACCCGCCTACCAATCCGAAGCCTCCCAGGCATTCCGCCAGGCCTTGAAGTATCCTCAGTCAACCCTGCTCGGTCCCGATGGTCCCCTCGTTGCCCCTTTGGCCAAGCAGGCCCTCGAAGACCTGAAGTGAAACGGAGGAGGCCCCATGCAGACACAACGCGGTGAAGGCAAGGTGGGATGCATTGTTTCCCTGCTGGTCTTGGGTGTGCTCGGCGCGGTAGCTTTCAAGGCCGTACCGGTCTACTACGGCAACAGTGAGCTCATCGACGCCTGTGACTTCATCGGCAGCGGCGCCAGTGGCAAGTCCATTGAGACCATCGAACGGGAAGTCAAATCCAAGGCGAAGGAGTTGGGGGTCATCGAGGCCCTCTCCAACAAAAACGCCATTCGAATCACGAAAACTGGGAGCGGAGAAGCGGGGTCATGCACCATCACCCTCCATTACTCCCGCACCGTTGACTTCTATGGCGCCTACCAGTGGACGATCGAAACCAACAAGACGATCAGCAAACCCATTTTCGAGAACATCCGTTGATCGTCCCTTGCGATCAGGGCAGCGTCACGGCACCCTGCCCTGATGCTGCTGTCACTTCCTCAAGACAACCTCGGAATTCCTGACATTCCCTTGGGTCCCGTGCGGGTGCCTGGGTCCAAGTCCGTCACCAACCGGGCCCTGCTGTTGGCTGCCCTGGCCCCTGGCCAAAGTCGCCTTCGCGGCGGACTGGAAGCGGAAGACACCCGGTGGATGCGCGAAGCCCTGCGGGGGCTTGGATGCGAGGTGACCGACCACCAAAGCCCTTGGGGCATTCGAGGCGGACAAAAGCCTCACATCCAAACCCCGCTCTGGCTAGGCGCCTCCGGAACCACCCTGCGCTTCCTCCTGCCATGGCTGGCCCTGATGGCGACGGGGCCACTTCGCCTCGAGGGCGATCCCCGATTGTTTGACCGGCCTCTGGGACCGCTTCTTGACCCCCTCCTGGCCCTTGGCGCCCAGTGGCTGCCTGATGGGGCGGGGGCCTGGCTCCATCCCTGCCCGACGCCTCCCCGCCGACTGGCTTTGAACATCGATGCCCGACTCAGCAGCCAGTTTCTGACAGGCCTAGCCCTCACTGCCGCCGCCCTGCCCGACCCCAGTCTCCTCACCTGGGAGCACGTGGCCAGCGCCAGCTACCTGGAGCTGACCAACCAATGGCTCTGGCGCTTTGGTTGCGAGGCTGACCTCCAGGAGACTTGCTGGCGCATCCCGGGAGGCTCCCTGCTTGCGCGGGATCTGGAGCTGCCCGGGGACTGGAGCGGCGCAGCAGCCTTCTTGGCCGCCGCCGCAGCCACGGGCCGAAGCCTTTGCCTGGGGTCTCTCGATCCTGAAGATGTCCAGGGCGACCGCGCCATGGTGGGCATCCTGGAGGCTGCCGGATGCGATGCGAGGTGGGTAGGCCCACAGGAGCTTCGTTTGTCAGGTCGGCTTCAGCGGGGTCTGGATGCCGATTTGACCCAATGCCCCGACCTCGGCCCCGTCTTGGCTGCGCTTTCAGCCCTGGCCCCGGGTCCCTCGGAGCTGCGCGGTCTGCAGACGCTGCCCCTGAAAGAATGCGACCGGCTGGAGGCCTCCGCCGATCTGGTGCGTTGGCTGGGGGGCGAGGCCCAAGTCATCGGAGACCACACCCTGCGGATCCAGCCCGGAACGCCCGCCCGGAACCGCCGCCCCTTTGACCCCCGCAATGACCACCGCATGGCCTTCGCCGCCGCTGTGGGTGCCCTCCAATGGGGCGGAGATCTCCTCGATTCCCACTGTGTCGCCAAGACCTTTCCTGATTTTTGGGAGGTTTGGCACTGCATGCTCGCATGCTGAGGGCGGCCTGGTTGGGAGACTGGAAGGCCCCCTGGGGCCTGGACCGGGGCCGCCGCTGGGGCGATCCGGCCTGGGCCCTGGCCGCCATCGCCCAGGCCTGGCTGCTCGGCGGGCGGGAGGGCCGCTGGCCCCGCCTTGAACTAGAGGCCCGCCGACCCCACGGCCCACACGTGCTGGCTCACCCTTCCACGTTCGGCCCTCATCCGGATTCCGCGTGGGTGGCGCGCCTCCGCCATGGCAGCGCAGCCGTGGACGCCAACCTGCGTGGCTCCCAGGAGGACGAGCTCCTGGCCTGGGCCTGGGAGGCCCTGCTGGAGGGCGACGGAGATCCCTGGATGGCCGCCGGCTCCGTCATCCTGGACCTGCCCCAGCGCCTCCGGTGGGTGGCCGTCCTCGGAGCGGTGGACGAGACAGGCGCCCTTCACCTCCCTCCCTTCCTGGATCTGATTCCACCAGAATGGCGCACACTGCCGCCGGGCTGGTGGGAGACGCTTTTGAGATCCCAGGATGCCGACGGGCACCTTCTCCCAGAAGGTGGGCTCGACCCGGCGCTGCCATGGGCCCTCCTGCAGCTCCATTCGGAGCCGTTGGTGCTGAAGGCCCTTCCCGAAGAACTGAAATCCCATGAACCCGCCCCCTGGCTCGTTCAATCCATCGCAGGCACATGGATGGTATCGCCCAAGATCCGCGCCTGGTCCCGGGGTTTAGGCGCCTCACCGAAAGGCCTCGTCGGCATCATCCCCCAGGGCCTGGGCACGGGCCATCCCCCTGACGAGAATCTTGCCGCCATCCTGGAGCTGCGTCTGCCCCCCAAACCACCCGCAGGATGGGAGGCTGCCCTGGAGGCCGACCTTCAGGAACGAGTCGAACGGCCGGACCTCCCTCCCCCATCCGGGCATGCCACCTGGGACCGCCTCCGCATGCGCTGGGGAGGTGAACCCGCGCCAAACAGCCCGGGCTATCCAAATTGGGGCACAGTCGCCCATCCCTGCGCTGATCCCTTCCATTGGATGGCTCAGGGAAAGTTGGCGATAGAGGTATGTCAGTCTCCAGTCGCCCTTCGTGCATTTGCCCTCGCCTATGTTCATTTCAATCGATTAGGTGCAGCTGAGTGGGCTTCCCGGGCTGCTTCCAATGCCGCCATCACAGCCCTCAATTGGGCTGATCTTAAGGCTCACCATAGATGGGCAATTCTTCGTGGCCCTTTACCACAGCCATGGCATGACCTCGAAACAGCATTGCTTGTTGAGATGAACCATGGGCCTGATGAGGCCTTGGATTATGCACAAAAGTTGATTAATTCTCACTCGGATTTTGATGAAGCATGGGGACTCCTCGCGAGCCTTGGCGCGGACCTCGAACTCTGGGATGTGGTTCGCGACTGCCTCCCCCACGTCCAACACCATCCCTACGCGCGCTTTCTCGAGGCAGCCCTCGGCCCCCTAGTCGAAGGTCCACCCGAGGACGCGGACCCGGAGACCCGCATCAGCTGGGAGGCTCATCGGCTTTATCGCGGTTTAGGCAGTCCGGAGGCCTTTTGGCGAGCCTGGGAGGATTGCCCCACCCAGATCATGAGGTTGGAACTGGGACTGCAGGTTCTGGAACGTCGGGCGGACCAGCGGCTGGCCCAACACCTGTTGGCGCTTCAGGTCATTGCCGATCGGGCCCAATCGCCTCGGCACCAACGGCGCCTGGGAGAGCTTTGGCCTCATACAGACACGGCGTCCGCACCCACAACCGCCTTGCTGGTGGATGGGTGGCTGGCCCAGCGCGGCCTTCCGACCTGGATCGCCTGGGAGGAGAAGGGCGCCCTGCATACGCTCGGCGCCGGGGATCCACCCCCCGAAGGCACCCTCAGTCGGCTGGCGAAGGATGGCAGCCTTGCTCCCTTCCTGCAGAACGGGTGGGTGTGGCGAGGCCACCCACTGTTCTGGGAGGGATGTCCGGTGGGGGCTGTGTTGCTGGGCCAACGCCCGGATACGCCTCCAGTTCCCCCCTCGGAACCCCTGCTCCTCGCGCCTTGGATCTCGGACCTGCGCGCCCAGCGACCCTCCGCCTCCCCTCTTGATCCGGGCCTTCTGCTGACAGACGGCAGCGACCCCATGGCCAGTGTGCTTCGAGAGTTGGACCGGGTGGCGGGATCAGAGCTGCCGGTATTAATCCTGGGCCCCACGGGCAGCGGCAAGGAACTGGCAGCTGGCGAGGTCCACCAACGCTCGGGACGCCAGGGGCCCCTAGTGGCCGTCAATTGTTCCGCCTTCGCCGAAGGCCTGCTGGAATCAGAGCTCTTCGGCCATGTGAAGGGCGCCTTCACGGATGCCCACCGGGACCGGCGCGGCGCCATCGAGATGGCCAGGGGCGGCACACTGTTCCTGGATGAGGTGGCGGACCTGTCGCCGCGACTGCAGTCCCTGCTTTTGCGGGTGCTCCAGGAGCGGGAAATCCGCCGGGTGGGATCGGACCATGCCGTGAAGGTGGATGTGCGGTTCGTGGCGGCCACCCACCGCCCCATGGAGGATCTGGCCGCAGCCGGATCCTTCCGGCGGGATCTGCTCTTCCGGTTGCAGGGTGCTGTTCTGAACCTGCCCGCCCTGTGCGAGCGGCGCCATGAATTCCCTTTTCTCCTGCCCCATCTCACGCTCCGGGCCGCCGAAGCGGTGAAACGACCGGTACCGGCCCTGGCACCGGGGCTGGCACAGGCGCTGTCCCGCCTCCCCTGGCCTGGCAATGTGCGGGAGCTGCTGCACGCCCTCGAACGGGCCATCCTCCGCTGCGAGGATGGCGCCCTGCGGCCGAGGCATTTTCCTGAGCTCGACGTGCCCCTGCTTCAGTCCCGCACCTGGGACGAAGCCACCCGCACCTTCCAGCGGCGCCTGCTGCTGGACACCCTGCAGGCCTGCCAGTTCCGCGTGGCCGAGGCGGCCGAGATCCTCGGCCTCGCCCGACCGGCGCTCTACGCCACCGCCAAGCGGC
Source organism: Geothrix sp. PMB-07 (assembly GCF_030758935.1). Classification (NCBI taxonomy): domain Bacteria; kingdom Pseudomonadati; phylum Acidobacteriota; class Holophagae; order Holophagales; family Holophagaceae; genus Geothrix; species Geothrix sp. PMB-07. Next base: position 4,060,979 of record NZ_CP132333.1, read on the forward strand.
TGGGCATCGACCTGGTGGCCGAACGCCTAGCCAAGCCCTAAGGCTGATATAAAGGGGCCTACAACCGACGTCCAAAACTGCGGTCGAGATCCTCCAGCGTCAGCTTCTTGATAATGGGCCGCCCATGGGGACAGGTGTTGGGCACCTCGCAGGCCAGCAGGTCGCGGATGAGGCCCAGGGCCAGTTCCGGGGGCAGGCCGTGATGCTTCTTGATGGCGGCGCGGCAGGCCAACTCGGCGTTGAGATCGCGACGGAAAGCATCCAGATCGATACGGCCCTCCCGTTCCAGGCGCTCCAGCAGATCCTCCAATAGGGCCTGGGGATCACGGTCTACGAGAAAATCGGGAAGGCCCCGCACCACCAGCGCATCCGAACCAAAGGGCTCGGCATCCACGCCCGCGGCGGCCAGTTCGGCCAGGAAGGGCCCCAGCCGCGCCAGGGCCTCGGGGCCCACCTGCACCACCTGGGGCGGCAGCAGGGGCTGGATGGCAGGGGCGTGGCGGCGCAGGAACAGCCGCTCAAAGAGCACCCGCTCATGGGCCACATGCTGATCCACGATCCAGAGTTCGGGGCCCTGGCTGCCGTGGATTTCCGCCAACAGGTAGGTCTGCTGGAAGGCGCCCAGGTAGCGGATGTCCGTCTCCTGACGGGTGGATTCGGCCACACGCGAGGGCGTGGGCTCATAGGTGTAGGCGCGGTCGACGGGCGAAGCCGGAAACGCCGAGGCCAGGGCCTGGTAGGCGCCCAGGCCGCCACCCGAATGATCCGACCAGAGCCGCGGATGCTGGGGTTCCATCCGGCGGGAGGGATCCAGCTCGAACTCCGCGTCCAGCGGTTTGGGCGGCAGCTCCAGCACCGAGGCCAGGCCGCCCCGCAGCTTGGCCCAGGCTTCTTCGGCGGCGCCCCGCACCCAAGCGAACACGCGCTGGGGCTCGCGGAAGCGCACTTCGGCCTTGGTGGGGTGCACGTTCACGTCCACCGCTTCGGGTGGCAATTCCAGAAAGAGCACTGCCGCTGGGTACGAGCCCTTGGCGAAGGTACCGGACCAGGCCTCTGACAGCGCGGCCAGCAGCAGCCGATCCCGCACGGCCCGCCCATTCACGAAGAGGTAGAGGTGGTTGCGGTCGCGAAAACTCAGATCCGGCGGCGAGACAAAGCCCTGCAGCTGCCAGGGGCGCTCGCCATTCACAAAGGGCACCAGGCGGCCCAGCTTCTCGCCCAGCAGGGGCGCCAGGCGGTGGCCCGCGTCTTCCACCGGAGGCAACACCAGCGGTGAACCCCGGTCGGGCCGGATGGTCCAGTGGACGCCGGGCGAGCTGAGTGCGAGGCGCGCCACCACGCCCCAGAGCTGCGCGTGCTCGGTGTCGGTGGATTTCAGGAAGCGCCGCCGCGCCGGGAGCTGGGCGAAAAGATCCCGCACCGACACCGTGGTACCCCGGCTCCGCGTGGCCGGCGCAACGCCCTTGATGACGCCAAATTCCGAACGCAAACAGTGGCCAGCCCCTTCGGATTCGGCACTGGTCAGATCAAAGCGGCTCACGCTGGCGATGCTGGGCAGGGCCTCGCCCCGGAAGCCGAAGGTGCCCAGATGCCCGAGATCTTCCGCTGTGCGCACCTTGCTGGTGGCATGGCGTTCCAGAGCCAGGTAGAGGTCATCCCGGGCCATGCCCGAGCCATCGTCGGCCACTTCCAGCAGCCGTTTGCCGCCCTCTTCCCAGGCCACCTCGATGTGGCGGGCATCAGCATCCAAGGCGTTCTCCACCAGCTCCTTGAGCACGGAAGAGGGCCGCTCCACCACCTCTCCGGCGGCGATCTGGTTGGCCACTTGGTCGGAGAGAATCCTGATGCGGGACATGCCTATGAAACTATCAGCTCTCGGAATGAGCAGGGCAGTCCGGCAAACTTAAGGGCATGTCCCCCCGACTCCTCCTGCCCTGTTTCGCGCTCCTGCCCGTCCTCGTGCAGGCCGCCCCGCACACCCAGGCCCCTGATGCGCCCTGGCTCACCTTCACCACCGCCCACTACCGCATCCACTGCCCCAAAGCCTTCGAAACGTTCGGCCGAGACGTGGCCGGGCGGGTCGAAGGCATCCACGCCCAGTACCTCGATCTGATCGGCTATGTCCATGACAAGCCCATCGACATCCTGATCCTGGATCCGGTCATGGACTCCAATGGCATGGCCTTCCCTTTCTTCGACCGGCCCCACGTGGTGCTCTGGAAGACGGAACCCGAGGCCGATTCCGTCATCGGCCATCACCGGGGCTGGGCCGAACTGCTCCTCACCCACGAGCTGGGCCACATGCACCACCTGCTGCGCCCCACCCGGAATCCCGGTCTGTGGGAGCGCTGGTCCGCCGTCGTGGGGCCCATCCCCAGGAAGGCTCCCCGCTGGGTGATCGAAGGCTATGCCACGGTGATCGAAGGCAAGCTCACGGGCAGCGGGCGCCCCCACAGCGCGTTTCGGGCCGCCATCCTGCGTCAGTGGGCCCTGGAGGGCAAGTTGCCCACCTACGAAGCCCTCAGCGGTTCGGGCGGCTTCATGGGCGGCAGCATGGCCTACCTGGGCGGCAGCGCCTATCTGGCATGGCTGGAGGGCCAGGCCAAGGATCCGCGCATCCTCCAAACGCTTTGGACGCGCCTTGCAGGCAAGCGCGGCTTCGACGCAGCCTTCCTGGCCACCTTCGGCTTCGGCCCCAGGGATGGCTACCAGCGGTTCTGCGCCGAGCTGACCCACACGGCGCTGGAGCTCGAACGCCGGGCCAAGGCCGAAGGGCTGCGGGAAGGCGAACTGGTCACCCAGTTGAACGGCATGGCCACGGATCTGTCCGTCAGTCCGGACGGTTCGAAGCTGCTGGCCCGGGTGCTGGATCCCGAGAAGCCCGGCCTCTATGTCTGGAATCTCAAGTCCGAAACGCCCAAACCCGCCAAGCAGGAGCCCGGTGAACCCGCGGATCACGTCCCGTTGGCACCGAGCCTGCCGCCATCCGGGCGTCTGGGCCGCATCCACGGGGCTCTTCCCTGGAAACCGGTCTGGGCCTCGGCAAACACCATCGCCTACCAGTTGAAAGTCCCCGATGCCGAAGGCGTACTGCAGCCCCAGAACCACCAATGGATCCTGGGCAAGGACTCGGCCCCATCCACTTCATCGCAGGCCAAAGGGGCGCTGTCCTGGAAGGAAGTAGATGGCATTTGGAACTTGGTGGATGGCCAGGGCCGGCCCCTGACCCGCACCCTGGCCGCGGCCTGGAACCCCGTGGCGACCCCCGATGGCAAGTGGATCTACTACACCCAGCTCAGCGCCACAGGCCTGCAGATCCGTCGGCTCGACGCCAGCCTTCCACCCCCGGAGGCGAAGCCGCTGCCACAGGACCCCGCCGCCCTGGTCAAGGATGTGGTGCTCTCGAAGGCGGACGAGCCCAGTCCGCTTCCCGCCCCGGTGGCCGTGGAAGCGCACCCCTACCGCGTGGGAGAAACCCATCAGACCTTCAGCCTGACGGGCTTCAGCGACACGCCTTCGGGCCGCAGCTATCAGATCGGGTTCGGTGGGAACGACGTGATAAATCGCCTCAACTGGCAGGTGCTCGCGGGCCTGGGCGACGGCGCGGGCCCCCGCGGCGGCATGCTGGGCGCGGCCTGGCGCGGCTGGGGCCGGGCACCCTCACTGCAGGCCTTTTCGATCCTGGAGCGCCCCTCCCGCCAGAGCGATCTTGCGGTTCAAGGCTTCGACCGTGAGCGACGTGGTGCGGAACTGGCCTTCGCGCAGGAAGATTTGGGAAGGCCGCGTTTCAGTTTCCATCCCGTGGTGGCCTTTGAGCGCATCACCCCCGCTGGCGCCGAGGCGTTTGGCCGTTCCCTGCTGGGAGGCCGCACCGCCCTGGGCAACATCTGGAGCGAGGATGACCAGGGCTTCCGCGGAGCAGCCACCCTTCAGGCCTACCAGGGACACACCGATGGTCAGAGTTGGACGCTCACCCGCGCTTCCCTCAGCGCCGGGTGGCTCAATCCCTGGGTTCCCCTCTCTGTGCGTGGGGAAGCGGGCCGCATTGGAGGCCAGCCCACTGCCTTCGATGCCTTCCACCTCGGAGGCGTGGCCACCTCCCTGCTGCCCACCACCCTGGATGCCAACCGCGTGGCCCAGGCGGCGCTGCCCGCCTATACGACCGTGGGCAATCGCTTGCAGAAGCTCCGGGGTGACCTGGGGCTCGGGGTGTTCAAGGCCTACCTGGAGCACCTCACGGTGTGGCAGGACACGGCTTCCCGGCCTTCGGCCCAGCGTGTGGCTGGTCTCGAGCTACACAGTCAGGACTTGGGCCTGCCCATGGATGTGCTTCGGCGCCTGATCGGGAACGTCTCCTTCACCGTTGGCATCCACCGGCCTCTGAATGGCGTCATGAAAGATCGTACCGTGGGGACCTTCAGCCTGATTGTGCGACCCTAGGGTTCCTCTCAGGACGCGAATGGCCTTTCTGATCGCCCTCATTCTCATCGTTCTTGTCCAGTGGTTCCACCTCCGGCTGCTGCGGCTGGAGCTGCCGGATCGTTCCCAACGGTGGCTGCCCTGGGCCCTGGGGCTGGTGCATGTGCCACTGATCGTCTTCGCCTTCATGCGGGCTGCGGGGATGAACAGCCACAACGCGCTGCCCCTGCTGCGCTCCCTCGCCCGCCTGGCCTTCTACTTCCAGGCCTTCACAGTGCTGCACCTGATCTTCGGCATGGTGGCCGAAGGGGTCTGGCGCCTGAGTTCTCCCCGCAAGAGGGACGAACCCGAGCAGGAAGAAGACACGCCTGAAGATGCTGGCCGCCGCGCCTTCCTCCGCACGGCGGCCGTGGCCAGCACCGGAGCCGCCGCCGCTTTGGGCGTGGGCGGCTCGCGGCAGGCCTATGGCGATCCCTTGATCACGCGCCTCACCTTGTCCTTCCCCGATCTGCCTGCTGGCCTGGATGGCCTCCGGCTGGCCCAACTCAGCGATCTGCACTCCGGCCCCCTGGTAGGTGCGGGCACCCTCCGCCGCTGGCGCGAACTCACCGAGCGCGAGAATCCGGAGCTGCTGCTCTTCACTGGCGATTTGGTGGACAGTCGGCCCGACGAGTTGCAGCCCTTGCTCGAGGCCTTTGCGGGATTCATTCCCCCTCTGGGCCGCTTCGCGGTGCTGGGAAACCATGATTTCTTCGACGATCCCCGCCCCATCTGGCGGGATCTGGAAAACGCTGGCATCCGCTGCCTGGAGAACGCCTCGGCCCTCATTCCGCGTCGCGGAGACACCTTGGCGATCATGGGGCTCCAGGATCCCATGGCCACCAATGGCCGCTTCCGCCGCATGGTCTTCGGACCTGGCCCCCGGCCTGCCCTGGCCGCCCGGGATCTGCCTTCGGAGGCCTTCCGCATCTGCATGAACCACCGTCCCAGCGAGTGGGAACAGGCCCTGGCGGCCGGGGCCCGGCTCACCCTTTCGGGCCACACCCACGGCGGCCAGATCAACCCCATCCCCGGTTTCAGCAGCGCCCACCTCATCGGCCCCCGCACTGAAGGGTTGTTCCGCGAAGGCGGCGATCTGCTCTACGTGAGCCGGGGCCTTGGCGTGGTGGGCCTGCCCATGCGCATCGGCGCTCCGCCGGAAATCGTCGTCATCACCTTGAAGCGCGGCTAGCGCGGGCTCTTGCGCAGAAGGGCCTGCACGTTAGCCAGAGCCTGTTGGGCGGCCTCTGGCGCCGATGCTGGCGCCTTCAGCGAGGCCTTGGCCACCCAAGGCAGGGCCCGGAGGCCGCGCAAGACGCCGGAGCACACCCGACAGAACAGCAGATGCACCCCGATGCCGAACCGGCGGTGAAAGGGCAGGGTGCCTTCGAGATACTCGGTGAGGTGGGTCTGCACGTCGTGGCAGGAGGGCAGAAGCGTCATGAACGGCCTCCCAGGACATGGTCGCGCAAGCGTGCCTGCAGCAGCACCCGGGCCCGATGGAGCCGCTGGCGCACGGTGCCCGGCGCCAGCTGGAGATGCCGGGCGATGTCCTCCATCTCCCAATCTTCCAGATCCTTCAGCACGAAGACGATGCGCTGCGAATCCGGCAGTTCATCCAGAGCCCGCATCAGGCAGTCACGCAGCTCCCCGCGTTCCACCAGATCGTGGGCCTGAGCCTCCACCTGCCATTCCGGCCGGTGATCGGTTTCCGTGTGGTGGCCCTTGGCGTCGAAGGGGCCAAGGGCCAGGGGTTCCGGACGCTCCATGTCCTGGATGCGCACCCGGCTCCGCCGGAACATCAGGGCCGCGTTCATGCAGATCTTGTAGCCCCAACTACTGAAACGGCTGCGTCCCTCGAACCGGGGCAGATCCCTGTGAATGCTCAACAGGGCATCCTGCAGCGCGTCCTGGGCGTCGGCGCTGTTGCCCAGGATGCGCAGGATGCCGTTGTGGAAGAGGGCGAGGTGGGGTTGCACGAGGTCGCCGAAGGCATCGGAGTCGCCCTGGGCGGCTCGCTGGATCAGGTCACTTTCGGTCAGGAGGGCTTCCATCATGCCGCAGCCAGTGTCAGCGGCGGCCCCACTCCCGGCAAGCGCTACTTCTTGGCGGGAGCCTTGGTTTTGGCCGCGGGCACCTTCGCAGATCCCGCCGAATCCTCGAAGAAGCCCACCAGCAGCAGATTCAGCTCCACTTGACGCTTGAGGCTGATCTTGGCGGCCACGCTTTCGGCCCCCACGCCGAAATCCAGGCGGTCCAACGAGAGGGTGCCCCGGTAGGACCAGGTGCGGACCCCGGCCCCGTTGACCCCCTCGGCAGGCTCGAAGGAAAGGATCAAGTCCTTGGCGACGCCATGCATTTGGAGGGTGCCCTGCACCCGCAGACGGTCCCCTTCCTTCCGCACCTCGGTGGACGTGAAGGTGATGCGGGGGAACTTGGCCACGTCGAAGAAATCCGCCGAGCGCAGGTGTTCGTCGCGGGCCTGAACCGCCGTGTTGAGGGATTTCGCGTCGATGTCGATGCGGACTTTGGCGCCCTCCAGCGTGGCGGGATCGCCCTGGATGTCGGCCTTGAACTTCATGAAGCGGCCCGGCACATCGAAGAGCAGCGTGGAGGCCTTGAAGCCGAAGACCGTGTGATTCTCATCCAGCCGGAAGACTTTGGTCTGGGCCGCGAGGGGAAGGGCCAGCAGCAGGGCTGGCAGAAGGAAGGGTATGCGCATGGGGCCTCTCGGGCTTAGGTGTGGGATTGGAATCCCGCGATGGCGCCATCGCGGTGGAGGTCACGGAGCAGGGAGAACAGGGATGCCAGGTCGTTCAACCCCAGGGAGGCGGCGGCCTCACCCAAGGGCATTGCCTGTGCGCGCACCAGAAAGGCGGCTGTGGCTGGGGTCAGCTCCAGCAGCTGCGCTTCGCCATCGTCCTGGCGGAAGGCGATGAGGTGGGTGGGCCGTGATTCGGGATGTGGCGACGCCTCGCTTGCCTGGTGCACGGCGTGGGCGTACGACACGATCTGGGTGGCTGCTTCCAGCACGAGATGGTCTGCGGCCTGCGGTTCTGCGTGCAGCCCGCTGGCAGGCGCTTCGTCCGGAAAGCGGGCCACCAGCACCTCGAGGAGCTCCACATGGGCCAGCTCCAGCAGGAAGGGCCAGCGGTCCTGGCCCCAGGCGGTGGTCGCCAGCCAACCCAGGAAGGACGGTGCGATGTCGCGGTAGTGGCTACTGCGGAGCACCCTGGCCTCCAGGAACTGCTGCACGCAGCCATCCCAGACTTCATCTTTTTCCAGGAGCGCCTTCAGCACGGGGAACATGGTTTCCAGTGGCTCGATGAGGCTCATGCGAGCCAGCTCCCGATAGGTCAGAAGCGCCTCGGTCTGCGCCCGGAAGGCCTGTTGATCCGCCACGGACAGCCCCTGGCGGCGGGCCACGCGACCGGCATCCGCCTCCAGGGCTGATTCGTCTTCATCCAGAACGAACGACGCCATCGCCCGCTGAAGCCGGAGTGCGCGAGCTTCAACCATGACTTGCCTCCGTAGAGACCAGCACGCGGTCGTAGGCCTGCTGGATCCGCTCCCGTTCCGCCAGCAGCGTGTCCAGCTCGGGGATGTGATTATCCCGCTCCAGCAGCACCGGCACGGGGCGTCCCACCTTGGCCAGGGTCCACTGCATGAGTTCGATGACGGGGTCGATGACATCGGCCCCGTGGGTGTCCACGGTGAGATCGCCGAACTTCCTGTGCCCGGCGATGTGCATCTGGGCCACCCGGTCCAGGGGCATTCGCGAGAGCCACTCCTTGGGATCGAATCCGAAATTGAGGGCATTCACATAGACGTTGTTCACGTCCAGCAGCCAGCCCACATCGGCGCCCTCGAGCACCGCCGTGATGAAGTCGGCCTCATCCATGTCCGGCACGCCCAATTCGGCATAGTAGGTGATGTTTTCCAACAGCAGCGGGACGGGCAGCCGAGCTTGTAATTCCTTGGCCCGCCCAATGGTGTGCCGAACGGCCTCCCGGGTGAAGGGCAGCGGCAACAGCTCATGCAGGCAGTTGGCATCTACGCTGGTGAAGCAAAGGTGCTCGGAATGCCAGGGTGTTCCGGTGCGCAGGAGGAACTGCCCCAGGCCGCGCAGGTAGTCCTCATCCCAAGCGTCGTAGCCCCCCACGGACATGGCCAGCCCGTGGGTGAGCACGGGGTCGCGGTCCAGGATGGCGCAGGCCAGGCGATGATGACGGCCACCATCGCCCACCACGTTCTCAGGGCAGGTTTCCCAGAAGGGCACGCCGTGGCTTTCCATCCGCGCCACCTGTTCGAGGTGTGGGCGGCGGAGCCCCAGCCCCACGCCAGTGAACCTGTCCTGAGTCATGATCAGCTCCTGACCGCTACTGCTTCTTGTCCTTGCCGCAGCTGCCTTCCTTCTTGTCCTTGCCACAGGATCCGTCCTTCTTGTCCTTGCCGCAGGAACCATCCTTCTTGTCCTTGCCGCAGGAACCGTCCTTCTTCGCCTTCTTGTCCTTGCTTCCGCAAGAGCCCTTGCCACAGGACCCATCCTTGGCCTTGCCGTCCTTCGCCTTGGCGGGAGCCTTGGCATCCTTGGCGTCCTTGTCCTTGCTGTCCTGGGGCATGGAGAAAGAGGCCTCAGCACCGGCGTGGACCGGCGTAGCGCCCACCGTGGCGGGCCCAGCGGCCATGAGGGACCCGGCGGCGAAGAGGGTGGCGGCGCCGATGAGTTTCGTGATCATGAATCCTCCGTGCGGACAGAGCCGCATCTGGAGCCGCACGGCGGCCCCGCATGTGATGGAACAGAACCGGATCTCCCGGAGCGGGTGGATCAAGGTGGTGGCGCTGTTCTTAAACCTTGGGGTGCAGGGCCTCATGCCTTTGTGACATTTTTTTATCTCTATGGCTCGAAGCGGTCATCCGGGCCCGAGCCATTCCTTGCACAAACACGCCTTGCTGGACGCAACCAGGCCACCAAGCCGTAGAGCCCATCCCTCAGAAACCGGGGAATCCATCCCATGACCCACCCCAGCGTGCGCCACCCCGGACCCATCCGGCTCAGAAGGTGGATCACGGCCTCCGACCGGAGGAGCAGCTCACCCTCAGGCCTCTGCACCACCAGGCTGTCCGGCAGGTTCGCCCGTTCGGATTCGGCCACGCACCGCTGGAACGTGCCGCCTCCCAGAGGCGCGAACCGGATGTCCCGCGAACGGTCATGACGCGCCACCAGGCGCACGGTTCGGTCGCAGAGACCACACTCGCCGTCGAAGAAGAGCCTGGTCAGCCCTTGATCAGCACCCACAGCCCCACCGCGATGAAGGCCGTGCCGGCGGCCCACTTGATGGCCGGCTCCGGGATGTATTTGAAGAGCACGCCGCCCACGGCCACGCCAATGGCCGTGGCGCACACCAGGGCCGCGCTGGCCGCGAGGAAGACGGTCCAGATCTGGCCGCTGCGCACCGTGGCGGTCATGGCCGCGAGCTGGGTCTTGTCGCCCACTTCCGCGAGGAAGACGGTGCCGAAGGTGGTCCAAAAGAGGGAGCGATTCATGGGGCCTCGCAGATCATCACAAGGCTTCATGGTACCGGACTGGCATACTGGCCAGATGGCGCTGGATCACTTCGACCTTCCCACGACCTACGTGGACACTCCGGACAAGCTGCAAGCGGCCCTGCCCCAGTGGCACGCGGCCGGTGTGCTGTCCGTGGACATCGAGTGCAGCCTCACGGGCGTTCACCATTGCGTGCTGGCTCTCATGCAGGTGGCCACCCATGACCAGGCCTGGCTGGTGGATCCCATCCCCCTGGGTGATCTCATGCGGCCCGCCCTGCAGGCCATGGCGCAGGTGCCCTGGATCGTCCACGACTTCTCCGGCGACGGCATTGTCTTCAAACGGCTCTACGACGTGGTGCCCGACAGCATCTTCGACACGATGTTGTTATCCCGCGCCCTGGGCTACCCGCAGCCGGGCCTCAAGACCATGGCCAAGCTCAAGCTGGGGCTGGACATTCCCAAGGAGGAGCAGGATTCCAACTGGATGATCAGGCCCCTGCGCGATTCGCAGATCAGCTACGCCAGCCGGGATGCGGCGCTGCTCCTGCCCCTGCTGCGCATCCTCGCCGACGAGTGTGACGCCCACCGCGATCACCCCGAGATCGGCCCCCGCCTCGCCGCCCTGCCCAAGGAGATGCGGCAGCTGCTGAAGCGCGTCAGAGCCTACACGCCGCCTGCCCACGATCCCGTGGTGGAGAAGGTGATGCACCTGGGTGAACTGGCCGTGGATCGGGCGCTGAAGCTCACGGCCCTGCGCTGGGCCTGGGGCAACGAGGGCGATGTCGGCGCCGTCATGGAACTGGGGAACCGTTGGCTCATGGCCCGCCTCTCACACCCGCCGACGACGAAGGAGGCCCTGGAGCGCACCATCTCGAATCCCCGGTTCCGCCGTAAAAGGCTGGACGCGCTTTGGGCCGTCTTCGCCGAGGGCCTCCATGAAACTCAGGAAGACCCCGAATCCTCCGATGCGTTGATCTGGAACAACCCTGGACAGCCATGACCCAACCCACCGAAGCCACTCCCGGTTCGACCCCGGCCCCTGATGAAGGCACCCTCCTGACCTTCCCCAAGGGGTTGGTGGGGTTCCCCCACCTCAGAGCCTTCCGGCTCGTGGAACCCCCGGATGCCTATCCCTTGAAGTTCCTCCAATCCGCCGAGGACGAGAGCGTCTCGTTCGTCTGCATCGACCCCGCCAGCGTGAAAGCGGATTATGAAGTGCCTCTGGGCACCGAGGAGGCCCAGGCCCTTCAGCTGGAGGCCCCCTCCGATGCCATGGTGCTCACCCTGGTGGTGATCCCCGAAGATGCCCGCCACATGACCACCAACCTGGCCGGCCCCCTGGTCATCAACGTGAAACTCCGCATTTGCTTCCAGATCGTCCTCAGCTCGGATAAATACCCGCTGCGGTTTCCGATTCTCGCCCCCATTTGATCTGCTCTGGTAGCCTCGCAAAATGCTTGTAATCACCCGGAAAGCCGAGCAATCCATCGTCATCGGTGGCGAGATCGAGGTGGTCGTCCTCGGCATCTCCAAGGATGGTGTGCGGCTGGGCATCAAGGCACCCCAGAGCGTCCAGGTGCATCGCCGCGAGGTCTTCGATGCCATCGCCGCCGAAAACCGAGCCGCCGCCAAGGCCAAAGTGCCCGTGCAGGATGCCGTCGCCCTCCTCCGAACCGCTCATGTCCGGAAGCCCAGCAGCCGATAGGTCTTGAATGGGAGGGTTTATGGAAGTCAGCGCTGCAGGTTCCGTCGCCCAGTCCCAGGCCCTGGTCCAAGGCCAGGTGGCCGTGAGCGTGCTGAAGAAGTCCCTGGATATCACTGCCGAACAGGGCGCCGAACTGGCCAAGATCCTGGCCAATTCCGCCGGCGTGGGACAGCGGGTCGATCAATACGCCTGAAGGAACGTGGCCCGATCGCCAGGCGCGATGAGGGAGCCCCATACACCTCTTGTCTTGAGGTAAACTAGGGTCCCACCCCACTGCTCCGCAGCTGGCCCTTCCTGGACCCATGATGCGTTTTCGCCTTCTGTGCGCCCCGCTTCTGGCCTGCACACTCCTGCACGCGGGCTATGCAGCGAGGCCCATCCTCCGACCATTCAAGACCAATACCCCACCCGTTTTGGACGGCAGGCTCGATGATCCGGTGTGGGCCCAGGCCCGTTCGGTGACGGATTTCGAGACCTTCATCCCGGAATTCGGCAAGAAGCAGGCGGAGAAAACCATCGCCTACATGGCCTACGACGAGCAGAACCTGTACTTCACCTTCCGCTGCTTCGACGACCAGCCCGACAAGATCAAGGCCACCCTTTCGCGGCGTGACGACATTGCCGCCAGCGACTTTGTCTGCATCAACCTCGACACTTTCAACGACCAGCAATCTCTCTACGCGTTCTACGTGACACCGCTGGGCGTTCAAGGTGACAGCCGCTTCGCCAGCAACAAGGAGGATTTCAGCGTCGACCTGGTGTGGGACAGCGCCGCCCGCATCGATGCCGAAGGCTACACAGTGGAGATCCGCATTCCCCTGAAGAGCATCCGTTACCTCCACCGGCCCACGGTGCAGATGGCGGTCTTCTTCGAGCGCACCATCAACCGGCGGCTGGAGCATGGGTCCTTCCCGGCCCTGGATCCAGCCCGCGGCTATGCCTTCCTGCCCCAGATGGCGGTGCTCGAATACGAAGGGCTTGCCCGCCCCACCATCCTGGAATTGCTGCCCGCCTTCACCCTCTCGCAAAAATCCCTGCGGGAGAACGGCATCATGGTGCGCCAGCCCGATGACCGCCAGTGGAGCCTCACGGGCAAGTACGGCATCACCCCCAGCCTCATTCTGGATGCCACGGTGAACCCTGATTTCTCACAGGTGGAAGCCGACGCGGGGCAGGTGGACGCCAACCTCCGCTCCGGGCTCTTCTTCGCGGAGAAGCGCCCCTTCTTCCTGGAGGGCAGCGAGGCCTTCAACATCGCCGCCTCGCAGTCGGGTCCGCTGCTGGCTGTGCTGCATTCCCGCACCATCGTCGATCCCAAATGGGGCGCCAAGCTGTCGGGAAAACTGGGGCAGAACGACACCATCGCCGTGCTCTCCGCGCTGGACACCGCCGACCCCGCCAGCGGCGCCACCGCGGATCCGCGCTTCAGCATCCTTCGGTACCGCCGCAGCACCCAGGAGGACGGCTACCTCGGTGCCTTCTACGCAGGCCGCGATCAGGGCCCTCGAACCAACCGCGTGCTGGGGCCAGACGGCCAGATCCGGCTCAGCCCCGGCTCTCAGTTGGGCTTCCATGCCTTCGCCTCGTCCACCCAGGATGGCGTGTCTCCGGAGGCCCAACGGGGGCGGGCCCTGGGCCTGGAGTATCTCTACGACACCAGCCGCCTCACGGTGAATGCCGATATCCACGACGTCACCACTGATTTTATCGCCGACGCCGGCTACCTCACCCGCACCGGCCTCACGTCCGAAAACCTGCGCCTGACGCCCAAGTTCTACCCGACCTCCGGCTGGGTGCGGCGGCTGGATCCCTTCGTGGGCTACACCACCCTGCGCGACCATCCCAGCGGCCTGCGAGAGGGAGATGCCGTCTTCGGCCTCACCACCGTCTTCCATGGCAACGGCAGTGCCACCCTCCAATGGGACGATGCCACCGAGGTGTTTCTGGGCCAGCGCTTCCGCACCGATGGCCTGCGCCTGTCCGCCAAAAGCCAGGTCCACAAGACCCTGTCTTTGCAGGCCACCTACTGGCACGGCAAGGGCATCCGCTACACCACGGATCCCTTTCAGGGGCGTGGCACGCAGACCTCTCTCGCCACCACCTATCAGCCTGGCGAATCCCTCAACCTCACCCTGAACTGGACCTACGCCGACTTCTATCGAGAGGCCACTGGCGAGCGGATCTACGCCTACCCCATCAGCCGGGCCAGGCTGACGTATCAATTCACCCAGTCCTTCTTCCTGCGCGCCATCGTCGAATACAACGGCTTCCGCCGCCAGATGCTCACGGATCTCCTGGCTTCGTACACGTACATCCCCGGTACGGTCATCTACCTGGGCTATGGCTCCTTGGCGAAGAAACAAGAGTGGGAGAACGGCATGTACCGGCCCGCGGATCACTACCTCGACATGCAGCGGGGCCTCTTCTTCAAGGCCTCGTATCTGTGGCGATTGTGATGCTGCCTACTTCAGATACGGCGCCAAGTACTTGCCCGTGATGCTGGCCTTCCGCTTGGCCACCTCTTCGGGGGTGCCCACGGCAATGATGCGGCCGCCTTCGCCACCGCCTTCGGGGCCCAGGTCGAGGATCCAGTCCGCGGTTTTGATCACGTCGAGGTTGTGCTCGATGATGATGATGGTGTTGCCCGACTCCACCAGCCGCGTGACGACTTCCAGCAGCTTCTGGATGTCTTTCAGGTGCAGGCCCGTGGTGGGCTCATCCAGGATGTAGACCGTGCGGCCCGTGGCCCGCTTGCTCAGCTCCTTGGCCAGCTTCACGCGCTGGGCCTCCCCCCCTGAGAGGGTGGTGGCGCTCTGGCCCAGGCGGACATAGCCCAACCCCACATCCATGAGGGTCTGCAGCTTGTTGGCCAGCACCGGGATGGGCCCGAAGATGGTCAGCGCCTCCTCCACCGTCATGGCCAGCACATCGGAGATGCTCTTGCCCTTGTAGTGGATTTCCATGGTCTCGCGGTTGTAGCGCTTGCCCTTGCACTGCTCGCAGGTGACGTAGACATCCGGGAGGAAGTGCATCTCGATCTTGAGGACGCCGTCGCCCTCGCATTTCTCGCAGCGGCCCCCCTTCACGTTGAAGCTGTAGCGTCCGGGCGCATAGCCGCGGGCCTTGCTCTCGGGCAGCTGGGCGAAGAGCTCACGCAGGGGCGTGAACAGGCCTGTGTACGTGGCCGGATTGCTGCGCGGCGTGCGGCCGATGGGGGCCTGATCGATGTCGATGACCTTGTCGATGGCCTCGAGCCCCTTGATGGCCTTGTGCTTGCCCACCACGTGCACGCCCTGGTGCAGCTGGTTGGCCAGAGCCTTGTAGAGGATCTCGTTCACCAGGGTGCTCTTGCCCGACCCGCTAACGCCGGTCACGCAGGTGACGAGGCCGATGGGGAAGTCCGCATCCACCTTCTTGAGGTTGTTCTCCTCGGCGCCCAACACCGATAGGTAGCCGCGCGAGGCCTTGCGGCGCTTGCGGGGCACGGGGATGGCATCGCGTCCGGACAGGAAGTCGCCCGTGATGGAGCCCTTCGTGTGGCTGATCTCTTCAGGTGTGCCCTGGGCCACCACTTGGCCGCCGTGCTCGCCGGCGCCGGGGCCCATGTCCACCACGTGATCGGCGGCCAGGATGGTCTCCAAGTCGTGTTCGACCACCAGCACCGTGTTGCCCAGGTCGCGCATCTCCTGCAGGGTGCGGATGAGCTGGAGGTTGTCCCGCTGGTGCAGGCCGATGCTGGGCTCGTCCAGCACGTAGAGCACGCCCTGGAGTTTGCTGCCAATCTGCGTGGCCAGACGGATGCGCTGGCCTTCGCCGCCCGACAGCGTGGCCGCGCTGCGATCCAGGGTGAGGTAGCCCAGGCCCACGTCATCCAGGAAGCCCAGGCGTTCGCGAATCTCCTTCAGCACCTTCTCCGCGATGACGGCGTCCTTGCCCTCCAGTGCCAGCTCTGCGAACCAGCGGCGCGCCTCGCGCACGCTCTGGGCCACCACATCGGCGATGTGGAGTCCGCCCACGAAGACCGCCAGGATCTCGGGCTTGAGGCGCCGCCCCCCGCAGTCCTCGCAGGGAATGATGCGCATGGACTGCTCCATCTCCGCCTGGATCTCTTCGCTGGTGGTTTCGCGGTAGCGGCGATCCAGGTTGCCGATGATGCCTTCGAAGTGGTGGACGAAGTCGTAGCGGTTGCGCTTGCTCTCGTAAGTGAAGCGCATTTCCTTGTCGGTGCCGTGCAGCAGCAGGCGGCGGATGTCCGCGGGCAGCTTCTTCCAGGGCACATCCAGGCTGAACTTCATCTTCTTGGAGAGCTGCTCCATGAGCTGGGAACGCCAGCCGTCTTCGCTCACGCTCTTCCAGCCGCTGGCCTGGATGGCGCCTTCATTGATGGACAGCGAAGGATTCGGAATGATCAGCTCTTCGGCGAACTGGCGCTTGAAGCCCAGACCATCGCAGGTGGGGCAGGCACCGTAAGGGCTGTTGAAGGAGAAGGAGCGCGGCTCCAGCTCCGGCAGACCCTGACCGAACTTGCCGCACTTGGGGTTATTGCAGGCCAGCTTGCTGGAGAAGAGTTGCTCCACCCCGTCGAGATCCACCAGGGCGCTGCCTTCGGCCAGGTTGCAGGCGATCTCCAGACTGTCGGCCAGCCGCGACTGGATGGAGGGGCTCACCTTCAGGCGGTCGATGACCACCTCCAACGTGTGCTTCTTCTGCTTGTCCAGGTCGGGGATGCCCTCGGTGAGATCGAGCATCGTGCCGTTGACCCGGGCGCGGATGTAGCCGCGCTTCATCAAATCCTGCAGCAGCTTCTTGTATTCGCCCTTCCGGCCGCGCACCACGGGGGCCAGCAACTGCAGCTTGGTGCCCTCGGGCCTGGCCAGGATCTGGTCCGTCATCTCCTGGATGGTCTGGCTGGCGATGGCTTCGCCGCAGGCCACGCAGGTGGGTTTGCCGGTGCGGGCGTAGAGCAGGCGCAGGTAGTCGTAGATCTCGGTCACCGTGGCCACGGTGGAGCGGGGGTTCCGGCTGGTGGTCTTCTGCTCGATGGAAATGGCGGGCGACAGGCCCTCGATGCTGTCCACATCGGGCTTTTCCATCTGATCCAGGAACTGCCGCGCGTAGGCCGACAGGCTCTCCACGTAGCGGCGTTGCCCTTCGGCGTACAGGGTGTCGAAAGCCAGGCTCGATTTGCCCGAGCCCGAAAGCCCCGTGATCACCACCAGCTGGTTGCGCGGCAGCGAGAGGTCGAGGTTCTTGAGGTTGTGCTCCCTCGCGCCTTTGATGTGGATGTGTTCCATGGTGCCCCCAGTTTACGCCATTTTTTCGCTTTTAGGGAATGTGTCTAAAATCATGGGATGCACCCAGCTGAGTTGGCGATCCTTCTTCACCGCGCCCTTGAGGTTCGCCTGTCCCGCCTGCAGGAGCTGCTGGAACCGAAAGGCTGGGCCGAGGAGGAGGAGCAGCTGCACCAGGTGCGGGTTTCCGCCCGTCGACTGGGCGCGGTGCTGGACCTGGTGGACCCCGAGGTTTATCCCGAGCACAAGAAGCAGCGGAGAGCCTTAAAAGGCCTCGTCGACACCCTTGGGCTGCCCCGGGAACTGGACGTGCATTCGCAATTCCTGCGGAGCCATCACCTCAATGCCCGCACTCCCACCCTCGCCGCCGTCATTGAACACCTGCTGGAGCAGGTGGACCGGGGCCGTGCCAAGGCCCGCCGCAGCATGGAAAAGGAGCTGGACCGCCTGCGCCTGCCGGACCTGCGCCGCCTGCTCGATGTTCCCGCCCTGCAGAATCCCTTCCAGACCACCTCGCTGCAGGAGGCTGCCTGGGCCTGTCTGGAGCCCCGCGCAGCCTCAGCCCTGGGTGGCCTGACCGACCTCGCAGCTCATGAAGACGCTGCAGCCATGCACAAGGCCCGGGTTCGCATTAAAAAGCTGCGCTACGCGGTCGAGGCTCTGGAAAGCGCCTTTGCTGAATCGCCAGAACCCGTCCTCAAGGGCCTCCGTGCCCTCCAGACCGCCCTGGGCGACCACCACGATCTCGCTGCCCTGGAGGCCCTCCTCTGGCAGGCGGAGGCGGATCTGCGCCTGCGGGACCGGGTGACCCTCTGTGGCGGCGTACTCGACCTCTTGGGCGATGTGGCCGAAAACCGCCGCCTCGCCTTTGACCGCTTCGTGGCCTTGACGCAGGCCCAGGGCCTGGAGACCTTCACCCACCTGGTGCGTCCAGCGCTCGGATTGCCCCCCCTGAACGGCGCCCTGTCATGAGCTTCTGGCGCATGCGGATCCGGCCCCTGGCCTGGCTGCGCAGCCTGCACGCCAAGCTCTTCGTGCTGTTGGGCCTGGTCACCAGCGTGCTCACGGTGGCCGTGGCCTACAACATCACGCGGAACAGCCGGCGGGAATTGGAAAGCTACTCGCGCAAGCTCACCATCGAAGCGGCGGGTACGGTGGAGACCGATATCGTCGAACGGGATCCCACCTTCAAGGATCCCGACAAGCTGGATCAGCTGCTGGAAAGCATCGCCGGTCCCGACCGCAGCATCTTCCAGATCGATGTCTTCAAGCGCCTGGGCAAGGGCAGTGAAGTGGAACTGGTGCGCTCCTCGGGTGAAGAGAAAACGGTGGAGTGGGGGCCTGAGATCGGCTCGTACCTTTCCCTTCCGGGCCCCCAAGCCGAGCTGGTGGATCTCAACACCGGCACCAAAGCCTGGAAGGTATACCTGCCCATTCACACCCATCGGCCCGGCCAGCCGCCCATCGGGCTCATCCGGGCCTATTGCGACCTGGAGCGGTGGGAGGTGGTGTGGAACAACAACTTCAACAAGACCGTCCGCACCCTGCCTGGCGTGCTGCTGGGGGAATTCATCCTGCTCTGGCTCATCCTGCGGGTGCTCATCAGTGATCCCATCGAAGGCCTGGTGCTCACCATGCAGCGTCTGGAGCAAGGCGAGGTGGGCGCGCGGGCGCCCGTGCGCCGCAGCGATGAACTCGGACTCATCGCCGCCCGCTTCAACGACATGGCCGCCCAGCTGGAGCAGGCCGCCAAGGAGCGCGAATCCCTGCTCCACGAGGTGCGAGGTCTGAACACCAACCTGCAGGGCCGCATCGACGCCGCGCTTTCCGAGTTGCAGGCCAAGAATGATGAATTGGCCGCCCTGGTGGAACGCAATGCCCTGCTGCGAGAAGAACTGAGCGCCCAGGAGCGGCTGGCAGTGGCGGGCCAGCTCACCGCCACTTTCGCCCATGAGGTGGGCACGCCCTTGAATCTGGTGACGGGGCACCTCCAGCTGCTCGACGCCCAGAAGGACCTGCCCGACAAGACCCGCGAACGACTGGCTGTCATCACCGGTCAGATCAAGCGCGTGGGCGATATCGTGCGCCGCCTGCTGGACCTCACCCGCCGCCCTCAGCTGCACCGCGAAGTGCAATCCCTGGGCGAGCTGCTGCACGACCTCCAGCAGCTCTGGACCCCCACCCTGGCTGCCCACGGCATCCACGTGGTGGCCGATGCCCCGTCAAGTTGCAGCCTGGATGTGGACCGGAAGCAGATGGAGCAGCTCTTCCTGAACCTCATGAACAACGCCGTGGACGCCATGCCTGAAGGCGGCACCGTGCGCCTCAGCGCACGGCCCTCCGAGGACAGCACCCCCGGCGGCCTCTGGTGGGAATTCCGCTTCCAGGATTCCGGACAGGGCATCCCCGCCGACCTGCTCAGCAAGGTCTTCCGCCCCATGTTCACCACCAAGCCTGAAGGCAAGGGCACCGGCCTGGGCCTCAGCATCTGCCGCGAAATCGTGCGAGGCCACGGCGGCGACATCCGCATCGAAAGCACCATGGGCCAGGGCACCTGCGTGGTGTTCACCTTGCCGGGAGCTTCCGCCGCCTGAATCGGGTGGAATCATACTGTGCCGCCTTCAATCGAGAAGGATCCACCACGGAGGCGCGGAGCATGGGCACACAGGAGGCGGCCTTCGGCCTGCCCATGACGGAGGCACGCTGAGGGCTCCGTGCCACCTCCGTGAATTCGGTGTCTCAGTGGGGGATCTCTATCGTTGATGGCGCCTTGGTATCAGGCGCTGTCCGCATCCAGCCGGGCGAGCCAGTCACACCAGGTGGCGTGCGCCTGACTATTTGGATCGAGGAAATCCATGTGGCCCGCGATCGGCAAAGGGATGAGGTCCATCTGATCGCCAGCGGCCTGAGCAGCCAAGGCGTACCGCTCTGAGAGCTCCAGGGGCACCAGGTCGTCCTGAGCGCCATGGAGGATCAGGTGCCTCAGGCCCAGCGGCGCCAGATTGATGGGCGATGCAGCAGCACAACGATCCGGGTGTTCCTCAGGGGAACCGCCGAGGAAGGCTTCCACCGCGCCCTTTCCCAGCTGAAGCCGGAAAGCGTGGTGCAAATCAGCCAGCGGCGCCAGACCAATCGCCGCGAAGAGCCGAATGCGCCCCGCAGGGAAAAGGGGCGAGGGGTTGTGCCGGGCAGCGGCCCACAAGGCGAGATGCCCACCCGCGGAATGCCCCACCACGCTGACCCGGCTCAGATCAAGGCTGATCCCGTCTTCCTCAAGGTTCACCAGGTGATCGATTCCCATCCGAACATCCTGGAGGGTGCCTGGCCATCCGCCACCGGGGGCGCCCAGCCTTCGGTACTCCAGGTTCCATACCGCGTAGCCGCGCTCCACCAGGTCCTCCGCCACGGCGTCGAATTGGTCTCGGCCGTAGGGCATCTTCCAGAATCCGCCATGAAGCAGGCACACCACCGGTGGTCTCACGGTGAGCGGCAGGTGGAGATCCCCCTCCTGGCCCCCGTCCGGGCCGTACTTCAGGGTCTGAATGGAATGGGGAGACCGACTCGTCTGCATGTCTGAATTCAGATCTCCAGATACCAGCCGCTAGATTTCCACCACTTCCACATCGCCCAGCGTTTCTTCAAGAAAGCGGCTGCCCACTTCCTTCAGGCGGCTGCTGGCATCGGTGAGTTGCACTTTCAGGGTGCCGCGGGCGCTGGTGGTTCGGTAGCCCAGGTGGCCTTGCAGGAGGCGGTCCACGGCCTTGGCGGTGACACGGCCGCTGTCGATCCAGTGGGTGCCGGGACGGCTGCGCTCCAGGCTGGCCATGAGGGTCGGGTAGTGGGTGCAGCCCAGCACCACCGTCTTCACCTCGAAGGGCAGCTGATTCAGGTAGCGGCGGCAGATGGTGTCGGTGACGGGATCATCGAACCAGCCCTCTTCGGCCAGGGGCACCAACAGGGGGCAGGCCACGCTGTAAATGACGCGATCCGGGTCATGACGGCGGATGGCCGTGTCGTAGGCCGCACTGCCCACCGTGGCCAAGGTGCCGATGATGCCCACGGGCCCATTCTGTTCGGCCGCGGCCTCGGCGCCGGGTTCGATGACGCCGATGACGGGGCAGGGGCTCACGGCCTGCAGGGCGGGCAACCCGTGGGCACTGGCCGTGTTGCAGGCGATGACGATCAGTTTGGGTTCGACACGCTGCAACAGTTCGCCCATCTGCAGGGTGTAGCGCTCGATGGTGCGGTGACTCTTGCTCCCGTAAGGCAGACGGGCCGTATCACCCAGGTAGACCAGATCCTCCTGCGGCAGGGATTGGCGCAAGGCGTGGATGACGGTGAGCCCGCCGATGCCGGAATCGAAGACGCCGATGGGGCGGTCGGACCGGTTCATGACAGCCACCACGGAGACACGGAGGGCACCAAGGGAAAACACGGAGAAAGAACCAGAGAGACAAGAACACCTCCGTGCGTTCTTCTCCGTGATCTCCGTGTCTCCGTGGTGAATCCGCTCATGCCGACACCCGCGTGGCCAGGATCGCGATCCACTCGCCCTCCTTCAGCACCTTCTCGGGTTTGAACCCCTGCGAGGCCAGGCTGACCAGGGCCTCGTCGGTGCACTCGGCCAGGATGCCACTGGCGATGAGCCAACCACCCGGGGCGGAGATTTCGGCCATGCGCGGCAGCAGCTCCTGGATGGTCACCAGCAGGATGTTGGCCAGCAGGCCCGGATAGGGACCGGCCACCCGGGGGTGCTCCAGGGTGCCCACGAAGCTGTCGTAGGGCTTGGCGCCCTTGAGCAGATGGGCGTTGAGCTGGATCAGCTCATCCATGGCCGGGCCGCAATCGGGATCGATGTCGAAGGCCGTGAGCTGGCGACCGCCCAGCAGGAAGGCCGCCAGGGACAGGATGCCCGTGCCTGAACCGATGTCGAGGATGGGGCCTGCCAGCCGGTTCATGGCATCTAGTTCCTCGAGCAGTTCCATGCAAAGCCGGGTGGTTTCATGGCCGCCTGTGCCAAAAGCCAGGCCCGGATTCACCACGAGGTCGATGCGGCCTTCGGGCCCCGGCGTTTCATCCCAGAGAGGGCGTACGTGAAACCGCGAGCCGACTTCGAAGGAGCCGAAGCCCTCCCGGCTCTTGGCCAGCCAATCCTCATCGCCGAAGGCCTCGGCTTCCATCAGAATCACGCCGGGGAAATTCGCCAGGCCAGCCGGGTCGGGGACGGCCTGGTCGGGCGGGAAATAGGCGAAACAGGCCCGCGGGGGATCCGCTTCGCGGTAGAAGGCCGAGGAGCCCTCATCCTCCAACCAGGCGCAAAGCGCCTCTTCCTGGGGGTCGGGGACCTCCAGCTTCCACCTCAGGTGCGTCGTCTGTGCCATCCGCCAAGATTAACACCCACACCTTGGGAACCATCTGGCCTCGGGCTGCACGTAGAGGGTGCGGACGGCCAGACGCCCGCATGTGAGTGGGAAGTATTGGGGGGGTATGGCGCGGGGGAACGGGGGTTCCCCCGCGTTCTTTTTCGGTCGGGCTACTCGGCAGCCTCGGTGGCTTCCGAATCCTCCAGATCCAATCGCTTCATCTTTTCCAGGAATGTGGTCCGCTTGAGACCCAGCAGGTCGGCGGCCCGCTTCTTGTTGCCCCGGGTGATGGCGAGGCTCTGAAGCATCAGGGTCTTTTCCATGTCCGACACAACCTGGTTGAGATCCAGTCCCTCAGCCGGCAAATCCATGCCAAAGGCCTGGGCAGGTGCGGGGGCGAAGGCATCGGCCGCCATCGGCGTGAAGGGAACCGCCGAGGTTTCGGTCGATGGGGCCTCAGCCATGCGCTCGGCCAGGAAGGCGAAGTCCTCCCGCGTGAGCACGGGCCGGGTGCCCGACAGCACGATGGCCCGCTCGATGGCATTTTCCAGTTGGCGCACGTTGCCGGGCCAAGGGAGGGACATGAGCAGCGGATCGACGCTGGGATGCAGGGCCTTGGGGTAGAGACCGTGCTCACGAGCCTTGCGGTTGAGGAAATGCTGGGCCAGGAAGGGCACCTCCTCCTTGCGGGCCCGCAGCGGCGGCAGGGTAATAGGCACCACTTCCAGGCGGTAGAACAGGTCCTCGCGGAAAGAACCGTCCTGGACCTTCTTCCAGAGGTCGACGTTGGAGGCCGTCACCACTCGCACCTCCACCTTCACGGGCGCGCCGCCGCCCAAAGGCTGCACCTCGCGTTCCTGCAGCACCCGCAACAAGCGCACCTGCGCGCCCAGGGGCATGGTGCCCACTTCATCCAGGAAGATGGTGCCCCCGTGAGCCTCGCGGAACTTGCCGGGCGTGTCCTTGCGGGCATCGGTGAAGGCGCCCTTGTTGTAGCCGAAGAGTTCGGATTCCAGCAGGTTCTCGGGGATGGCGCCGCAGTGCACCGCCACGAAGGGCTCGGTGCTATCGGCGCTCATGCGGTGGATGGCCCGCGCGATGACCTCCTTGCCGGTACCGCTTTCCCCCAGCAGCAGCACCGTGGCCCGGGTGGCGGCGGCGGCCCGGGCTCGGGCCAGCACGTCCTGCATGGCCGCGCTGGTACCCACCAGGCCAAAGGCCAGGGCCTGGGAGGCGCTCAGTTGGGTGGTGGTGCCCGACCGGGGCCGGAGGCCCGGCATGGGCGGTTCAGGCCCCAGCAAGCCCCAGCGCACAGAGCCCAGCGAGCCCCATTCGGAGAGCGCCTTGGGATCCATGGGCGCCGCATCGGGTTTCAGTCCCAGCAGGATGGGCAGGGCGGCCACCTCGGCCATCATGCGGTTCAGCTCTGGGGGCGGCCAGGCGCCCTTGGCGCTGATTACCCAGAGATCCACATCCTTGGGCGCCAAGGCCGGAGCGGATCCACGATCCACACTGATGTTCCAGAGGGCCGCCCACCGATGCTCCAGCCCCCCGGTGTCGTCCCCGAGGGTGGACCAGTGAAGGCGCGGCAGCTGGGTCATAAGCTCCTTGGTTGGAATTAGCCTAGATGCAGAGGCTTCCCGGTCAAGTCAAATAAATGACGGCGGGTTGGATCCCGCCCTCAAACCACGAGGCCCGAATCCGCAGGCGACCGCTATGCTGGGAGCGCTCGCGCAGCAGCGCAGCCTGTCTTTCCCAACCGGTCGCCACGGAGCGCCTATGAAACACCTCTGGATCACCCTCGCACTCGGCTTCTGCATGGCCGGTTCCCTTGCGGCCCAGGAGCCCAAACCCGCTCCCGCACCCGAAGATCCCTATCTGTGGCTGGAGGAGGTCACCGGTGACAAGGCCCTGGACTGGGTCAAGGCGCGCAACGCCGAATCCAGCAAGGAGCTGGCCGAGGCCCCCGGTTTCGCCGCACTGAAGGCCGACCTGCTGAAGATCATGGACTCGAAGGAGCGCATCGCCTTCATCAACAAGACGGGCCCCTACTACTACAACTTCTGGCGGGACGAGAAGAATCCCCAGGGCGTGTGGCGGCGCACCACGCTGGAGGAGTACCGCAAACCCCAGCCCAAGTGGGATGTCATCCTCGATCTGGATGCCCTGAACAAGGCTGAGAAAGAGAACTGGGTCTGGCACGGCGCCCAGATCCTCAAGGCCGGTGGCTGGCGCCATGTGCTGGTGAACCTCTCCCGCGGCGGTGCTGATGCGGGCGTGGTGCGCGAATTCGACCTCGACACCCGCGCCTTCGTGAAGGGCGGCTTCGAGCTGCCCGAATCCAAGGGCAGCCTGTCCTGGATCGACAAGGACAGTGTCTACGTCTCCACGGATTTCGGCCCCGGCTCCATGACCACCTCCGGCTATCCGCGCATCGTCAAGCTCTGGAAGCGCGGCACCCCCGTGTCCGCCGCCGAACTGATCTACGAGGCCAAGACCACGGACATGTCCGTCAACGCCTACTACGACGACACCAAGGGCTTCGAGCGCCACTTCGTCTACCGCACTCCGGCCTTCTACAAGGGCGAGCTCTTCCTGCGCACCAAGGACGGCAAGCTGCAGAAAGTGGACGTGCCCGAGGATGCCAATGCCCAGCCGCACCGCGAATGGCTGATGATCGAACCCCGCTCAGCCTGGACTGTGAACGGGAAGACCTATGCCGCCGGTTCGCTGCTGGTGGCCAAGTTTGATGACTACATGAAGGGCAAGCGCGACCTCACGGTGCTCTTCGAGCCCACACCGCGAACCTCTCTCGCGGGCTCCAGCTGGACCCGCCACCACCTGATCCTCAATGTGCTCGAGGACGTGAAGAACACCCTCACGGTGCTCACCCCCGGCAAGGATGGCTGGTCCCGCCAGGCCCTGCCCGGCGCACCCGGCTACGCCACCGTTTCCATGGGCGCCGTGGATGAGGACGAGAGCGACGACTACTTCATGACCACCAGCGGCTACCTGACGCCCACCACGCTGCTGCACGGCACCATCGGGCAGGCGCCCACCAAGCTCAAGGAGCTGCCCGCCTTCTTCGACGCCACCGGCCTCGAGGTGACCCAGCACTTCGCCACCAGCAAGGACGGCACCAAGGTGCCCTACTTCCAGGTGGCCAAGAAAGGCCTCAAGCTCGACGGCGCCAACCCAACCCTGCTCTACGGCTACGGCGGTTTCGAGGTGTCCCTCACCCCCGGCTACAGCGCGGGTATCGGACGCGCCTGGCTCAGCCAGGGCGGCGTCTACGTGGTGGCCAACATCCGCGGCGGCGGCGAGTACGGCCCCCGCTGGCATCAGGCGGCCCTGAAGGAGAAGCGCCACCGGGCTTACGAGGATTTCGCCGCCGTGGCCGAAGATCTCATCGCCCGCAAGGTCACCACGCCCAAGCACCTGGGCACCCAGGGCGGCAGCAACGGCGGCCTGCTCATGGGCAACATGATCACGCTCTATCCCAAGCTCTTCGGCGCCGTGGTGTGCCAGGTGCCCCTGCTGGACATGAAGCGCTACTCCCACCTGCTGGCGGGCGCCTCCTGGATGGCCGAGTACGGCGATCCCGACAAGGCCGAGGAATGGGCCTACATCCAGACCTTCTCCCCCTACCAGAACGTGAAGGCCACGGAGACGTATCCTCCGACGCTCTTCATGACCTCCACCCGCGATGACCGGGTGCATCCCGGCCACGCGCGCAAGATGATGGCCAAGATGAAGGATCTCGGCTTCAACGTGCGCTACTTCGAGAACATCGAGGGTGGCCACGGCGGCGCCGCCAACAACGCCCAGAGCGCCCAGATGAACGCCCTGGCCTTCACCTTCCTCTGGCAGCAGTTGAAGTAATCCAGCTGTCACCAACCCGTTGAGAAGCCCCGGTCCGCCGGGGCTTCTTCGTGACAACGGGCACGATTCCCCGGCGTATGCTGGGGGCACTTCCCGGAGGTCTCCATGGCGCTCACGGAATCCACCATGGTTCCCCTTGGCACGCCCTGCCCCGACTTCACCCTGCCCGGTGTCGATGGTCGGTTGTGGTCGCTCCATGACTTTCACACACCCACCCTGCTGGTGGTCGTCATGTGCAACCACTGCCCCTACGTGCAGGCCATCGACGACCGCCTCAACGACCTGGCCAAGGCCTATGCGGGCCACTGCGCCGTGGTGGGCATCAACTCCAATGATGCAGTGACCCATCCCGACGACAGCTTTGAGGCCATGCGGGCCCGGGCCCGGGAGAAGGGCTACGCCTTCCCCTACCTCTGGGACGAGGAACAGACCGTGGCCCGCGCCATGGGCGCCGTCTGCACCCCGGACTACTTCCTCTACGACTCCCACCGCCGCCTGGTCTACCGGGGCCGCCTCGATGACAACTGGAAAGATGCCGCCCGCGTCACCCGTCGGGAATTGAAGGAGGCCATTGAGGGTGCCCTGGCTGGTCACGATCCCCTGGATCCCCAGCATCCCAGCATGGGATGCAGCATCAAATGGAGGTCCCGATGAAGCGTTTCCTGCCAGTGCTGTTCTTCACCTCCGCCCTGGTGGCCGAGGCCCCAGCCGGGTTGAAGCTGGGCGATCCATGTCCTTCCTTCAGCCTCCCCGGCACCGACGGCAAGGTGCATGGCCCCGTTTCGTCCAAGCCCCTCATGGTGGTCTTCCTCAGCACCGAATGTCCCTTCGTGCGGGGCACTCAGGGCCGCATCCAGGCCTACGCCGCCAAGTACGCGGGTCGGGTGGCCGTGATCGGCATCGACGCCGATGACATCTACGACCACGGCAAGGAATCCATGGCCGCCATGCAGGCCCAGGCCAAGCAGCAGGGGTTCACCTTCACCTACCTCAAGGACGAACCCCAAACCACCGCCCGAGCCTTCGGGGCGGTGTGCACTCCGGATTTCTTCCTCTTCAACGCCTCCGGGAAGCTGGTCTACCGGGGTCGGCTCGATGACGGAGGCGTGGATCCATCCAAGGTCAAGACGAGGGATCTCGAGGTGGCGACGGAGGCCATGCTCGGCGGAAAACCCATCCCCAGCCCCCAGCACCCCAGCCGGGGTTGCGCCATCTCCTGGAAGTAGCGCTGGGGCTCCAGCCTGTTTCCATGCAGCGGGTATGATCGAAGGTTCCGCTGGAGCCTTCATGCGTCTTGCCTACCTTCCCCTCTGCCTGCTCAGCCTGCCCCTCTGCGCCCAATGGGACCTGCGTCTGGAGCTGCCCCGCCCAACCGGTCAGAGCCTGCCCCAGACCCTGCTCAGCGGCAGCGGCCAGCTGGTGGGGGGCACCTTCGACACCGGCAAGGGCTTCATCGCCACGGCCAACCGCCAGTTCTTCCAGTTCGGCCCCCTCCTGAAGCTCGAAGGCGGCGTGGAATACTCCCAATTCACGGCAGACGGGAGCCTGGCCAAAGGCAGCGGCTCCCAAGGCACCACCCTCAAACAACAGGGGGCGGGCTTGGATGTGAACGCCCAGGTATGGGTGCCCTTCGTGGGCATTGCTGGCGAAATCGGCCTCATCCAGCGCTTCCAGCGCTACACCGTGGATACCGCCGGAGCCTCCAGCGCGAAGGACCTCAGCCGCACCTGGTTGCGGGTAGGCGCCCGGTGGCGCATCCCCTCGGTGATCGTGCATCCCTACGTGGTGGCCAGCTATCAGCAGCCCGTCACCAAGGACCGGCCCGTGAAGCTCAACAGTGTGGCGGATCTGGCCACCTATTTCACCGCCCAGGGCAGCGGCCAGGAATTCGAACGCATGTGGACCTTCGGTGCCGGCGTGACCTTCTGATGCGGTACTCGGCGCTCGTCCCTCTGCTCCTAACTTCGGCCCTCGTGGCCGCGCCTTCACCCGCCAAGCGCCCCAAGCTGGTGGTGGTCATTTCCGTGGATCAATTTTCCGCGGAGCTCATGCAGACCTATGGCCCCGAACTGACGGGGGGGCTGGCCCGGCTGCGGAAAGAAGGTGTCTTCTTCACCGAGGCCTATCACGATCACGGCTTCACCGAGACCGGCCCAGGCCATTCCGTGCTGCTCTCAGGGCGTTTCCCCGCGAACACCGGCATCGTGGAAAACCGCTGGATCGATCGTGCCGCCGGGCGTCTCGTCTACTGTGTGGAAGACCCCTCGGCCACGGCGCTGCATGCGCCTGGCCAGGCCAGCTCCTCCAGCGTCCGCTTTCTCGGCGAGGCCTTGGGAGACTGGCTTCAGGCCCAGGTGCCAGGCAGCCGGGTCTTCTCTGTTTCGGGCAAGGACCGAGCGGCCATCCTGATGGCGGGGCGCAAGCCCACCGCGGCCTTCTGGTTCACCGGCGCCCCCGGCTTCACCAGCTCCACGGCCTACGGTGCAAGGCTGCCGGAGTGGCTGGTCCAGTACGATCAGGACCTTTCAGCTCGTCTCGCCACGAACAGCTGGCTGTGGGTGAAGGATCCCACCACACCCGAGGGCCGCACCGCCCAGTGGACCTTCAACGGCACCACCGTGCGCAACGGCGCCTTGCCCCGCCTCATTCAGGGAGCGGGCATGCCCCAGGACAAGGGCTTCGAGACCCGCTTCCGTCGCTCACCCTTCCTTGACACGGTCACCCTGGAAGCCGCCGAAGCCCTGCTCGAGGGTGAGCGCCTGGGGCATGGCCCCAGCACCGACCTGCTGGCCATCAGCTTCTCAGCCACGGATTACATCGGACACAACTACGGCAACATGGGCACCGAGATGCGCGACCAGATGCACCGTCTCGACCGCACCCTGGGCCGCCTCCTGGATCGCCTGCATCAGCAGCACCCCGACGCCTGGGTGGTGCTCTGTGCCGATCATGGCGGCATCGATGCCCCCGAGGCCCTGGCCGACCAGGGTTTTCCAGCCCGGCGTCTGGCCATCGAACCCTTCATGTCCGCCTTCCAGGCCGACCTGCGCACCACCTTCAAGATTGATCATGACCTGCTGCTGAACACGCCAGAGCCCAACGACCTGTACCTGGACGAGGCCGTGGTGAAGGCCGCGAACCTGGATCGCGGCGAGGTCATCCGGCAGGCTCTGGCTTGGCTGAAGGCCCGGCCCGAAGTGGCGGATGCCTTCACGGCCGAGGAATTGAAGGCCACCGATCCCGCGGCCACGGGCAGCCCCCGCGACACCAGCCTCCGGGTACTGCTGCGCCGCAGCTTCCACCCCGAGCGCAGCGGCGACATCCTGGTGGCTGTGAAGCCCTACGTGGTCATCGGCACCCCTCCCGCCGATTACCTCAGCAACCACGGCACCCCGAATGGCTACGACCGCCGTGTTCCCCTGATCTTCTGGGGGCCCTGGAAGGGCGGTGAACGCCGCGAACCCGTGCGCACCGTGGACCTGGCGCCCACTCTAGCCCGGGAGCTCGGGCTGAAGCCCGGTCCCGTGGATGGCAAGGCACTGGACCTGGGACAGCGGAAGTAGGGCCCCTCATGACCTCCGCCCTAAATGCCAGGGTCGTCATTCTCACCGGCGCGGGCATTTCCGCGGAGAGCGGGCTGCGTACCTTCCGGGCCGCCGATGGCCTCTGGGAGAACCATCGCGTGGAGGATGTGGCCACGCCCCAGGCTTTCCAGCGGAACCCCGATCTGGTCTACCGCTTCTACAACGAACGTCGCCGCAGCCTCGCCACCGTGCAGCCCAATGCTGCCCACCTGGCCCTGGCCCGGCTCGAACAGGCGTGGAGCGGCGACTTCCTCCTGGTCACGCAAAATGTCGACGACCTCCATGACCGCGCCGGTTCCCGAAACCTGCTGCACATGCACGGCGAGCTGCTGAAGGCCCAGTGCCTGGCCTGTCGGGCTGACATGGTGTGGCCTGGCGACATGGATCGCGACAGCCCATGTCCAATCTGTGGACATGGCCCAGTCCGGCCACACATCGTCTGGTTCGGCGAGATGCCCCTGGAGATGGACCGCATCTACCAGGCCCTGGACCGCTGCGACCTCTTCCTGGCCATCGGCACCAGCGGCCACGTCTACCCCGCCGCGGGCTTTGTGGAGGCCGTGGGCCCCAGGGCCCGTACGCTGGAACTGAACCTTGAACCCAGCCTCGCGGCCAGCGCCTTCCTCGAACGCCGCATCGGCAAGGCCACTGAACTGGTGCCGGCCTTCGTGGAGGAGCTGTTGGGCTGACAAGGGCCCCGTGGGATGAACCATGAGGCCCTTTGGTTTGCCCCTGGACTACTCGTACATCAAGACCTGGAATCCGGCCTTGGGATCGCCCGGGGTGCCCTTGGCTCCGGCGGCGGGAACGAAGATCCTGTGGTTGCTCGGGTCGAGGGCCATGGTCTTGGATCCCGGTTCCGTCTTTAGAATTCCCGCCACCCGGTAGGTGTCCGGAACCGCCGCTTCGATCACCGCCACGGTTCCATCCTTGCAGGAAGCAAAGACACGCTGCGTTCCCGGGTCAAAGGCGCAGGCATCCACACCAGCCCCGATGGGCAGGGCCGCCAGCAGCTTGCCCGATGCGGCATCGAGCACCACCAGCTGCTTGCTGCGGCAGCCCACGAAGAGGCGCTGGTGTTCGACATCGATGGCCATGCCAGTGGGCGTGGCATGGGGCGCCAGCGGCCACTCCGCCACCACCTTGAGCGTGGCGGCATCGATGACCGCCACGGCGTTCTTATCTTCCAGGTTCACGAACACCCGCCCTTGGCCATCCGCCTGGGCGAATTCCGGGGCTCCTCCGAGCGCAATACTCCCCACCGTTTTCAGCGTGGCCGCGTCGAAGGCTGTGATGTTGTCTCCGCCATTGTTCATGATGAACACCCGCTTGGTGGTGGGCTCGTAGAGCGCGGCGTCTGGCTTCTTCCCCGTGGCCTTGAGGGTGGCCACACGCTTGAAGCTCTTCGTATCGACGACCAGCACCGTGTTGTCGCCGCCACAGGTGAGGAAGGCCCGGGACAATTCAGGGGCAAAGGCGGTGCCGTGGATGCCAGGCGTGTTGGCGATGGTCGTGACGACGGTGTGGGTGCTGGGATCCACCACATGCATCTGGGTTGCATGGGAGACATACAGGTGATGGTTCTCGGGGTTCACGGCGATGTAGTCCCATCCGCCGGAGCCGCCGATTGGGGTGGTCGAGACGAAACTGGGCAGCTTGGCTTGGGCGTGAAGCAAGGTTGCTGCAGTCAGCAGGGTCAGACACAGGATCCACGGGCGTTGCATGGGGCTCTCCTCGAGGGTCGGATTACTTCGTCCACTTGAATTCGTCGATGACTTTCAGCTTGGATCCGGGTCGCGCATCCACAGTCTGAAGGGTGGCAGTGTCGCCTTCAAACGTCAGGAAGGTAATGCATGGAAAGGATCGCACGGTCGGCGTAAATGCAATTTTCGCATCGGGGGCTATGGGATCTTTCCAGCTGGCCCCGCCGGTGCCATTGATGAGGTGTACGATGCCGGACTTGGCGTCGAGGGTGCCATCCGGAAGCATGGGCTTGGTGCGAACGTAGACATGGGCATGGCCGTTCATGACGAACTTGGCCCCATGCTCGTGAAGGGCCTTCAACCAAGGGCCGCAGGTGGCCAGGTAGTTCTCCTTGTAGGTGATGCCATAGGCCGGATCGTGCCAGACGCCAATGAGCCAATCACCCTTGGGCACGGTCTTCAGGTAGCCATCCAGCCAGGTCTGCATGGTGGCGGCATCGGTGAAGAAGCCATCGCAGAAGACGATATGAACATTCCCCTTGTCCCATGCATAAAAATGCGTGGTGTGGTTCAGCGAGTTCGTGGGCAGCACGTCCTTTGTGTACTTGTCATAGACAGCTCGGCACTCGGGCGTCTGGTTTTCATCGCAGTCGTGGTTGCTGGTGCTCAGCAGGAAGCGGCCCTTCACGAAGAGTTTGTCGATGCCCTTGACCTGGAGGGTGCGCTGCCAATCCTTCTCACCGCCCCGGTGCGTGAAATCTCCGCTATGCACCTGCACATCCCAGTCAGTGATGTCGCTGAGCAACACTGACGCGATCTGCTCTGTGGCCTGGTCCAGGTTCTCGCGGGAGTCCCCCCAGAGAGCCACCTTGACCTTCGGAGCCGGAGCGGCTGCTGGCTTCTTGACGGGAATATCCGTAGCCGAAAGACTCCCGGCGAAGCAGGCCAATGAGAGTAAAAGAGCAAGTCGCTTGATCATGGAATCTCCCTCGAAATCACCGGATGTGGTCTACCAGGTCTTCTTCACGCCCACCGAGAAGGTGCGGCTGTAGAACTCGCGCTGGATGTTCCACTGGGGACTGCCGTTGTAGAACCCGAACACTTCGTTGTTGAGGTTGAGGCCGCTGAGAACCACCTTGAGGCCGTTCTTGAAGGTGTAGCTGGCCTGAGCATCGATCTGCGTGTGCGGGTAGAGGTAGGTGTCGCCGTTGGGGCCGTTCAACCCGCCGTCTGCGCCGTCCTGATAGTTGTACGTGAAGATCATCGCGGAGTTGTAGGTGGCGGCCAAACGGAAGGAGAATCCACTCCAATCGTAGGTGATGCCAAAATTAGCAGTGTCCGGGGCGGTGCGCTGAAGGGCCGCGGTGCCGGTGCGACCAGTGCTCGCATCGAAGGTCGCTTTGGAGCTGGTGTGGGTGTAGTTCGTGTCGATGCCCAGCCCGCTCCAGGCCCCGGGCAGGAAGCCCAGATGCTGTTTCCAGGCCACCTCAAAGCCGTAGATGTTCGCCTTGGGGCCGTTGATGGGCTGCACCTGCTTGTAACCATCGTAAAGACCGCCCACGATCTTAGTGGAGGATCCTGCGTAGATGGGATCGCTGAGGTCCTTGTAGAACACACCCGCCGAGAGGATGCCAACCGAGGGCAGGTAACGCTCGAAGATGATGTCGTAGTTGATGCCCTTGGTCGCCTTCAGGTTCGGGTTGCCCGCATCGACTTCCTTGATGGCGACATCGGTGTTGACCTTGAGAGATGGCACGAGCTGGCCGTAGTCGGGGCGCCCAATCGCCCAGCCGTAGACCGCCCGAAGGATGGTGTCCTTGTCAATCTCGTACCGCCAGGACACGCTGGGCAAGAGGTTGGAATAATCCCTGGATCCGTCCACAGGCTCAGTGGACTGCCAGGTCCCACCCGTGGTCAGGTTGATCTTGTTCGCGGTGAAGGTGGTGCTGGTGCGCTCAAGGCGCAGGCCGTACTCCAGCTGCGCAGAATCCACCTGGCTGGTGTTCTTGACGTAGACCGCGGCCACTTTCTCCTTGGCGTCCCAGGTGTTCTGGTCGTTGCCGATGCGGTCAGCAGCGGGGTTTCTGGTGAAGGAGGCCGGGTTGGCGCGGAAGAAATCCGCAATGGTGTACAGCGCACCCAAAGGCCCCAGCTGGTAGTGGCCGCCGTAGAAACCGGAATCCGAGTAGGTATCCAGCGCCCGGTCGAGGGTGAGGCCAGGCTTGCCCTTGGCCGCCGCAAACCCATGGTCATCACTGGAACTGTTCTTATCTTCATCCCGGAATTTCAATCCCGCCTTGAGCAGGCCGCCCTCGTAGGGAAACAGGGCATTGGCTTCGAAAGAGGTGGAACGGGTGGCGCTCGCCTCATCGGTGGTCTTGAATTTGCTGACAACCCACAGAGCGGGATTCTGGAAGGCAACGCTCCCCAGGGGCGTCAGCGTGGGGTAGTTGCCATTGCTGGAATCCACCTGGAACCCGGCCTTGGGCCCGCTGTAGCTGCCCTGCATCTGGCCAACCACATCCTTCGAGGCATGTGAAAAGGAGAGGCTGTAGTCCAGGATGGCGCTGCCCAGGTCATGCTTCCCGCCAGCCGTGATGGAGTAGGTTTCCTCGATGGGACGGCGGTTGCCCACGGTGCCTTTGTAGCTGCCGTTCACATCCGTGGTGGTGGGCGTGAGGAAGTCCCCGGCGGTCACCGTGGTCACCCACTTGTCGCCGAAGTTCTTGAACTTGGAGTAGAAAGCCTTGAGGTAGATCGAAGAGTTGTCATCCAGGCGATAATCAAGTCCGCCTGCTGCACCAAAGCGCTTGCGGTCGTAGCGGTACAGCTGCTCGTTGTTGGAGGTGAACACGGTGGCAGAAGTGCCGCCAGGCAGGGTGACGATTTCCGGCGTGGGCTCGATGTCTTCAATGGTGCGGCCATTGCGGTCGTAAGTCGCTCCAAAGACCACACCCAACGCGTTGTTGGCCAGGTAGCGCTGGGCGAAGGTCCCTTCCACCTGGGTGTTGTACCGGCCCCCAGCTTGGGCATTGCGTCCGGCTTCGTACCCGATGCTGCTCATCCCGCCATCGGGGGCGTTCTTGGTCACCAAGTTCACCGCACCGCCGATGGCATCGCCTTCCAGATCGGCCGACACCGTCTTGTGCAGTTCGATGCTGCCCAGCAGGTCTGACGGAAAGCCATCCAGCTTGATCTGCCGCACACCGGATTCGGCGGAAGGGATACGGGTGCCATTGATGGAAACGCTGGTGAAGCGGGGCTCTAGTCCACGAACCTGAACGTACTTGCCTTCGCCCTCGTCCCGCTCCAGCGAGACGCTGGGCAGGCGGCCAATCGCATCGGCGACATTGGCGTTGGGAAGGCTCTTGATCACTTCGGCCGGCAAAACGTTGATGATCTCCATCGAGTTCTTGGCCTGGTTCAGAGCCTCCACTTCGCCTGTCACTCGGGAATCGGACACCTCCACAACCATGCCCGGAGTCTCCTGCAGCTTGACGTTCAGGGTCTCTGTTCGACCAGCCTCGATCTGCACTTTGATCCGGTAGGGTTCCAACCCCATGTAGAGCACTTCCACGGTGTAGGTGCCCGGAGGCAGTTCCCTTGCCACGAAATGCCCATCCCGGTCCGTCACAGTCGACGTGTTGCCGGGCTTGAGGGACACCGCCGCACCGGCGACCGCGCGCCCTCCAGCAGTTTCCACCCTCCCGCGCAGCGTGCCATCGTGACCAGCTGCTTCTGCCGCAATGACAGGGCTGCCAAGGATCAAAAGCGTCAACAGGGAGACAGAGCCTCCCCGTCCGGGGAAGATGCTTGCGCGGTTCATGGTCCTTCTCCTGGCGGCCATGAGAGGTCGCCGATGGGGGGGTGGGGGAGGGTTTGGGGGTAGCGCCTGGACCGATCACCGTCGGCCAGTGGACTTCCAAGCCCTGATCATCAACGGGAAGGCTGGGGCGCCCCACCTCCGCTTCGCAAAGAGGAGGTAACTTTATCGATCACACCTTGAGATGGCTCCATCTCGACTGACAGATGCGCCCCACCGAGCGCCGTCGGGGCTCGCATCCATGTTGAAGGCAGGCCCTGACTAGCCCTGCGCCCCCGATTGCAGCTCCCTCAGCACGGCCAGGGCGCGCGGGCCCTCGTCCACCGGTACGAAGAGGTGGTCGTGATGAGCCCCGGCCATGACATTG
The DNA here is from genome assembly GCF_030758935.1 of Geothrix sp. PMB-07. Classification (NCBI taxonomy): domain Bacteria; kingdom Pseudomonadati; phylum Acidobacteriota; class Holophagae; order Holophagales; family Holophagaceae; genus Geothrix; species Geothrix sp. PMB-07. Next base: position 4,096,705 of record NZ_CP132333.1, read on the forward strand.
CAGCTGATGCGGGCCTTGGCGAGGGCCTGCGAGAAGGCCGCGGTGAGGCCCACGGCCTCAAGATCCGAGTGGACCTTCAGGGTGATCCAGGCCGCCCGGAAGAGGATGGGCAACCTGTGGGTCTGAGCCACCGCCTCCTTCAGCACCAGGGTGAGGCCCTCATCCTCACGGAAGGTGGCCAGCGGTGCGAGCCCTTCCCAATGGGAGCCATCCGGCACGGAGACGAACACATAGACCCCTTCGTGCAGCACTGGATCCAAGGTACGGAGCAGGCGGTTCAGATCCGAGAGGGGCTGGCTCACTTCACCACCGGCAGTTCCACGAAGCTGGCCTGGCCGGGGGCGTGATAGATGCGCTGAGTGGCGGGGCGGTAATCCTCGGGTTTCGCAAAAAAGATGTTGGGGACGAAGGTCTGGGGATTGCGGTCGTAGAGGGGGAACCAGCTGGACTGGATCTGCACCATCACGCGGTGGCCCGGCAGGAAGACATGGTTGGCCGTGGGCAGGGCGAAGCGGTAGACCAGGGGTGCATCGGCTTTGAGCGCCTTCGGCGCGTCGAGGCTCTCCCGGTAGCGGCCCCGGAAGATGTCCGCGGAAACCATGAGCTGGAACCCACCCATGGCCGGCTGCGCGGCCACTTCATCCGGATAGACATCGATCACCTTCACCACCCAATCGGCATCGGTGCCGCTGGTGGCAGCCACAAGGTTGGCCACCGGCTCGCCGCTGATGCGCAAGGGCGCGCTCAGGGGTTCGGAGATGAAGGCCAGGACATCGGTGCGGCCGGAGGCCTCGCGCTGATCATCCGTGAGCCACTGCGGCCAAGTATGCAGGGCGTCGTAGCCCACAGGCAGAATGGGGCGGGCTCTGAAGGGCACGGGCTTGGCGGGATTCGACACGTAGGCTTCGAAGGGAGCCTCCCCGGCCTTCGGCGGCGTGACCCTCACCTTCAGGCCCGCGCCCAGGTAGAAGGGCGTGGCCGCGATGGCGGTACCCCCGCCAGCCACAGGCCAGCCCGGCAAGCGGCGCCACGCGTTGGTGCCGGTTTCGAAGGCCGTCACCGGCGCCAGGTCGGCCTTGGGCCCCTTCTCGCGCAGGTGTTCTTCCAGGAAAGCCCGCAGCACGTTCTGGCGGAACTGCAGGCCAGTGTCCTGGCTGAATTTCAGCGGCCCCAGGCTGCTGCCATCCCCGATCTCACCGCCGTGATTCCAGGGCCCCATGGCCAGGTGCAGCAGGTTCCCACTGTCCTTGGGTTTGAGGGCCTTCCACACGGCGATGGCCCCGTAGATGTCCTCCGCATCGTAGAGGCTGTGCACCAGCAGGGTGGGCACGGTCAGCGGTCGCTCCGCCAGCACCCGGTCCATGGCCTGCTGCTGCCAGAAGCTGTCGTAGGCAGGATGCTCGGCGACCTTCCGCCAGAAGCCCAGCTGCTCCATGCCCCGGCGGCGGGCCAATTCGCCCGTGGAGCCCGCTTGCAGGAACATGTCGTAGTCGTCGTAGTGGCTGCTCCACCACTTGGCGTCGTTGCCGCGGGTGGCCTGCTGCTCGTAGATGTAGGTCAGGTTCTGGGCGCGGAAGGCACCGTTGTGGAACCAGTCATCGCCGCGCCAGCCATCGACCATGGGGTTCATGGGCACGGCCGCCTTCAGCGCGGGATGGGGATTCACGAGGGCCATCAGGGGCAGGAACCCGTCGTACGAGATGCCCAGGATGCCCACGCGGCCATTGCTTTCGGGCAGGTGCTTCACCAGCCAGTCGATGGTGTCGTAGGTGTCGGTGCTGTGATCCACCGCGCTGGGGTTCAGCGGTCCCTGCAAGGGACGGTTCATGACGTACTCGCCTTCGGAACCGTATTTCCCTCGAATGTCCTGCACCACACGGATGTAACCGCCCTCCACGATGAGATCCGCGACGTTGTCGTAGCCCTGCAGGATGGGCTCCAGGTGGGCGCTATGGGCGTGACCTGTGAGCTCCGCGGCGTTGTAGGGCGTGCGCGTGAGGAGGATCGGTGCCTCCTTGGCACCCTTCGGAATCAGGATGATGGTGCGCAGCCGAGTCCCATCCCGCATGGGAATCATCTCTTCGCGGCGGAGGTAGTCCCAGCTGTCCGTGGCCACCTTGAAGGCCGCCGGCATTTCATTGGGCTGGCTTGGTGCCTGGGCCTGGAGGCCACCCGGGACCAGAGTCAATGTCAACGTGGCCATGGGAAGGAAACCGGATCGCAGCATGCCCGCTCCTGTGGTGATTTAGCCCTTCAACAACCGGTCCTCCGCGAGCCTCAGCAGGTGCTCGCTGGTCAGGACGCCATCCTGGTGGTTCATGCGCTGGAAGTGGCCGCGGAGGTGGCGCAGGGTACGGGGTACCGCGGAAGCGAAGTGCGCCTTTTTTTTGTGCACCAGCTGGTGGCCGAAGGTGCCCAGAGCCTTGAGGCTTCGCTGCAGGGCGCTGAGATTCAGCTCCTCTGCCAAGGCATCATGGCTCCAGCCCAGTTCGTGCTGCAGCGGCTCCACGAGGGCGCGGCCCGCCTCCCGGGACCAATCCCAATAGGCGTCATAGAGCAGACTGGCCAGATCGTAAGTGGCCGCGCCCCGCCGCGCATCCTGGAAATCGATGGCCACCAGGCGGTCACCGTGGACCATGAGGTTGCGCACATGGAAATCGCGATGGACGAAGAACCGGGCGCGCGTCTCCAGACTGGCGTGCACCTCCTCCATCATGCGATCCAGCCAGCGCGGCGGTTCCTTCTGGAGGAAATCCTCGAAGAAGTTCTGACGGCAGTAGTCCCACTCGAACTCGAACTTGGCCTGATCGAAGGCCCGGCTCATAAAGAAGGTGTGGCCCGGCGCCCCCAGGGTGAGGGGGCCTGCCAAAGTGGCCAGAAGGTATCCGGCCTTTTGAGCCCAATCCATCTCTTCTTCAGGATGCTCCACCAGCCGCCGCTCCAGCGTGGTATCGCCGAGATCCTCCACCAGCAAGCAGCGATCTTCATCATGGCTCTGCAGGATGGTGGGCACCCGCAGCAGCGGATCCAGATAGGCCTGCAGGGCGCGAAACTCGAAATAGCTGTCGTCGATCTTCTCCGCTGTGTCCAGGGGGTGCAGCACCACCAGGGCCGTGCCCACCTGCGGATGCGCCACGCGCACATACTGACGTGCGCCGGCGTCCCCCATGAGCGGCCTCGGCTCCGACAGGTGCCAGCGATCCAGGGCGCGTTGCAGACGAACATCCATGGTTTCAGGGTAAGCCCAAGCGCACCTGGCTGCCCCCCTCCTCGAACCAAAGGGCGTGATGATCGGTCAGGGCCGGAGGTGGCGCGGCCTCGGGACCCAGGATGCAGGCAGTGAGACGGCCCGAGGGATGAGCACCGGGATGCACATAGCAGCCGGGCAGTCGACCCTCCTGCAGCGGGGCCAACGCTGCGGCGGCTTCGATCAGGGCCTCGGGGGTGCCCACCTCCCGCCAGGCGAAGGGATCCACCACCACGCCGAGGTGCCCGCCGGGGGTACCTGCCAGCCGGGGGCGCAGGACCTCATTCACCTCGCTGGGGCCTTCGGGCAACAAGGCCAGAGCCTCCGGCGACCAGGCGGCGGCGCCGGTAAAATGGAATGGCCCCTGGGGACCCACCACGCCCTTGGGCAGGATCCGGTTCCGTTCATCCATCCACACGGGGTTCCAGCGGCCCCCGGGGTGGGGGATGAGCAGCCAGCTCAGGGTGGCCCTGGCCGAGCGATGGGCTTCCCGCAGGCGGTCAAAGGGCACGGTCTCGGCCCATACATCGGCGTTCCACGTAAGCAGCTCAGCTTCCACGCGGCCCAAGGCGTGGCGGAGGCCCCCAGCGCTGCCCAGCAGGTGGGGTTCCTCGCAGACTTCGATGCCTTCGGCCACGGCCCGGAGCCGCTCCACGTGAAGGTGGGCATTGCAGCCCAGACGGGTGAGTCCCGCGCGGCGCATGGCGTCAGCGCCCCACTGCAGCAAAGGCCGGTCCCGCAGGGTCCAGGCGGGTTTGGGCAGGCAGCAGCTCAGGGGGCCCATGCGCAGGCCCAGCCCGGCCGCGAGCAGGAAGCCATCGAGCGGCTCAGGCATCGGGCTCCACCGGTTCTGGGGGCAGGGGCTTGAGCAGGAACTGGTTCGGGGCCAACCCACGCATGGACAGCACCCGGATGCGCCAGCCCTGCAAGCGCAACTCGTCGCCGGGGCGCAACACCCGGCCCAGCTGCTCCTGGAAGAAGCCACCCAGGCTCACGGAACCCGCCTCGGTTTCCAGGTTCAGCTGCAGGTGATCTTCCAGTTGCTCTAGCAGCACGTTGCCCTGGGCCAGCCAGGCCCCGCCCCGGGTGCGGCGCAATTGGATGGCCTCGCGGTCGAACTCATCCTGGATTTCGCCCACCAGTTCTTCGAGCACATCCTCCAGCGTCACCAGCCCATCCACGCCGCCGTGCTCATTCACCACCAGCGCGAGATGCTGCTTGCGCTGCTGGAATTCCAGCAGCAGGCCCTGGATGGGCTTCATCTCCGGCACGAAGAAGGCCGGTCGGGCCAGGCTACGCAGATCCACGGCGCCGTCTTGATCCTGCATGGCCCAGAGCAGTTCCTTGATGTGAATGACACCCACGACACGATCAAGATCACCTTCCACCAGGGGAATGCGGGTGTGGGGCGTGGTACGGGCCAGGGCCAGGTTGTCTGCCAGGCTGCGGGTGAGGTCAAAGCAGACCACGCGGGCCCGCGGCACGGAGATCTCTTTCACCATGCGGCGGCTGAAATCGAAGACATTTTCGATGAGTTCCTTGCGGTCCAGCTCCAGGTGGCCCTCCGCCTGGCTGCGTTCCAGCATGCGGCGGAACTCGGCTTCAGAAGGCAGCAGGTCCTCGGCGTCGGCGTCGGGCCGCACGCCGAATACGCCCAGCACCAGGTGGCTCAGTTTCGTCAGCCCCCAGGTGAGGGGCCGCACCAGGCGCGACCAGGCCAGCAGCGGTGTGGCCGTGCGCAGGGCCCAGGGCAGGGCCGCGCGGATGGCGAGGCTGCGGGGCACCAGCTCCGCCAGCACCACATGCAGGGTGGTCATCACCAGCAGGGCCAGGCCAGTACTGAAGGGCAGCACCAGGCGGGGCCAGGGCAGATGGCCGAACAGGGCCCGGAACGGGTGGCTGAACAGCTCCTCACCCACGGCACCCAGGGCCAGGGCGCAAAGCACGATGCCTGCTTGGATGGCCGAGAGGTGGTGGGAGAGCCCGCGGTGCACCTCCATGGCGCGGTGGGCTCGCGAATCCGAATCCGCCAGGGCCTCCAGTTGGGTCATGCGCACGCGCACGGCGGCGAATTCCGCCATGACGAAAAAACCGCTGAGGAGGATGAGGGCGGCGCAGACGAGGGCCGCAGCGAGGGTCACGGCGATCAGCCCCTGGCCAGATCCGAACCGCGCCGCAGCTTGTCCTGGATGTCCTGAAGCAAGCTGTCCAGGTTCTGAAGTCGATCCTTGTGCTCGGAGAGCTGCCCATGAACGGCCTGCTTTTCACGCTCGAGGGTGGCGTGCGCATCCTGCTGATCCCCCAAGGCGCGGTGGAGCCGGTTGATCTCCGCCTCCTTCTGGTCGAGGCCACTCATCAATTCCAGCCGTTCGCCATCATGCTGGATCTTGGCTGCGTCGAGATCCAGGTGCGCCGTGTTCAGCCGGGCGGACAACTGGGTGATCTCCTCCTGGTGCTGGTGGATGATCTCCTGCTGGGCGAGCAGCTTTTGCTCACGATCCGTCAGCTCGGTGCGGCTGGCATCCCGTTCGGCTTCCACCTGCTTCAGCCGCAGGCCCAGCTCCGCCAGATCCCGGCCTTGACCGCGCATGGTGGCTTCCACCCCGGCCAGTTCCATCTGGGTGGTATGGACCTTCTCCACCTGGTTCGTCAGCTCCAGGAGGGTCGACTGGTGGAGGGCCTCCAGGTTGGCCTGCTGCTGCACCATGCCTTCGAGGGTGGCATTCAGCTGGTTCTGGGCACTCTGGGCGTTTTCCAGCTCCCTCCGGAGAGAGGCCAGGGCTTCCTCTTTCTGGTTTAGGGCAGCCTCCCGGTCACGGTCTTTGGCAGCAAGGGCCTCGGCCATCTCGCGTGCTTTGGCCGTCAGCGCCTCTTCCAAGTCCTTGGTCTTGGCCCGGAAGGGTTCGAGGTCCATGTTTTCGCGCAGCAGACGATCCCGCTCCTTGAGGAGTTCAATGGCGCGCTGGGATTTCTCACCCACCTGATGGTTGAGGGACTCCACCTGCAGGATCAAATCGGTGCGCTCGGTGAGGGCCTCCTTCAGCTGCGCCTTGAGGGTTTCCAGGCTCTCCCCTTCCCGGCCGCGGCTTTCCTCCAGAGCCTTCAATGCGGCTTCCGTTTCAGCCAAGCGGGTTTTCAGCGCTTCCGATTCCCGGTTGCTGCGCTCCAGTTCATCCAGGTTCAGGGTGACGGAATTCAGCTGACGCTGGATCTGCTGGGCCTCGGCCTCGGCCTTCTGAAGGCGCTGCTCGGTGGCCGCCAGGCGCTGATCCTTGAGGCGCATCTCTTCGTGCAGCGAAGCGATCTGGTCTTCCAGCAGCTTCATGTGGCGGGAATCCGGCGGCACGTCTCCCGAAGGGGCATCCAGATGGGTGGTCTGGGCCGGGGAGGAGGGGCGCACTCCGAAAACGGGGGCGGAGGGTGAGCCCTGGTTATCCAGGTTGGATTTCAGGCTGTCCAGCCAGTCATCGCCCAGTTCCGTATCCACCAATTCGCCAAAGGGGTTGTCGGGGTCCAGGGTCCGTCCCGGAACCAGCGGCGTCAGGGCCGCCACCAGGGCGCTGGGTGCAATGGGTTTGTGGAGGTAGACATCTGCGCGACCCTTGAGGCTCTGGTGCCGCCGGTATTCCTCCTCGGTGGCCTTGCCGCTGATGAGAACGATCTTCACGCCATCCAGCTTGGCGTTCTTCCGAATGGAGGAGCACAGCGCGTAGCCCTTGTTGTCGGCCACTTCCACGCAAATGAACACGGCGGCGAAATCGCCACTTTCCAACCGGGAGAGCACACCCTCCGGGGAGGAGGCCACCTCCAGGTCGAAGGCCGCTTCCAGGCTGACTTGGTGCTCTTTGAGGAAGCTCCGGTCGCTGTCCACAAGGAGAAGGCGTTGGCCCATGGCTGGTCCTTAGGCTGGGTTGAACCCCCAAGTCTAGCGGAATGAAGGAAGCCCCGGTATTCCCGGGGCTTCCTTCATTCACATCTTGTGCACTCGAGCTTGGGTTCAGCGGGGCGGAATGGCCAACGTGACCTTCTGGCTCCCGTTGGGCGTCTGGACGAAAAGCAGCAGGGGCCGCCCACCGGCCTTCTTCACCTGGGCATTGAACTCCGCCAGGTTGTTCACGGGCTGGCGGCCCACTTCCGTGATGATCACGCCCGGCGCCAAGCCCCGGTCCGCGGCCGGGGAACGGGGATCCACGGTGGTCACCACCACACCCTTGAGCCGGTTCTTGGCATCTGCAAGTTCAACCGTGAAGCCGTAGGTCTTCTCCAGATTGACGGTCTTCGGGTCGCCCTGGGATTTCTGGGCCGGTTCATCCTCGGGCTCTTCGCCCGCATCGCGGCGGCGCTGATCCTCGATGGCCTTGCGGTCGCCCAGGGTGGCCGTCAGGGTGAGGGTCTTCCCGTCCCGCTGGACCGTGAGCTTGATGGTCTCGCCGGCGCGGCGGCCTGAAACCGCGGCCACCAGTTCATCCGGGCTGTTGACGGTCTGGCCATCCACGGCGCTGATGACATCCAGGCGCTGCAGGCCGGCCTTGTCCGCGGCCTGGCCCTTCTCCACCGCACTGACCACCACGCCCTGCTTGCTGCCCAAGGCTTCCTGATAGGCCTGGTCCAGATCCTGGGGGGTGATTCCCAGGTAGCCGCGGCTGACGGGCTTGCCGCTACGCAGGTCCTTCAGGATGCGGTTCACCATGCTGATGGGCACCGCGAAGCCGATGTTCTGGCCAGCGGGATTGATGGCGGTGTTGATGCCCACCACCTCGCCCCGCAGGTTCAGCAGGGGACCGCCCGAGTTGCCGCGGTTGATGGCGGCGTCGGTCTGCAGGAAGGAACTGACACCCGGATCGAGCTTGCGGCCCTTGGCACTGATGATGCCCTGGGTGACGGTATGTTCCAGACCGAAGGGGTTGCCGATGGCCACCACCCACTCGCCGATGCGCAGGGAATCGGACTCACCCAGCTTGGCGAAGGGCAGGTGGGCCGCATCGATCTTGATGAGCGCAATGTCCAGTTCCTTGTCCTTGCCCAGCACGGTGGCCTTGTAGGTCTTCCCGTCGCTGGTCTTCACTTCCAACGTGTTGTCGCCGCCCATGCTGGCGATGACGTGGTGGTTCGTGAGGATCTCGCCCGAGGCCGAGATGATCACGCCAGAGCCCGAAGAGGCCGCCTTCTGCTCGTCATCCCCGCCCCGGGGCGTGCGCCGCTGCTGGGGCCCGCCGGGGCCGAAGAAGAAATCGAAGAAATCCTGGCCGCCCACAGATGGGTGATCAAACCCCCGGCGGTTCTTCACAAAGCTGGTGTTGGTGATGGCCACCACCGTGGGGTTCAGCTTTTCGGCCACATCGGCGATGGGCGGCAGGCGGTCGAGCCCCTTCGCATCCACCACCACGGGCTTTTCTTCCTGGGCCGAAACCACCCAACCGTGGCTGAGACCCATGCCCAGAGCCATGCACCCGGCCGCGAAGGCCGACAACCCCAGAACCTGTTTCACCTGACGATTCATGGAACTCCTCACTTGGCCGGATCCCCGGCGTATCTGTTCGATGACCACAGTCCCCCGAAGGTTCCCGCTGGTCATCCTGGGCCGACCAGGATAATCTGGGTGGTCCAACGGCGGCTGTAGCTCAGTTGGTTAGAGTACTGGATTGTGATTCCAGGTGTCGCCGGTTCGAGTCCGGTCAGCCGCCCCAGAATGAAAAGGCCCCCGAATGGGGGCTTTTTCATTCTGGGACAAGCCAAAGGACTCGAACCGGCGACAGTGGGCTTGCGGAGGCCTTCCGGGGGAAGGCCGGGAGCAAGACCGGCAGACCGCCAAGCGGGCTGCGGCCGGTCATTCTCCGTCCACTCTCACCTAATTACACTCACCCGTGTAATAATACCCCCGATGGCCGCATCCACCCCGACACCCTGCCCCCCCAAGGCACCCCTCCAGGCGCGCCCGCTGCTGGACGCGCCCCTGGCCAAGGAGCTGGCGGACCTCTTCGACGTGCTGGCCTCGGGTACCCGGCTGCGGCTGCTCCACGCGCTGGTGCGGCTGGACGATCCCTGCATGGGCGATCTGGCGGAGGCCGTGGGCATGAAGCCCCAGGCCGTCTCCAACCAGCTGCGGCGGCTGGTGGATCTGGGCATCCTCGCCACCCGCCGCCACGGCACCCACATCCACTACCGCATCGTCGATCCCTGCCTGACCCGGCTGCTGCACCATGCCCTCTGTCTCCGCGAGGAGACTCACGCCCTCTGCCTCCACGAGGAAACCCGTGGCCAAGCCCCCATGGGCCAGCCATGAGGCGCTGGATCGCCATCCTCCTGCTCTGTTTGGCTTCCGTGTATCTGGGCGCCACCAGCCTCGATCAGTGCGCCGAAGGCCCCGGAGACGACTGCGCCCCCATCTGCCACATCCTCTGCGCCGATGGCTGCGGCACGGTGCCGGTGCCCGAGACGCCCCGGCCCCCCGCCGCGGATCCCCTGCCGGATCCCGCTTTCCTGGCGGAACAAAGCGCCGACCTGATCAGCCTCGACATCGAACCCGAGAAGGAGCCGCCCCGGGCCTGAGGCTCTGAGCGCCTAGATCCGCGGCCGGGCCTCGCCCTGCCTCGCCTTCTCCAGTCCTTTCGAGGTTCCCATGCGTGCCCTCCTTCTGGGGGCTCTGCCCGGCCTGCTCCTGGCCCAGGCTCCGCCTCTTTCTTATGACGACATTCTCCAGCGGGCTCGAACCAGCCCGAGCCAACTTCGCACCGAAGCCCTGCTGGCCGAACGGCACCGCGCCCTGAGCGCCAGTCGCGGTTTCCTGCGGGATAGTCCTTCCCTGGCCGCGGCCGCGGGCCCCCGCACGCGACCCGGAGTTTCCAGCACCAGCGATCAGTCTCTGGACCTGGACCTGCCTCTCTTCCTGTCACCCGCCGTTCGCCAGCGCCTGGAGACAACCCTTGGACAGGCGGATCCCGCCTTGCGGGAAGCCACCCGCATCGAGGACCGGTTCCGCCTGCGGCAGGCCTACCTGGAGGCCTGGCTGGCAGAACGGCAGCTGCAGCTTCGGGAGGCGGATCTCGCCACGGTTCAGACCTGGCTGAAGGCCGCCCGGGCCCGCCTGGAAGCCGGGGCTGATCCCGCCTTCCAGGTGAGTCTGGTGGAAGGCGAAACCCTGCGGGCCCTGGCGGATCTGGACGAGGCCCGGCGCCAGCGGTTGGCCGTCTGGGCGACCCTTCAGGCTCTGGCCGAGGTGCCTTCCCAGCCCGTTCCGTTGGCGGATCCCGGGGAGCCGTCCGCACTCCCCGTCGCGGAACTTCCCGCCCGATTTCAGGCCGGGGTGCTGAGGCGGGCGCTCCAGACCCGGCTGAGCCTCGATGAACAGGCCCTCCGCCACCAGGAGGCCCTGGCCACCAGCCGCTGGAGCCTGCGGGGCAGCTATGCCCGGGAAGGTGAGGAGCGCATCGGCAAGGTCGGCCTGGCCTACCGCTTTTCGCGCCCTGGGGAAACCCAGGCCATCCGCCGCGATACCGAGGCTTCGCTCCAGGTCGCCACTCGCGAAACAGACATCGCTCTGCTGAACCTCGACGCCCGCTTTCAATCCGCCCTTACCCGGGCCCAGGAAGCGATGCCGCCCCTTCCTTTTCTTGGCTTCAGTTCGGCCCTCAAGGCCATCCAGCTTCGCCTGGAGGAAGGCCGGGAGCGGCCGTCCGAGGCCCTGCCCATCCGCCGCCAATTGCTCGAGGCCCAGGCCGCGTCCTACCGGCGCCTCCAGGCGGCCCACCTGCTCAGCGCCGAGCTCGAAGCCCTCACGCAAGGAGTGAATCCATGACCCGCTTGCTTCGCCATTCCCTGCTGTCCCTGACGCTGGTGGCCAGCACAGCCTGTGGACGCAAGGCCGCCACAATTGAAGCCAAGGAGTCCCACGGAGCGGCAACGGGTCACGAGGCCGCCGACGCCCGACTGCCCCTGAAGGACATCCGGGGCCTCCACTTCGTGGTCGTGCCCGAGCCCAGGCCCGAGGGCGCCTGGTACCCCGCCGAGGCCATCGGCGATGAATCCGCCCAGGCCCTGCTCAGCAGCCCCGTGAAGGGCATCGTCTCCGCGGTGCGGGTGCCACCCGGACAGCGCGTGAGCCCCGGCACGGTACTGCTGGCCATCCAGAGCCCGGAGCTGGCCCGGCTCAAGGCGGACTGGCTGTCCGCCCGGGCCCGACGGGAGCGCACCGAGGCCGAACTGGCCCGTGAGCAGCGGCTCTTCCAGGCCCAGGCAGGCTCCCGTCGAGAGCTGGAGACCGCGGGCAGCGAAGCCGCCACGGCCCGGGCCGAGGAGGACGCCGCCCGCCTGGCCCTGGAAGCCCGAGGCCTCAGTCCGGAAGCCGCCGGAGCCATGCTGAGCCTGCGCGCGCCAAGGGGCGGATCGGTCACCGCCTACACCGTGCAGCTGGGGCAGGGGGTCGAAGCGGGCCAGGAACTGGGCCGCTTCCAGACGGCTTCCGCGGCCATCGCACGGCTGGAGCTGCCGCTGCCCGCCCCACAGGACTGGCAGCCCGGCACCCTCACCGAGGTGCGCAAGAGTGACGGCCAGCGCTGGCAGGCACGCCTGGAGGGCACACCCGCGGCCCTCAGCACCGACACGCGCCGACTGAGCTACCGCCTGCGCCTGCTGGGTGCCACCCTGCCGCTGCCGGGCACGCCCCTGGAAGTCCGCGTGCCGTTGGCGACCTCCGTGGTGTTGCCCCAGAGCGCCCTTCAGCAGGTGGAGGGGACCTGGGGCGTCTTCGTGAAAGTCGGCGAGGCGGCGGAATTCCGGCCCGTGCGCCGCGGCCCGGAACTGGGCACGGACGTGATGGTGCTGAGTGGCGTGAAGCCCGGCGAAAGCGTGGCCGGAGAAGGCGCCTACCTGCTCAAGTCGCTCCAGATCAAGCGCAAGAGCGGAGGGGATGACCATGACCACTGAAAATGTCCTGCCCACAGCAACCCATCACCAGAGCCTGATGCGCCGCTGGTTCGACTGGATGCTCCCCCGCAAGGGCTGGGTCTTCGCCCTGGCCCTGCTATGGGGTGCCGCGGGTCTCGCCAGCTTCCTGACCCTGAAGCGCGATCTCTTCCCGGACCTCTCCCTGCCCAGCCTCAATCTGCTCATCCAGAGCCCGGGCCGCGCCGCCACAGAGTTGGAACTCACCGTCGCCCAGCCGGTGGAACAGGCCCTCGGCGGCCTTCCGGGCGTCAAGCGCGTGGTGAGCACGTTACAAGCAGAAGTGGTGCAGATCGTGGTCTCCTTCGAGGGCGACACCGATCCCTGGCGGGCCCGGCAGCTGGTGGCTGAGCGGCTGGCCGGCATCCTTGGCAGCTTCCCGGAAGGCACCCGGGCCCCCCTGGTTTCCAGCGCGGCGGGGCGGCTGCAGGAAATCATGGAGATCGTGCTCGAAGGCCCGGCCGCGGATCCCATTCGGTTGCGCGATCACGCAGAACAGGTGCTGATCCCCCGGTTGCAGGCGGTACCCGGCGTGGCGCGGGTGGAACGCCTGGGCGGCGAGGAACGCCAGCTCCAGGTCATCGTCCAACCCGAGCGCATGCGCCTGCAGGGCGTGAGCCTGGACCAGATCCTGGAGGCCCTGGACGGCAGCCATCAGGACAGTGCCGCCGGTGTCATGGAGATCCAGGACAAGGGTTGGTTCATCACCGTGGGCAGCCTGGCCGCCGGACCCGAAACCGTGAAACAGCTGCGCCTGAAGACGCCCCAGGGCGCCATTCTTCTGGGCGATGTCGCCGATGTCCGCGAGGGTGCCGCCTTCCGGCGCGGCCTCGCACGGCATCAGGGCCACCAGGATGTGAGCCTGCGGGTGGTGCGCCAGCCCTCAGCGGAAACCCTGACCGTGGCCAAGGCCACGCGCCAAGCGCTGGACGAACTGCGCCAAAGCCTGCCCCAGGGCATGGAACTCACCCTGATGTACGACCAGGGCACCCTGGTGAATCACGCCCTGGATGGCGTCACCCTGGCCCTCCTGCTGGGAGGGGTCTTCGTGGCCCTCGTCCTGGTGCTGCTCCTCGGCAACCTGCGGGCGGCCCTCATCGTCATCGTGGTGCTGCCCCTGGCCACCCTCGGGGCGGCCATCCCCCTGAAAGCTGCGGGTCTGGGCCTCAACGCGATGACCCTGGGCGGCCTCGCCATCGCCGTGGGTCTGTTGGTGGATGCAGCCGTCATCATGGTGGAGAACCTGGCGCACCGCCTGAATGAGCAGCGAGATCCAGGAGCCTCCCGCCAGGCGGCCCTCACGCGAGCGGCCGCCGAAGTGGGCCTGCCCATCCTCACGGCGGTGCTGGTGATCCTCGCCGTCTTCATCCCGCTGCTGGCCCTGGGTGGCCTCGCGGGGCGCCTCTACGCGCCGCTGGCCCTGGCCATCGCCAGTGCCATGACCCTCAGCCTGCTGCTGAGCTTCACCCTGGTGCCCGCCCTGGTGGAGCGCTTCCTTCCTCCTGGCGCCAGCCTCGAGGAACCCCGATTGGTTCAGGCCCTCAAGCGGATCTACCGTCCCGCCCTGACTTGGGCCATGGCCCACGGCGCCCTCGTGCGGGTGTTCGCCCTGGGCCTGACGATTCCCAGCCTGTGGCTGGCCCTGAACCTGGGCAGCAACTTCCTGCCGACCCTCGATGAAGGGGCCCTGCTGCTCAACAGCATCCTGCCCGCGGAAACCAGCCTCGCCGCCGTGGACGAGGCCAATTTCCAGCTGGAGCAGAAGCTGGTGGACCTGCCCGGCGTGGCCTCTGTCTACCGCCGCACGGGCCGTTCCGAACTCACCGAAGACCCCATGCCCCACACCATCTCCGATGTGCTCGTGGTGCTGGACGGCACCCGGCGGACCGCGCTGGTGCAGAAGGATGTGGCTGAGCGCATCGAGGATCTGCCCTTTCCCGTGGAGCTGACCACCCCCATGCAGATGCGCATCGCCGAGGGCATCGGCGGCACGCCCGCCGACATCCAGGTGAAGCTCTTCCATCCCGACCTGGCGGCGCTCCAGGCGCGGCTGCCGACCCTCCAGGAAGCCCTGGCCAAGGTGCCGGGGGTGGCCTCCCTCACGCCGGAAGGGGCGGGCGCCCTGCCGAAATGGACCGTGGTGCCCGACGAGGACGCCCTGCGCCGCCTCGACGTGCCCCGCACCCTCATCGCGAAGACGCTGAAGGCGGCCCTGCAGGGCCAGGAAACGGCGCCCCGCTTCGTCGGCCCGCAGCGCATCGAGCGGGTGGTGCGCTTCCCCGACGATGGCCGCACCAGCCCCGAATCCCTCAAGCGCCTGCCCCTGGTGCTGGGAGATGGCCGCGTGGTGGACCTGGGCCAGGTGGCCCACTTCCAGGAGGCCAGCACCCCCAGCCTGATCCGCCGCGAGGCCGCTCAGCGGCGCCTGGCCCTGAACATCCGCACCGACGGAGATCTGGGCGGCACCGCGAAGCGCCTCGAGCAGGCTCTGAAAGGGTTCGATCTGCCCAAGGGCACGGTGGTGAAGCTGGGCGGCAAGATCGAAGAGGCCCGGGACACCCAGCAGCGGTTGCGGCTCGCCATCGGCGCAGCCCTGATCCTGGTGGTGGGGCTGCTCTACATGGCTCTGCGCCGCTGGCGCGAGGTCATGGTGGTGGTGCTCACCCTACCCGATGCGTTCGCGGGCGGCCTCTTCGCCCTCTGGCTGGCGGGGGAGACCTGGAACATCAGCTCCATCGTGGGAATGATCGGCCTCTTCGGCGTGGCCGTGCAGAACAGCCTCGTGCTCATTTCCCAGGCCAAGCAGCTCATGGTCGCGGGTCTGCCCTTTGAAGAGGCGCTGAAGGAGGCCAGCCTCGGCCGGGTGCGCCCCAAGCTCATGACCGCAGGCAGTGCCATCCTGGGCCTGATGCCCATGCTGCTGGGCCTGGGAGGCAGTGAGCTGGAGCGGCCCCTCGCCATCGTCATGGTGGGCGGCCTCATCACCAGCACCCTCTTCACCCTGCTGGCCCTGCCCAGTTTCTATGCGTGGGTGGGCCGCCCGCACACCGAGGAACCGGCTTCGTAAATGAGAGCTGGCTGGGGGGCGTCCCGCGGATGCCCCTCAGTCGGCGTAGCCCTCGGGATGCTGGCGCCGCCAGTCCCATGCGCTCTGCACAATGGCTTCCAGGCTGGGATGCCGTGGCACCCAGCCCAGCTCCCGGCGGATCTTGTCGCTGGAGGCCACCAGCACCGCCGGGTCGCCCGCCCGGCGGGGCTCGGCTTCCACGGGAATGGGGTGGCCCGTGACCTTCCGCGCCACTTCGACGACCTCGCGCACCGAGTAGCCCTGGCCATTGCCCAGGTTGTAGATGAGCGGGGATGCCTGGCCTTCGCCCTGCTCCAGGGCGCGAAGGGCCAGCAGGTGGGCGCTGGCCAGATCTTCCACGTGGATGTAGTCGCGGATGCAGGTGCCATCGGGCGTCGGGTAGTCTTCGCCGAAGAGCTTGATGGAGGCTCTGCGCCCTGCCGCCACATCGAGGATGAGGGGGATGAGGTGGGTCTCCGGGTGGTGATCCTCCCCCAGGCGCTCCGAGCACCCGGCGGCGTTGAAGTAGCGCAGGGCCGCGTAGCTCAGTCCCCGCAGCCGGTGCATCCAGTCGAGGGCGCCCTCCACCAGCAGCTTGGCGTAGCCGTAGGCGTTGGTCGGCTGCTGCGGATGAGCCTCGTCGATGGGCGTGTACTGGGGCTCACCGTAGGTCGCTGCGGTGGAGCTGAACACAAACCGCTTCACGCCCGCCCGGAGCATCGCATCCAGCAGCACCAGCGGGCGGGCCGTGTTGTTCACGAAGAAGCGCTCTGGCTGCTGCATGGATTCGCCCGCCTCGATGTAGGCGGCGAAGTGGAGTACCGCATCCACGGCCCGCTCGGCGAAGACCTCATCCAGCAGAGCTGCGTCGCCACAATCGCCTTGGACGAAGGTCGCCTGCGGGTGCACCACCGAGCGGTGCCCCTTTTCCAGGCTGTCCAGCACGGTCACGGCGTAGCCTTCGCGAATAAGCAGGTCCACCGTATGGCTGCCAATGAAACCGGCGCCGCCGGTGATGAGGACATGTCTGGTCATGGGTGCTCCCGATTCAATCTCGTCGTACTCGTCCTGCTTTCGGCATCAGGGCCGAAAGGTTCAGACTCCATCAATCCACCCGCACCAGCTCGAACACGGCGGAGTCGTACTCGTGGTCCAGCGTCAGGGGAAGCCCCAGCTGCATGAGGGTCTGGCCCGTGAAGGACTTCCCATCCCAGGAACTGTGTGATCGCTTAGGCAGGGAATTGAGTTCGCCGATCCGGTAGTGCGCCGCCGGATCCAGGCCCTGGAGCCGCAACTCCGTCAAGTCTTGGCCCTGGAGGTTGCGGAGGCAATAGCCAAACACCACGGCGCGGGATCGGTTCTCCGTCACGTGCATCAGTGCCGCGTAGGGTCCCTCGAAGGGAGAGAGCAGCCGGAAGAGATCCCCCTGTTGAACGACGGGTCGGATGCCCTTGTAGGCTGCCACCGCAGCTTTGCTGAAAGCCACATCTTCCGCGCTCATCTTGGCGGGATCCAGCTCAAAGCCCAGGCGGCCGCCCATGGCCACATCAAAGCGGAACTTCAGGGGCACCGTCCGGCCTGTCTGGTGATTCGGCACCACGGTCACATGGGAAGCCATGGCGTTGGCGGGATAAATGTGGCTGGCACTCCATTGGATGAACAGGCGTTCGAGCGCGTCGGTGTTGTCACTGGTCCAGAATTCATGCGCATAGGCCAGGTTCCCGTAGTCCATGCGGCCGCCTCCCGAGGCGCAGTCCTTGAACTGAACCCCCGGATGCTTGGCCTGGATGCGGCTCAGCACAGCGTACAAACCGCGGGTGTACTCCACCCAGAGATGACTCTGGTCCTTGGCCCCGAGGTAGGTCGATCCCAGGTTCAGGAAGTCGGCATTGGCATCCCACTTGATGTAGGCGATGCCAGGCGTGTCGCTCAGCAGCCTGTCCAGGAAGCCCACGATGAAATCCTGCACCTTGGGATTGCAGAGATCCAGCACCACCTGGGAGCCGCCCCGGCCCTTGTTGAGGGGCCGCCCATGGGTCTGTAGCACCCAATCCGGATGATCTTTCACCAACTGGCTTTCTGTGTTGGCCATCTCAGGCTCCACCCAAAGCCCGAACTTCAGGCCCCGCGCCTCGGCCTCCTTGGCCAGGAAGGCCAGCCCCCGTGGAAGCTTCTTGGCATTCACCTGCCAGTCACCCAGGCCCCGCTTGTCGTCATCGCGCGCAAAGGGCCCGTTGCCGAACCAGCCATCATCCAGCACGAACATCTCGCCGCCCATGGCCTTCACGCCATCCATCATCTTGAGCAGGCGTTCCTCGTTGAAGTTGAAGTAGGCTCCCTCCCAGCTGTTGAGAAGGATGGGCCGCAGGGCATGACCATCGCGCAGGCCAGAGGTCCGGGCCCACCGGTGCAGGTTGCGGCTGGCCTGACCCTTGCCGCAGGCGCTGTAGGTAAACAGGAAGTGTGGTGTCTCAAAGGGGATGCCCGGTTTCAGGTGGTATTGAAGGTTCGCGGCGTTGAGGCCCGCTTCCAGAGAGAGGCGGCCAGAGACCTCGCGGCGAAGGGTGATGTGCCAGGCACCGCTCCAGGCCAGGGCTCCCGCGATCACGCGGCCGCTGGTTTCCGAGGGGCGCCCGTCGAGCGACAGCATGAAGGAAGGGTTCGCCCCGAAGGCACCCCGCACGCCACCCCGATTCTCCAGGGTCACGCCGCGCTCAGTCCCTAGGGCCGTTTCAGAGCACTGGCCTTCGGAGGCCCAAGCCGAGGGGAAGGATGTGAGCCAGGCGGTGTCCGGCATGTGCTCGAAGAGCATCGCGGCCGAGTCGGCGCGATGCAGGGTGAGGGCGCCCTTCTCCTCATGGCGGATGCGAGTCCAGGTCTCAAAGGTGTCCGATTCCGCGTGTGTGCGAATGAACACGGTCAACTCAAAGGGATGAACCCGATCCTTGTAGGTCAGTGTTGTGAGGCTCTTGCCTGCGCCTTCTTGCGCCGAGGCCCTGCCCGTGCAGACGAGATCCAGCGTGGGGTCGCCGTCATCATGGGTGACCGCCAGTCCGCCGAAGGGATTCTTGTCCCCATAGGCCACATGGAAGGCGCCCTCACCCAGGGCCAGGGCGCTCAGATCCCCATCCGCGAGACGCGGGCCGAAGTAGCGGAGGCGGACTTGCTCATCCTGTTGCAGA
Organism: Geothrix sp. PMB-07; assembly: GCF_030758935.1. Classification (NCBI taxonomy): domain Bacteria; kingdom Pseudomonadati; phylum Acidobacteriota; class Holophagae; order Holophagales; family Holophagaceae; genus Geothrix; species Geothrix sp. PMB-07. The sequence continues at coordinate 4,115,141 of NZ_CP132333.1, forward strand.
AACAGCGTCGTGTGAGCGGTGTGGAGGGCCACGGGCTGCGGTTCACCGGCTCCGAGCAGGAGCGTGACCATCGCAATCGAGACGCAGCGCAGGGACATGGTGGATCCTTCCACAGGTGAGTTCAGCGGATCTGCTTGTAGTGGATCTCGGACATCTCGCGGAGCCGCGCTGCCGCCAGCTCCGGCGTGATGTCACGACCGGGCATGCCCAGCATTTCAAACCCGACCATGTACTTCCGCACCGTGGCGCTGCGCAGCAGGGGCGGGTAGAAGTGCATGTGCAGCAGCCACTCCTCGTGGGCCTCTCCATCGAAGGGCGCCTGGTGGAAGCCCATGCTGTAGGGGAAGCTGATCTCGAAGAGGTTGTCATAGCGGGTGGTGAGCCGCTTGATCAGGTCGGCCAGCAGGTGGCGATCCCGGGCGTCCAGATCGAGCAGGGTGCGCAGCGGCTTCCTCGGCAGCACCAGGGTCTCGAAGGGCCACTGGGCCCAGAAGGGCACCAGGGCCACAAAGCCCTCGTTCGCCACCACGATGCGCTCTCCCTGCCGCAGCTCCTCATCCAGAACATCCATCAGCAGCGGCCGTCCGTGCCTGGCGAAATGGGCGCGCTGCTGGAGCAGTTCCTTGGCCGATTCGTTGGGCAGGTGCTCCGTGGCCCAGATCTGGCTGTGCGGATGGGGGTTCGAGCAGCCCATGAGCTCGCCCTTGTTCTCGAAGACCTGCACGCACTGGATGTCGGGGCGAGCACCCAACTCGCGGCTTTCCGCCGTCCAGGCCTCCAGCACCGACTCCAACTCGGGCAGACTCATCTCGGGCAGGCTCAGGTCGTGACGCGGACTGAAGCAGAGCACCTTGCAGAGGCCGCTCACCGGTTCGGCCTGCAGCAGGCCCCCCGAGGACGAGGGCTGGGTGGCTTCCCCTTTGGGTGAAAGGGCCGCGAAATCATTATCAAAGACGAAGGTGCTTTCGTAGGGCGGGTTGCGATGGCCGCCAGCCCGGGCGTTGCCCGGACAGAGGTAGCAGCCCGGATCGTAAGGAGGGCGCAGGGCTTCTTCCACGCGCTCGACCTTGCCCTGCCAGGGCCGCTGGGTGCGATGCGGACTGACCAGGACATATTCCCCGGTCAGGAGGTTCAGACGCCGATGGGAACGATCAAACAAGGAGGGCTCCTGCTTCGACAATCTCAGTGCCACCCGTGAGGCGGCAGACATGAATGAGGGGTTCGCGCTTCAGGTCCTGCCGGTAGGCCTTGGCCATCTCGGCCTCGAAGCGCTCCAGCTCAGCCTCACGGACAAGGTTGATGGTGCAGCCGCCGAAACCGGCTCCCATCATGCGGCTGCCGAGCACGCCTGGAAGGGCCTGAGCCCGCTCAGCCAGCACATCCAGTTCCGGGCAGGACACTTCGTACCCATCGCGTAGGCCCGCATGGCTTTCGTTCATCCGCTGTCCGAAGGCTTCGTAATCCCCGCGGCTCAAGGAATCACAGGCGTCCAGCACCCGCTGGTTCTCTTTCACAATGTAGGCGCAGCGCTGGAAGACGCTGGGATCCATCTCATCCCGCTGAGTCTCCAGCAGATCGAGGCTGGCATCGCGCAGGCTCTGCACCTCGGGATGCCGGGCCTGAAGGTGGGCGACACCCGCCTCGCACTGGGCTCGCCGCGCGTTGTATTCGCCGCCTGCGGCCAGGGAACGGCGGACCCGCGTGTCGCAGAGAACCAGGACCAGTCCCGGATCCTCAAAGGGAATGAAGGCATGGCTGAGATCGCGGCAGTCCAGGCGGATCAGGCGCTGATCACGGCCCAAAACGGAAGCGAACTGATCCATGATGCCGCAGTTCACGCCCACGAAGCGGTTCTCCGCCCGCTGACCCAACTGCGCCAGTTCCAGACGGTCATAGCCCAGTTGGAAGAGCTCGTTGAGGCCGAAGGCGAAGCCGCATTCCAGGGCCGCCGAGGAGGACATGCCGCTGCCGATGGGCACATCCCCACCGAAGACGCAGTCCACGCCCCGGGGGAACCGTCCATCCGCCGCCATCTCCGAGTAAACCCCCAGCAGGTAGTTCGGCCAGCGCAGATCTGACGACGCCCGCTCGGAAGTGCGAACCTCGCACGAGGCGTTGAGATCCACCGCGTGGAAGCGGCAGAGGTCGTCAGTCCGGGGCCGCAGGGCCAGCCAGATGGCCTTGTCCACGGCGGCCGGCAGCACGAAGCCCAGGTTGAAGTCGGTGTGCTCCCCGATGAGGTTCACGCGACCCGGCCCCCGCACCACGAGCCCCGGCTCGCCGAAGGTGCCTTTGAACGCGCGACGGATGCGCTGGTACTGCTCTGCTCCGGTCACGGGCGACCTCCTGCGGAGGCGGCGCGCCGGGCCCGGAGCGCGAAGGTCAGCATGACGGCGCCGAAGGCCAGGATGACGAGGCCCCACCAGAGGTTCATGTTGAGGCCCAGGGAGGTGCGGTACAGCTCGGCGGGGGTCAGCAGCCCGAAGACGCTCAGCAGGAGGCCCAGCAGGCTGAAGAGCAGGCCGATGGGAAGACGCAGGTCGAAGGTCATGGCTGCCCCTCAGGCGAACAGGATGTTGAGAACGAGGGCCGCGGCGAGGATGAGGGCGCCCAGGTAGATGGGGCGCTGGTACCAGGGCAGGTGCCCCTCGTCATGACGCTCCGTGAGGCTGTAGACCAGGCCGCGCAGGTCGCCATCGCTCTTGGTGCGCGGGGTCAGCAGGCTGATCAGGATCGTCACCAGGAAGCAGGTACTCCAGGACCAGATGGCCGTCCAGAAGTTCTGGGCCATCTCGCTGGGGTAGACGTGCAGCACATGGCCCAGCCAGCCGCCCTTGAAGAGGCTCTCCGCCCCCACCGGGATACTGAGACCATGGTGCAGCGCCGCGGCTGCGGTGCCCGAGAGCAAACCGAAGAAGGCGCCATGGCCCGTGGTGCGCTTCCAGAACATGCCCAAGAGGAAGGTGGCGAACAACGGCGCGTTCACGAACGCGAAGATGAGCTGCAGCATGTCCATGATGTTGTTGAAGTGGACCGCCATGTAGGCCGTGAGGATCGAGAGCAGGATGCCGCCCACCGTGGCCATGCGGCCCATCCAGAGGTAGTGGCTGTCGCTCTTGTCCTTCGCAATGTGGCTCTGGTAGATGTCGTAGGTCCATACGGTGTTGAAGGCCGTGACATTGCCCGCCATGCCGCTCATGAAGGAGGCCATGAGCGCCGTGAGCCCCAGGCCCAGCAGGCCCGTGGGGAAGTAGTGCTTGAGCATGAGGGGGATGGTCATGTCGTAGTCGAAGGCGTTGCCCTTCACGGGCAGCGCGAAGCCGCTCTGGCCCGCCTTGTAGGTGAGGCCGATGGCGATCATGCCCGGCAGGATCACCAGGAAGGGGAAGAGCATCTTGGGCACGGCGGCGATGAGGGGCACCTTGCGGGCGGCCGTCTCGTTCTCGGCCACCATGGCGCGCTGCACCACGAGGAAGTCCGTGCACCAGTAGCCGAAGGAGAGCACGAAGCCCAGGCCCATGGCCATGCCGAACCACTCCACGCCCATGGGGTTGGCCCCCGGCGTGCCCATGTGCTTCCAGGCGCTCACCCAGGCACCGGGCGCGTAGGCCTGGCCCTGCAGGTTGTGGCTCTGACTGGCCACGAGGTGCAGGCGCTGCACCAGGCCCGACCAGCCGCCGCAGTCGCGCAGGCCCAGGAAGACCAGGGGCGCGAAGCCCAGCACGATGAGGAAGAACTGCATCACCTCGTTGTAGATGGCCGAGGTGAGCCCGCCCAGGAAGATGTAGGCCAGCACGATGGCGGCGCTGATCCAGAGGCTCATGTTGAAGTTCCAGCCCAGGAGCAGGTTCAGCAGCTTGGCCATGGCATACATCGAGATGCCGCTGGAGAAGACCGTCATGATGGCGAAGCTGAAGGCGTTGAAGGTGCGCGTCTTTTCATCGAAGCGCAGCTTCAGGTACTCCGGCACGCTGCGGGCCTTGGAGCCGTAGTAGAAGGGCATCATGAAGACGCCCACGAACACCATGGCCGGCACCGCCCCCACCCAGTAGAAGTGGGCGGTCATCATGCCGTATTTGGCGCCCGAGGCCGCCATGCCCATGACCTCCTGGGCACCCAGGTTGGCGCTGAGGAAGGCCAGGCCCGCGATCCAGGCCGGGATGGCGCGACCCGACAGGAAGAAATCCGTCGAGCTCTTCATGCCGCGCTTCAGCACCACGCCGATGCCCACCACGAAGGAAAAGTAGAGAACCAGGATCGTCCAGTCGACGGGGCCTAGATGGATGCTCGGGATGCTACTCATGGGGCCTCGCTAGGGTTAGGACCGTGAATGGAGGTGATGTGATCGGAGACGCAGGCTCCAGGCAGCTCGCCCTCCAGGCGGCAGCATGAGGCAGGTGCCCCCTTCCGCCGCCTCGTCCAGGCGGTCCGGCAGGCCCGTGCAGGGTTCCAAGGCCACCGTGAGGTGGCCGGGGCGGCCATCGTCGGGCCACCCCCCATAGCACAGCCAGAGGCCCAGATGGGGCAGCTCCGCCTGATTCCAGGTGAAGGTCAGCGCCTCTCCACTCTGAGGCTCGAGAATCCCGCAGGTGCCTTCCTGCACCCGCGGAAAGAAGACCTTCACGGCCCGGCCAAGGCTCCGGGGTTGAACCGTGGAGAAATCCACCCCGGGGAGCAACTCGGGCCATGGACGCGCCTCGCCGTGGCTTCCGAAGGCAGGGTCCGATGGCGCGTTCAGGAAGGCTGACCCTGGCGAGCCCGGCAGCCACAGCTTCATTCCCGGGCTCACCTTCAGCAGGGGATGAGCACTCCAGAGGTTCGGGAAGGGACGGTCCGCGCGGTTATCCAGGGTGTAGTCCAGGCAGAGGGTGTCGCCCTCCAGGGAAACCCGACGGCTGAAGGTGTAGGGCCAGGCTTGTCCGTCGATCCGCGCCAGCAGGCTTGCACCCTCTCGCGTCACCTCCCAGGGGCGGCTCCAGAGTTCCCCGTGATCGGGCCACTGGATGTCCATCCCCGGGGCCTTGCAGGCAGATACGGTGGGGAAGCAGTCATCAAAGCCCGAGGTGTCAAAGCGGCTGAAGTCATCGCCGCAGGTGGGCTGGAGGTAGACGCCACCTGGCAGCTGGCTGGGGATCAGCCAGTCCCGGCCCGTCCGGCGGTCGAGGAGGGAACACAGTTTCGCCCCCTGGCCCGGCCGCAACCGGACCGATAGCTGCTCGTTCTCGAGCGACAGGGTGTCAGTGAGCGCAGCAGGAGACATGTCCGGAACCTGGGGAAGGAACTGGACAGCAGCATAGGGTGCCTGGCGCCCCTGGCCCAGAAGGGCCCCGGTCAATTTTGTAAGAAATCAGGTCAATCACTTTGAAGCCGAAGGCCCCTGCAGATACTCATGCATGAGCAGCAGGTCAACAGCGGATGTCCACGCAAAGCCGCGACACCGAAGGCCCTGGCCCGAGAGCGAGTCGTAGTTTTCGTAGTGACCGCCCGCCCGGGCCACCATGTCGCAAAACCGCCTGGCAATGAGACGTGAGAGATCCGGTCGTCCACCCCGACGGAGGCCATCGGCCAGCAGGTAGGTGGTGGGCGCCCAGATCGGACCGCGCCAGTAGCCGTCGGAGCGGTAATGGGGACTCATGGGGTCTTCCGTGGCGAGGCCAAAGGGGGTGAGAAACCTGCCCTCCAGCTCCTTCGCCAGGGCATGGAACACGGCCTTGTCCAGGTGTTCCCCCAGCACCAGGGGCATGAGGTTGAGCAAAGAGGTCGGCTCGGGATCCACGGTCGCCTGTCCCACCCTTCGCACCACGAAATGCTGGCCATTCCAGAACTGGGTCATGAGCAGCTTCAGATGCCCCTCGGCCCGGCGATCCCAGTCCTCAGCCTCGGTGGGCCGTCCCAGCTCCCGGGCCACGCGGGCCAGAGCCTTCATCTGAAGCACGAGGTAGGCCTGAAGGTCCGGCGATTCATAGGCCGCCTTCTTGTCGCCGAGACCGCTGGCATTGTCCCAACCACTCTCCCAGCCGGAATGCTCCCCCGCGTACTCGGGGATGCCGTTGTGGTTGGCATCCCGGTGCTTGAACCAAAACTCCGTCCACTTCACCAACTTCGGGTACACCTGCTCCAGCTGCGCCCGGCTGAAGGGGTGCCAGTCCATGAGCTTCATGAGCGCCCAGCCGTGGATGGGCGGCTTGGTGACGCCCCGGTACATGACGTCCGGCGCGGTTTCATCGGGCAATTGCCCCCGCTCATCCGCGTTGAGGAAGGGCAGGAGGAACTGTTCCAACCCCGCGTCCAGATCCGTTCGCCCCAGCGCCAGGGCCGGGAAGCAGTGGTCCCAGGGCCATACCGCATTCATGTCGGCCTTGGCCACCAGCACCGCCCGGGTGGGGAAGTTCGTATCCGGCGGCGCATAGAGGCTCCACAGATTCCACCAGGCCCCTTCGGCCATGACCATCCGCTCTGCGGGAACGGCTGGCATCTTCGCCCGGAAGGCTTCCCAATCGCGCGTGATGGCGGCCATGTCCGCCGTGGGATCTGGTTCCAGTCGAGGCATGGAGGGGTTGGCCGCGCCCTGATGCATGCGCAGCGCCACCCGCAGCCGACCCTTCTCGGCCTTCAGCCGCCACGCCAGACCAGCCCGCTCGGCGTGGCCCTGAAGCACCTGGACATTCAGAGTCCAACCTTCGGCTGTGAGTGGAAACTGAGCCACTGATCCACTGGGCGGCCTCCCCAGATCCAGGCCGGCCTTCACACCGGTCAACGACACATCCATGCCCCAGGCCTCGATCACCGCATCGAAACGGCCCGTCAGGTAGACCTGGGCCCGAGGGGCGCCGCTCCCGCCGGCACTCACCTGCACATGGCTGGCGGTGGCTGTGATGGCCGCGGGGCGGAGGTTGCCCTCCACCAGGAAACCCAGATCCAGCCATGGCCCCTTTTCCTCCAGCATGCGGCTGAACACGTACCGCAAAGTGGCTGGTTGATCGGTGGGGTGCAGGGCGATCCAGGAATCGCGGCGACTGAAAAACGTGTGCCGCAGATCCACGGGAAATTCGGCCCCAACGCTGAGCGAACAAAGGCTGGCCAGGAGGACATTCCGCAAGGCTGTGACTGACCGCATGGTTCCCCCTGGCGATGCATGGGTGCTGACTTTTCGCGCGTTGCGGCCAGGCTGTTCAACGGGCATTCCGGGCCACTCCAGAACGATCATGCGCAGGGGCCCTTCAAAGCGGAATGGGTTGACCGAATCCCTTCCAAGATTGACCCGCAGCCTCCTGTCCCATGCGCACGGCGGACCTTATGCTCTCTCTGGAAATCCCCCAACCACCCAACCTGCTCATAGACCTGATCACCACCTCCCGTTTCTGACCGCTTCCTGAATCCGGACCGCTGCCGGTCCACACAACCCCTCCCATCCGCCCAGAGCAGCCCTCCGATGGGCTGGCCGCACGGCTGACACCCCGTGACGCCACGGGGTGGCCCCAGTTCTACCTCCTTGCCGATCGGAGCTCCGATGGCCTTCCCCCCCTCCCCCCAACCAACTTCTTGAAGGTGGCCCCCATGTTCCGACCCACCCTCCGGCTGGCCCTCGCCGCCAGCCTCTTCAGCCTTCCAGCCCTCGCGGCGGAATCGCCCATCCAGCTGGGCCTGGCCCTGCGCACCGGCTACAGCCTCACCAAGCAGGACAACCTCAACGCCAACCTCCTCGGCCTGGGCGTCTCCGGTGACTACGCCCTGGGGACCGATCTGGCCCTCCGGGGTGAGCTGGCCTATTTCTACACGCCAGGCCGCACCTATCGCGCCGACCTGCAGGCGCCCGCGACAGGCCAGACCGCGCCCGACCCCCTGCGCTCTGCGGATACGCGGAAGAACAAGCTGGAGGGTCTGGTGCTGCGGTTCAGCGCGATCCGTGCCATCCAATCCGGCTGGTCCCTGCAGGGGGGCCTGCAGGTCGGCAACAGCCGCTTCACCCAGGAATACGTGGGCAACACCATCAACAGCAGCCGCAGCTATCAGGACACCTACAACGGCGTGCCCACCAAATCGGCCCTGAGCCTGAGCCCCTTCGCCGGTCTCCAGTACGACGTGGACCGCGACGGGGCCCTGGAGCTGAACCTGATTGGCCAGTCTTACAAGGCCATTGATTTCCGCCACACCCCGGGAGCTCCCCTGGTGTCTGGCGATCCCGCCAAGTCGGGTTCTCACCTCGTCTACGCGGGCGACCACCTGGAGGAACAGTCCCGGATTCGCCTGGCCGTCGAGTTCAGCTACCGCTTCCGCTTCTGAGCCCAGGGAGAACCCATGTTGCGCAACCGTCTCTTCCCCATCTCCAGCAGCGTCCTCTTTCTGCTGGTGGGTTCCAGCCTCCAGGCCCAGGAAAGCGGCATCCTCCACGGCGTCGTCAAGGGCCCTGATGGCCAGGCCATCCCAGAGGCCAGGATCACCCTCGAATCCCCGGCCCTCTTCAGTCCTCGCGTACTCTTCACCAACCGGAATGGTGAGTGGCGGGCCCCGCTGCTGCCCATCGGCAGTTTCAAGGTAACGGTCACCAAGGAGGGTTTCGACTCCACCTACCGCAGCGACATCCGGGTGGGCATCGGCAGCAACGTCCGCATCGACCTGGCCCTGGCGCCCATCAAATCCGCCGTGGTCGAAGTGATCGGCACCCACAACGCCGTCATCGACAAGACCCAGGTCAACTCCGGGGCCAACTTCTCGGCCGAGGCCATGGGCGAGCTGCCCCTGGTGGACCGGAATTTCTACGGCGCCCTGGACATGACGGCCGGCACCTCATCCAGCATCGACGGCTCGTACATCATCCGCGGCGGCGCCGCCACCTACACCAACTTCCGCGTGAACGGCGCGGAGGTGAAGGACGACTACGCCAACGGCCTGGGCGCCACCTGGGCCATCGACGACAACATCGAGGATGCCCAGGTGGTTACCTCCCAGGTGAACGTGCGCTTCGGGCGCGCTTTGGGCGGCGCCGTGAACATTGTCACCAAGAGCGGCAGCAACACCTTCGAGGGCTCGCTGCGCGTCAAGCTCTCCCGCGACGACTGGAAAGCCCGCACCCCCGACACCACCGCCGATGCCAAGTGGTCCGACACCCTCAACCGCGAGTACGACGTCACCCTGCGCGGCCCCATCCTCAAGGACCGCCTCTGGTTCGCGGTGGGCACCATCCTCAAGCCCAACCAGGCCTGGAGCAACAGCCTCGGCCTCTTCCCAGCTGAAGCCAACGCCCCCATGCAGACCGGCGTTGCGGGCGTCGATGCCTTGTTGAATGCGGGCCCCGGCAATGGCTACCAGATCGCGGCCTTCGATAACGGAAAGTACTACACCGAAAAGTTCGATTCCCACTACTACGAGGGCAAACTCACGGGCGCCCTCACGAACGATCACATCGTGGAGTTGAGCTTCGTGGACCAGAAGCAGGTCTACTCCAACGATGACGCCTCGGGGCAGGCCCTGAGTCTGGCCTCCCTGGGCAGCCGCTACAACAAGTACCAAATGGCAGGCCTCAACTACAAGGGCATCCTCAGCTCCATGGCCTTCCTGGAAGCCCGGTACACCACCAGCAAGACCACCTGGGGCCAGGACACGGGCGATCCGGCCTATGGCGGCCAGGAAGGTGTTTACGTCCAAGTGGGCCAGGCGGGTTCCCCGGACAACGGCCTGCAGGGTTTCGGCCTGCCCTTCGGCTTCGCGCTCGGGGCCACCCCGGAAGTGCATGGCAATGTCAGCGCGGCCCTGAACCTCAACCTGGCCCCCCAGGCCGCCGGTTCCCACGACATCGACATGGGCTTCGAATATTTTGACAGCTACACCGACAACGGCGAGGACTGGGGCAAGCGCAGCCTTCGCTTCGATGTGGGCGGCGCCTACTACAACCCCCAAACCCGGGGCTACCTCTTCCCCACGGTCAACTACCCGAACAATCCCTCGGACTACTACGTCTACCATTCCCCCGATGACGGCCACAGCTACGGTGCCGCACCCTTCGTGCGTCAGGCGCTGGGTCCCAAGGGCCGGGCCCACTGCAGCCAGCTGGGCTGGTACCTCAACGAGACCTGGACCCTCAATCCCAACTTCATGATGGGGTCGGGCCTCCGCATCGACACCAACACCGCCAAGGATGTGGACGGCCGAACGATGGCGAAGTCCACGGATCCGACCTATTCCTTCATCTTCCGCTGGGATCCCAAGGGCGACAGCACCCACCTGGTGACCTTCACCGCCGCCAACAACGCGGGCAACTTCAACCAGGCCCTCTTCGGCCAGTTCACCGCCAAGAAGACCACCGTCGAGGTAGATCGCGGCTGGGGTTCCAATGCGGCGGATCTCGGAGCCGGAACGCCAGGCCAGGTGGTGCGGTTCGTGGACTACCAGACGCTGGTGGACCTGAAGAACTACAACCGGGTGGTGTCGTTCGTGGATCAGTCCACCCGCAACGTCCTGGCCTCGGATCTGCGTCCCCCTCGCACCCAGGAATTCACCCTGGGCTACAAGCGCGGCTACACCGACCAGTCCCGCGTCGGCATCACGTTCGTCTACCGCAAGTGGCTGGACATGTGGGCCCAGCGCTGGGATTTCGCCGATCCCTACGTCATCACCGTGCAGGACCCTTCGCATTCCGGCCTGCCCGCCATGCAGGACATCACGCGGCGCTACGACAACAGCAACGACCTCACCCGCGAATACAAGGCCGTCGAAGTGGAGTTCGTCAAGAATTTCGGGCCCCGCTGGAGCGTGCAGGGCAACTACACCTACAGCCGACTCACCGGCAACAACGATGATGGCGACATCGCCTGGGGCGGGTGGCGCAACAACGACCCCACCATGGGCACGATCATGTGGAATCCCATCGTGCTCAAGAACATGGGCCTGAGCCCCTCGGACTACGGCGCCTCCGGCCTGCTCGCCAACAACCAGAGCCAGAAGGCCCGCCTGGCCCTGCTCCACGTCCTGCCGCTCGGAAAGAACGGCCGCATGACCCTCGCCCTCATGGCCAGCTATGACAGCGGCAAGCCCTGGAGCGCCCGGAACTATGCCGCCATCGACCAGAGCAAGTGGGGCGTGGACCTGAACGCGAAGTACCCCAGCCTCGGCGTGTCCCCCGATGCGGTCTACCGCCAGTACTACTCGGCCCTGGGCGCCTACTCCTACAACGACACCTACAACGTGGATTTCAAGGCCACCTGGGATGTGCCCTTGAGCTTCACCAATGTCCACTTCATCGGCGACGCCAGCGTTTCCAATGTCTTCAACGTGACCATGCCCGCTTCCACCTACGGCAGCTTCACCAACGACTCGTCCAACGGGCGCACCCAGCTCTTCATGAAGAACCCGGCCTACTGGGGCACCTCCCACGTCACCGGCTCCTCCTACTACACCGCCGGCCGCTCGGCGAAGTTCAGCTGCGGCTTCCGCTTCTAGAGAGGACTTGACCATGTTCCGAACTTTCCGTCCCTCACTCCTCGCCCTCACGGCCGGATGCCTGCCCATCTTCGCCCAGGAAGCTGGCGCCTTTTCGGCCTCCCTGAACCTGGCCAATGGCACTGCTGCCCTGAAGGAGGTCACAGGTGCCAGCACCGGCTTCACCCTGGATGGGGCCTGGGATTCCCCGGCTCAGGCCCTGCCTTTCCGGGTGGGCCTCTCGGTATCGACGTTTTCGGACGGCACCCACACTCGCGGCCTGGGGTTGGATGCCAACGGAGATCCCCAGGCCGATCTCACGCTCAAGGGCCCGGCCCTCACCACATACCAAGCCTACGGGGCCATGCGGTTTGATCTGGCCAAGGACCTCCGCCTGTACTTCGGGCTTTCGGCCAACCGCCACCACCTCGCCTCGGACCTCCTGGACCAAGGGGGAGGTCAGTACGTGCGCGGCACCAAGATTGGCACCCGAGCCGATCTGGAATACCGAGCCACGCCCCACCTTTCCGTGGTGGGCGCCTTCCAGTGGGTGGAGCTGGGGCCCGGGCCCTCGGGCAGCCAGTTCCTGAACCCCAGCTGGTTCCAGGCCGGGATTCGGTACGCGTTCTAGATCACGCCAACCACGGACCGCGTGAAACTTTCGAGGAAGTCCAGCAGGGCGTCAGAGGCACGCCCTGCGGCTTCCTCGTCGCCGTCAGCCACGGCCTCCATGAGGCGGGCGTGCTTCTCCGCCGATTGGAGCAGGTCCGCCGGGCGGCTGTACGAGCACCAGATGCGCCGGCAATGGGAATAGAGTGGGGACAGGGCGTCCACGGCGAAGGGATTGTGGGCCGCGGCAGTGACGATCTGATCGCAGGCGTGATCGCACAGCAGGTAGGCGTGTTTGTCGCCCTTCTTCGCGGCGTCCAGCATGCCCTTGGCGGCCTTCCGTAAGGCGGTGCGCTGCGGCTCCGTGGCCCAGCGCGCCGCCTTGGTGGCCAGCAGGCGGTCGAGGGGCCGCATCACTTCCAACAGCGCGAAGTGTTCGGCCACATTCATCTCGCGCACCAATAATCCACGGCGGGGCACGCTGGTGACCAGCCGCTGGATCTCCAACCGCTTGAGGGCCTCGCGGATGGGCGTGCGCCCGATGCCCATGAGGGCGCTGAGGCTGGCCTCCGAGAGCACCGAGCCCGGCGCCAGCTCCAGGGTGACGATCATCTCTTCAAGTTGCTGGTAGGCCCGCTCCGCCAGACTCTGGGGGCCTTCAGCGGGCGGAGTGACGGCCAGGCGGGTGCGGCTGGGCGAGGGAGTCTTGGGCTTTGCAGGCATGGGGGCATCTCGGTGCAGGGCTCTTTGGCGAGCACTGGCATACAAGGGTATATCACGCAACTCCTCCATCATTTCCAATTGACGGAAGGCTTTTTAGTCAAGCCATAGACACCTCAAAAAATACTTTTGACCCGTTGAGAGATACTGGTATACCAGTGACACGACATTGATACTTCAGATATCCCCCGCCCCGTTTCCAACCTTTGAGGTTCCCATGGCGCTTTCTCCTGCCCTCTCCGACCTGCTCTCTCTGGAAGGCCAGGTGGCCCTGGTCACGGGCGCCGCCTCGGGCATCGGCCGCGGCACGGCCCTGCGCCTGGCCGAGGCCGGGGCGGCTGTGCTCGTGCTGGACATCAATGAAGCGGGCGGGCAGGAGACCGCGCGCCTCATCGAGGCCGCCGGGGGACGCGCCGCCTTCCAGCGCTGCGATGTGCGCCAGGAGGCCGACTGCAAGGCGGCGGCCGAGGCCGCCATGGCCCGCTTCGGCCGCATCGACATCCTGTTCAACAATGCGGGCATCGCCATCCGCAAGAACGCCCTCGACCTGCTTGAATCGGAATGGGATCTGGCCCTGGGCGTGATGCTCAAGGGCGTCTACCTGCTCACGCGCCAGGTGGTGCCCTTCATGATTCAGGGCGGGCGCGGCGGCAGCATCATCAACACCGGCTCGGGCTGGGCCCTCAAGGGTGGCCCCGATGCCCTCTCCTACTGCGCGGCCAAGGGCGGCGTGTGGAACATGACCCGCGCCATGGCCATCGACTTCGGCAGGCACCGCATCCGCGTGAACGCCGTCTGCCCCGGCGACATCGACACGCCCATGCTGCGCAGCGAGTGCGCCCAGCTGGGCGGGGATGAAGCGCGTTTCATGGAAGAGGCCGCCGCCCGTCCCCTGCACCGCGTGGGCACCCCGCAGGATGTGGCCAACACGGTGCTCTTCCTCGCCTCGGGCTTGTCCGCCTGGGTGACAGGCACGCATGTCGTCGTCGACGGCGGCGGCATCGCCTAGGCCCTCCCATCCGATCCTCTTCACGGAGTCATTCATGACCGTCCCGGCCCGGCGGGCCCATCCCTACATCCCCAATTCCGAACCCGGCGTGAAGGCCGCCATGCTCGCGGCCGTGGGCGCCGCAAGCATGGACGAGCTCTACGGCGACATCCCCGAGGCCCTGCGCTTCCGCGGCGCCCTGAACCTGCCCGAGGCCATCCCCGCCGAGGCCCAGCTCAAGCGCACCGTTGAGCGCCTCCTGGCGAAGAACACCTCCTGCGAGGAGGCCACCAGCTTCCTGGGGGCCGGCTGCTACAACCACTACGTGCCCGCCATCTGCGATGAGATCACCCGCCGCGCGGAATTCCTCACGGCCTACGCCGGCGAGCCCTACGAGGACTTCGGCCGCTTCCAGACCCTCTGGGAGTACGAAAGCCTCATGGCCGAACTGCTGGACATGGACATCTGCAACGTCCCCACCTTCGACTGGTTCCAGGCCGCGGCGACTTCTCTGCGCATGGCGGGCCGCTACACCAGCCGCCCGGTGGCCCTGGTGGCGGGCCACATCAGTCCCGATCGCCTCGCCGCCATCCGCAACTACTGCGAGCCCGTGATGCGGCTCGAACTGCTGGCCTGGGACCCGAAGACCGGCCAGCTGGATCTGGCGGACCTGAAGGCCAAGCTGGGCGATCAGGTCGCCGCCGTCTACTTCGAGAACCCGGGCTACCTGGGTTGTCTGGAGACTCAAGGCCAGGCCATCGCCGACCTGGCCCACGGGAACGGCAGCCTGCTGGTGGTGGGCACCGATCCCAACGCCCTGGGCCTCCTTGCCCCGCCCAGCCACTTCGGCGCCGACATCGTCTGCGGCGACATCCACACCCTGGGCAACCACATGCACTTCGGCGGCGGCATGGGCGGCTTCATCGCCACCCGCGACGAGGAGAAGCTGGTCATGGAATACCCCAGCCGCCTCTTCGGCATCAGCACCACCGATGTTCCCGGCGAGTACGGCTTCGGTGACGTGGCCTATGACCGCACCTCCTTCGCCCACCGCGAGCAGGGCAAGGAGTTCGTGGGCACGGCCTCAGCCCTGCACGGCATCGCCGCGGCGGTCTACCTCTCCCTCATGGGCCCCGTGGGCATGAAGGAGCTGGGTCTGCATATCCTGCAGAAGGCCCAGTACCTGGCCCAGGAACTGAGCAAGCTCCCCGGCGTGAAGGCGCCGGCCTTCGAGGCCCCCTTCTACAAAGAGCTAGTGGTCGATTTCACCGCCACGGGCCGCAGCGTCGCCGACATCAACGAGTCCTTGTTGAAGGCGAACATTTTTGGCGGCAAGGATCTCTCCGCCGAGTTCCCGGCCCTGGGCCAGAGCGCCCTCTGGGCCGTCACCGAGCTGGTGAGCCAGGAGGAGATCGACCTCACCATCGCCACGCTCCGCGCGTTCCTGGGAGGGAACTGACATGGCCAGCCAGCATCCCTTGAAGCGCCCTCTCAAAGTCCGCACGGCCTTCCACCAGGCCAAGTGGGATGAAGAACTGATCTTCGAGCTGCACAAGCCGGGCGAGGTCGGCGTGGCCGTGGCCCCCGTGGAGGGCGGCATCGCCAGCGCCGTCCCGGGCACCGCGGCCCTGCCCGCGCACCTGATCCGAACCAGCGCCCCGGCCCTGCCGGAGGTGGGCCAGATGCGCGTGCTCAAGCACTTCCTCCGCCTCTCCCAGCAGACCCTGGGCGCCGACTTCACCATCGACATCGGCCAGGGCACCTGCACCATGAAGTACAGCCCCAAGATCAACGACGTGCTGGCCGCCAGCCCCAAGATGGCGCGCCTGCATCCCCTGCAGGATGAGCGCACCGTGCAGGGCATCCTGCAGATCATGTACGAGCTGGATGTCTACCTGCGCGAGATCTCGGGCCTGGATGCGTTCAGCATGCAGCCCGCCTCGGGATCCGCCGCCATCCTGGGCATGGTCTCCGTCATCCAGGCCTACCACGCTTCCCGGGGTGAAACCCACCGCGACGAGATCATCACCACCATCTTCAGCCACCCCTCGGATGCCGCCGCCGCCGCCGTGAAAGGCTACAAGGTCATCACCCTCATGCAGGGCGAGGACGGCCTGCCCACGGTGGAGGACCTGCAGAAGGTGGTGGGCCCCCGCACCGCGGGCCTGCTCATCACCAATCCGGAGGACACCGGCATCTTCAACCCGCAGATCCGCGAGTTCACCCGACTCGTCCACGAGGCCGGGGGCCTCTGCGGCTACGATCAGGCCAACCTCAACGGCATCATGGGCATCACCCGGGCCAAGGAAGCCGGCTTCGACCTCTGCTTCTTCAACCTGCACAAGACCTTCAGCACGCCCCATGGCTGCGGTGGCCCCGCCGGTGGCGCCCTGGGCGTGGTGCAGAAGCTCCGCGCCTTCCTGCCCAAGCCTCTGGTTGTCAAGGACGGCGATCGCTACCGTCTGGACTTCGACCTCGCCCACTCCATCGGCAAGCTGCGCGCCTTCTGGGGCACGGCCCAGGTGCAGCTGCGCGCCTATGCCTGGATCCGCGCTCTGGGCGCCGAGGGCCTCAAAGAGGCCGCCGAGATCGCCGTGCTGAACAACAACTACCTGCTGAAGCAGATCACCCGCATCAGAGGCGCCTCGGCCCCCTACGCGGTGGGGCGCCGCCGCATCGAGCAGGTGCGCTACAGCTGGGAGCAGCTCCACCGGGAGACGGGCGTGAGCACCGAGGACATCGCCGTGCGCATGGCCGACTTCGGCATGCACCTCTGGAGCAGCCACCACCCCTTCATCGTGCCCCAGCCCTTCACCATCGAACCCACCGAGTCCTATTCCCGGGAGGAGCTGGACGAGTACGTGGGCGTACTGGAGCAGATCTCCAAAGAGGCCTACAGCGAACCGGCTACCGTGAAGACAGCGCCCCACCGGAGCGTCTGCCACCACATCCATCATGATGACTTCGACGACCCCAAGCGCTGGGCCATCACCTGGCGCCTCTACCAGCGGAAGCACCTCGCCAAGGCCTGACATGCGGAATCGAAATCGCGTTCTCACAGCCCTGCTTGCAGCCTTCCTGGGTTGGCCCAGCCCCGCCCAGGGGCCCGCGAGGCCGAAGGCCTTCTTCCCCAAGGCCGACCTCATGCCCGTGGGGGTCTACTACTACCCTGAGCAGTGGCCCCGTGAGCAGTGGGCGCGGGATCTGCGGAACATCCGCAAGCTGGGCTTTGATTTCACGCACTTCGCCGAATTTGCCTGGACCTACCTGGAACCCAGCGAGGGGCACTTCGACTTCACCTGGCTGGACACGGCCATCGCCGAAGCCCATGCCGCGGGCCTCAAGGTGATCCTCTGCACCCCGTCCCCGGCGCCCCCCGCCTGGCTGGGCGAGAAGCACCCGGACATCTACCTGGTGGGCCCGGATGGACGGCGCCGGGAGCACGGCACCCGGGCCAACTGTTCGCTTTCCAACCCCCGCTTCAATGCCTCGGTGGATCGCATCGTCACGGCCCTGGCCCGACGCTATGGACACGACCCGCGCATCTGGGGCTGGCAGGTGGACAACGAGCCCGGTGCCGAGCCGGACTTCAGCCCCTCGGCCCGGCTGGCCTTCCAGCGCTGGCTGAAGCAGCGGTACGGCACGGTGGCCAAGCTCAATGAGGCCTGGGGCGGCAGCTTCTGGAGCCTGCGGTACGCCTCCTTCGGCGAGGTGCGCCCGCCCTCCGGCGTGGCCGGAGAGGACAAGCCCAGCCCCCACGCCCTGCTGGATTTCCAGCGCTTCACCGCCGACACCCAGGCCGCCTTCCTGGACCGCCAGGCCGCCCTCCTGAAGCGCCACTGCCTGCCCACCCAGTGGGTGACCACCAACTACACCAATGTGACCCAGGGCAGCGATCCGCGCCGCACACGCACCATCGACTTCCCCACCTTTACCTTCTACCCCGTCTCCGGCAGCAACGCCCTGGGCGGTGAGACTTTCCGGCTCGGAAACCCCTACCGCATGGCCGAGGCCCTGGACTATTTCCGGCCCATCGCCGGCACCACGGGCGTCATGGAGCTGCAGCCCGGGCAGGTGAACTGGGCACCCACCAACCCCAAGCCCGCGCCCGGGGCCGTCCGCATGTGGATCTGGCACGCCTTCGGGGGCGGCGGTTCTTTCGTGTGCACCTACCGCTACCGCCAGCCCCGCTTCGGCAGCGAGATGTACCACGAGGGCATCGTGGGCCTGGATGGCCTCACTCCCAGTCAAGGTGGCGCGGAATTCATCCAGGCCATGCAGGAGCTGCAGGCACTGAAGCCTGAATTCGACACCTCGGCCGCACTGCCCCCGAAGCTCGCCGCTCGGCGCACGGCCCTGCTCTGGAGCCACGACAACTTCTGGGATCTCGAGCTGCAAAAGCAGAGCGAGGGCTGGTCCACCTGGCGGCACCGCAGCCTCTACGCCGTCGCCGTGAAATCCACCGGGGCGCCCATGGATTTCATCCGCGAGACCGACGACTTCAGCGCCTACCCCTTCCTCGTGGCCCCTGCTTACCAGCTGGCCAGCGCCTCGCTCATCGACAAGTGGCGGCACTACGTGGAAGGCGGCGGCCACCTCATCCTCAGCTGCCGCACTGCCCAGAAAAACGAGCTGGGCCAGTTCCCCGAAGCCCTCCTGGGCAGCCGCCTGGACAGCCTCATCGGGGCCCGCCTCCAGGGGTTCGACATGCTGCCCGGCAACGCCACCGGCAGCGTGCGCTCCGAGGGTCAGGCCCACACCTGGCGCGCCTGGGGCGACCTGCTCCGGCCCGCGGAGGGTACGACCTCCCTGGCCACCTATGCCGACGCGTTCTACGCCGGTGCTTCGGCTGCCACCACCCAACGCCTGGGCAAGGGCACAGTCACCTACATCGGCGTGGAATCCCTCGAAGGCGCCCTGGAGCGCAGCCTGGTGCGGGGTGTCTACCAACGTGCGGGCGTGGCCATCGACAACCTGCCCAAGGGAGTCTATGTGGAATGGCGGGATGGCTTCTTCGTCGGGGTGAACTATGCCGCCAGCGCGGCGGCGCTTCCCCTCCCTGCTGGCAGCCGTGTGCTTCTTGGCCAGAATCCCCTCGAACCCTCGCAGGTATTGGTGTGGAAAGAGGTCGCCCCTTCCCCGGCCGGGTCGCCATGACTGGCGGCCGACGACGACCCGCCATCCCGGACGCGGCGCCCCCCGCTCCGGAGCTGGTACCAGTGCGTACTCCCCGCATCGCCCTGCTGGTGGAGACCTCCCTGGCCTCGGGCCGGGACATCCTGTGCGG
Source organism: Geothrix sp. PMB-07 (assembly GCF_030758935.1). Taxonomy (NCBI): domain Bacteria; kingdom Pseudomonadati; phylum Acidobacteriota; class Holophagae; order Holophagales; family Holophagaceae; genus Geothrix; species Geothrix sp. PMB-07. Next base: position 4,134,160 of record NZ_CP132333.1, read on the forward strand.
CATTGCCAAGTACGCCCGCCACCACGGCCCTTGGGCCCTCTACCACGAGCCCCGCAGCCTGGCCGAGGGGTTGCCCGCCTGGCTCCGCCATTGGCAGGGCGACGGCATCATCGTGCGCGTGCAGGACGCCACCATCGCCGAGGCCGTGCAGGCCACAGGCCTGCCCGTAGTGGACGTGCTGGGCCTGGTGCCTGACACCGGCCTGCCTCTGGTGCACGTGGATGACCGGCGCATCGCCGGACTGGCGGCCTCCCATCTCATCGAGCGGGGCTTCCATCATTTCGCCTTCCTGGGCATCCAGGCAGAGAACTGGTCTGAGCAGCGGCGGGAGGGCTTCCGCCTGTCCCTGCCCGGCGCCCCGGACCAGCTCCCCTGCTTTGAAGTGCCGCGCCAGCTCATGGATCGCACCCCCTGGGAAACCCAGCTCGAGGCCCTGGCGCGCTGGCTGACTCAGTTGCCCAAGCCCATCGGCATCATGGTGGCCAGCGATCAGCTGGGTCACCACCTGCTGGAGGCCTGCCGCAGGGCCCGCATCCTGGTGCCGGATGATGTGGCCGTGGTCAGCGTCGACAACGACGAGACCCTCTGCGAAGTCTGCAACCCGGCGCTGTCTTCGGTGGAGGCCGGTCACCGCCTGGTGGGCTACAAGGCCGCCGAGCTGCTGGACCGCCTGCTGCGGGGCGAGGCCGTCCCTTCCCAACCCGAGCGGGTGGAACCCCACGGCGTCATCGTCCGCGCCTCCTCGGATGTGCTGGCCACCCCGGACCGCCAGGTGGCCACCGCCCTGCGCATCATTCGGGACCAGGCCTGCACCGGCCTGTCGGCCGCCGCCCTCGTCGCGCGCATCCCCACCTCGCGCAGCGTGCTGCAGCGGCGCTTCCGCACCGAGACCGGGCGATCCATCCAGCAGGAGATCATCCAGGTGCGCCTGAACCACGCCCGGCGCCTGCTGGCGGAAACGGACCTGCCCCTGGTGGAGGTGGCCGAGCGCTCCGGCTTCAAGCACCGCGAGTACCTGGGCGCCATCTTCAAGGCCCACCTCGGGAAATCCCCCGCCGAGTACCGCCGCGAGGTGGCCCTCAAGGGGGCCGAGGGCCTGCGCCTCGCCGAAGGCGATTGAGCTTGGCCGAAAGCGATTCAACTCAGCCCCGCTGCCCCTGGAGCCAGGCCCGGGGGGACTGGCCTGTGAGCTCGCGGAAGGCGCGTGACAGCGCCGTGGAGCTGCCATAGCCCACATCGAAAGCCACCACCTTCAACGGAATGCCACGCGCCAGGCGCTCCTGGGCGGTGGCGATGCGGAAGCGGGCGAGGTGCTCGCCGGGCGTGAGGCCCAGGGTCTGTTTGAACAGGGCCGCGAAGGCGCTGCGCGACATGCCCGCCGTGGCCGCCAGATCCTCCAGGCTCCAATCCCGCGCGGGCTCGGCGTGCACCGCCATCAGGGCATTCCGCAACTGAGGGTGAACGAGGCCCGCCAGCAGGCCCGCGTGGGTGTGCCCGGCCAGGAGCGCCTGGCGGACAAAGTGCACCATCACCACCTCGCAGAGGCGGTCCACCACCGCCTGTCGGCCCTCCGCGCCCGCGAAGGCTTCCTGGAAGATCAGCTCGGCCAGCGGCCCCACGCGATCCACCCCCAGGTGCATCACCTCGGGCAGCGCCAGGGCCAGGGGGCAGCCCACGCCAGTGCCAAAGGTGATGGTGGCGCAGACGAGGTCGAGCCCCTCCGGGCCCTCTGGAACGAGGTGGTGCGGGAGGTTGCGAGGGTAGAAGAGCAGCCCCGGGCCCTCGATGCGCAGGGCCTTGCGGCCGCCCTGGTAGCGGATCTCGCCCCGGCCCGCCTTCACCAGATGCAGGTGCCCGTGGTCCTTGGGCTGGTCGAAGCTGGCCACGGCGCAGAGGTTGCCCGTGAAGAAGGTCTGGGCGTGGAGGCGGAAGCGCTCGAAGAGGGGCTGGAGGGCGTCGGACGACATGCCTGGACTCCGGGTCTGCTTTCTCGGACCCTCAGTCACCTTCGGGTGGAACCAGGGTGCCACTTTTGGAGGGTGCACGGTGCACCCCATTCCCCAGGAGCCGCCATGGCCACCATCTCCCCCCTCGATTCCACCCAGGCCACCCCCGAGGTCGCCGCCATCCTCCAGGCCGTGAAGGCCAAGCTGGGCCGCGTGCCCAACCTCTTCCTCACCCTCGCCAAGGCCCCCGCCGCGCTCAAAGCGTATCTCGGCGCTTCCGAAGCCATCGGCACCGGTCGCCTGGACGCCCCCCAGCGCGAGGTCATCGCCCTGGCCGTGGCCGAGGCCAACGGCTGCGACTACTGCCTGGCGGCCCACAGCGCCATCGGCAAGATGGTGGGCCTGGATGCCGACACCCTGCTGCAGGCGCGGTCCGGCGTGCCCGCCAACCCGCGCCACGCGGCCCTGGCAGCCTTCTCCCGCGCCGTGGTCCGCGAGCGCGGCCAGGTCTCCGCCCTGGATGTGCAGGCCGCCCGTGAAGCTGGCCTGGACGACCAGGACCTGCTGGAAGTCGTGGCCAACGTGGCGGTGAACATCCTCACCAACTACACCAACCATGTGGCGGGCACCGAGGTGGACTTCCCCAAGCCCGCCGCGCTGACCCACGCCTGAGGCTTGCCCCACCGGGCCCCTCCACCCCTGGAGGGGCCCGCTTTCCCAGGAGGACGGACCATGGCATCCCGCTTCATGGACCTCATGCTCACCCCGGACGTGAAGGCCGCCCAGGCTCGCTACTACGGGCGCAGCCAGTCCCGACCCACCACCACCGGGCCCGATCCCCTGGGCCCGGACGAGGCCGCCTTCATCGCCGAGCTCGACAGCTTCTACCTGGCTTCGGTCAACCCGGAGGGCTGGCCCTATGTGCAGCACCGGGGCGGCGCCAAGGGGTTCCTGAAGGTGCTGGGCCCACATGAACTGGGCTTCGCCGACCTGAAGGGCAACCGACAGCTGCTCACCACCGGCCACGTCTCGCGCGATGCGCGGGTCTGTCTCTTCCTCATGAGCTACCCCCTGCAGGCCCGACTGAAGATCCTAGGCCGGGCCGAGGTGCTCAGCGCCCAGGAGCACCCCGAGCTGGCCAAGACCCTCATCCCCGCGGGCCTGGAACGGGCCACCGAGCGACTGTTCCGGATCCGGGTGGAAGCCTTCGACTGGAACTGCCCCCAGCACATCACCCGCCGCTTCACCGAGGCCGAGATCCAGCAGGCCATCCGCCCCTTGCAGGCGCGCATCACGGAACTGGAGGCCCAACTGGCCCAACGGATGTGATGCCCGCCCACGGGCCCCTGTGGAAGAATCCTGAGATCCATCCTGACGGCGCCTCACCCAGCCCTTCCGTCTGGATGCCTGGATCCTTCCCTGCGAGGTCCCCATGTTGCGCCGCACCATCGACGTCGACGAGCGCCTGCCCCTGGCGCAGACCCTTCCCCTGAGCCTCCAGCACCTGTTCGCCATGTTCGGCGCCACGGTGCTGGTGCCCTTTCTGTTCAAGGTGAACCCCGCCACCTGCCTGCTCATGAACGGCATCGGTACGCTGATCTACCTCATCGTGGCCAAGGGCCGCATCCCGGCCTACCTGGGTTCGAGCTTCGCGTTCCTCTCCCCCGTATTCGCCGTGCTGGCGGCGGGGCTGAGCTATTCCGCCGCCCAAGGCGGCTTCATCGTCTTTGGCCTCATCTTCATCCTGCTGTCACAGGTCGTGCGCTTCGTGGGCACCCGCTGGATCGACATCATCTTCCCGCCCGCGGCCATGGGCGCCATCGTGGCCATCATCGGCCTGGAACTGGCCCCCGTAGCCACCAACATGGCCGGTCTCACGGCGGGTCCCGCCGTGCTGGGCATGCCGCTGCGTCTGGCCCTGGTGGTGTCGCTCTCCACCCTGGCGGTGACCATCCTGGCCTCCGTGCTGCTGCGGGGCTTCCTCGCCGTGATTCCGGTGCTGCTGGGCGTCATCGCGGGCTATGTCCTGTCTCTGGGCCTGGGTGTGGTGGACCTGCAGACGGTCCGAACGGCGCCCTGGTTCCAGGTGCCCACCCTGTATGCGCCCACCTACAACCTGCAGGCCATTCTGCTCATCCTGCCTGCAGCCCTGGTGGTGCTGGCCGAACACGTGGGCCACCTCGTGGTCACCGGCAACATCGTGGGCAAGGATCTGATGAAGGACCCAGGCCTGCACCGTTCCCTGCTCGGGGACGGCCTCTCCAACGTGTTGTCGGGGCTGGTGGGCGCCACACCCAACACCACCTACGGTGAGAACATCGGCGTCATGGCCATCACCAAGGTCTACAGCGTGTGGGTGATCGGCGGCACGGCCTGCATCGCCATCCTGGTGTCCTTCTCCGGCAAACTGGCGGCCCTCATCCGCAGCATCCCCGTGCCGGTCATGGGCGGCGTCTGCATCCTGCTCTTCGGCGTCATCGCGGCGGCGGGCATCCGCATGCTCATTGAGAAGAAGGTGGACTACACCCAGTCCCGCAACCTCATCCTCACCTCCGTGGTGCTCATCAGCGGCATCAGCGGGGCCGCCGTGAAGCTGGGGGCGGTCGAGCTCAAGGGCATGGCCCTGGGCACGGTGGTGGCCATCGCTTTGAGCCTGCTGTTCTGGGCCTTCGACCGCCTGGGCCTCAGCCAGGACCAGGTGGAACCCTCTGACACGCAGCACTGATTCCCTTTCCCATTTCCGGAGGACGACATGGAACGGTTGTTCGGACTGAAAGCCAAGGGCACCACGGTGGCCACGGAGGTGCTGGCCGGCACCACCACGTTCATCTCCATGGCCTACGTGATCTCGCTCATCCCCAACGCCTTCCTCAAGGTGGCGGGCATCGCACCGGCGCAGGGCTTCACGGCCTTCCTGGTCTGCGCCATCCTCTCGACCCTCATCGGCGCCTTCTACGCGAACCTGCCCATCGCCTTCGCCTCGGGCATCGGCCTCTCCGCCTTCTTCGCGTTCACGGTGTGCGCCCCGGCCAACCAGGGCGGCATGGGCTACACCATCCAGGTGGCGCTCACGGCCCTGCTGCTGGAGGGCATCGTCTTCATCTTCCTCAGCGCCATGAAAGTGCGCGAGGCCTTCATGGACGCCATCCCCTTCTCGCTGAAGAAGGGAATATCGGTGGGCATCGGGCTCTTCATCGCCATCATCGGTTTCGTGGATTCCGGCGTCACCCAGGTGGGTCTGAAGTTCGACGCGGACACCATCTTTCCCGTGCTGAAGAACGATCCGGCGGCCCTCTTCGGCTTGCACGACGTGAACAACCTGTTCATCGCGAAATTCTGGGATCACGGTCACCTGACCCCGGCCTTCTGGAGCGTGGTGGGCCTCTTCCTCATCGCCGTACTGGTGGCCCGGCGCGTGAAGGGCGCCATCCTGCTGGGCATCCTGGCCATCACCCTGGTGGGCCTGCTGCCCGTCTCCTTTGGCGGCGGCTTCACCCACCTCCCCACGGGCACCCTCTTCCAGCTGCCCGCCTGGCCCAAAATGTTCCAGTACGACTGGAGCTGGACGAAGTCCCTGGGCGGCATGGTGAACATCTTCATCATCCTGTTCACCCTGCTCTTCGTGGACATGTTCGACACCATCGGCACGCTCATGGGGATCGGGGCCCAGGGCAAGCTGCTCGACAAGGAGGGCCGCTTCCCCGGTGCTTCCAAGGCCTTCATGGCCGATGCCGTGGGCACCACCTTCGCCTCCATGTTCGGCACCACCGCCATCACCGCTTACATCGAGAGCGCCTCGGGCGTGGCCGAGGGCGGCAAGACCGGCCTCACGGCCCTGGTGGTCGCGGGCTGGCTGGCCCTGGCCCTCTTCCTATCCCCCCTCTTCCTCATGGTGCCCCTGCAGGCCACGGCCCCGGCCCTGATGATGATCGGGTTCTTCATGCTGTCGGAGATCAAGGAGATCGCCTTCGACGACATCACGGATGCCATCCCCGCCTACCTCGCCGTCATCGTGATGCCCTTCACCTTCTCCATCGTCAACGGCATCGCCCTGGGCATGATCGCCCACACCGTGCTGAAGGCTGCCACCGGGCGCTTCAAGGAGGTCAACGGCATCGTCCTCGCGCTGTCCCTGGTGTTCCTGCTCAAGCTCCTCTTCCTGTCGGCCTAGTCCCCTTCCGGAGTTCCCATGACCAAGCTCGCCCTCACCCTGCTCGTCCTTGCGGCACTGCCCCTGTCGGCCTCCGACTGGAGCGACACCCTCATCGGCTACCGCACCAGCAGCCAGTTCCGGGAACCCGGCATCGACGGCACCCTGAACAAGGACATCCTCCAGCTCAGCCACGCCAGCGGCTGGGCCTATGGATCGAACTTCTTCAATGTGGACATGCTCATGTCCGACAAGAACGATCCCGCCGCCAACGGCAAGACCGGCGCCAACGAAGTCTACGTGGCCTACCGCGGCGCCCTGAGCTTCGGCAAACTCAGCGGCAAGGACCTCTCCTTCGGTCCCGTGCGCGACATCTCCGTCACGGCGGGCTTCGACTTCAACTCGAAGGACAACGCCTTCGCCTCGAAGAAGCGCTTCCTGGTCTTCGGGCCCACCTTCAACCTGAAGGCCCCGAGCGGCTTCCTCGATCTGGGCCTCTGGGCCTGCCACGAGCAGAACCAGAACGGCATCGTGGGCAAGGCCGTGGACTACAAGACCACCTACTACATCTCGGCGGCCTGGGGCATGCCTTTCGAGCTGGGCGGCGTGGGTGCCGAGTTCAAGGGCTTCGCCAACTATGAAGGCGCCAAGGGCAAGGATGGCTTCGGCGTGGACACCAAACCGGAAACCCTGGCCAACCTCTTCCTCATGTTCGACGTGAGCCCCGTCTTCGGCGCCAAGAAGAAGGTCTACATCGGAGGCGGCCTCGAATACTGGAACAACAAGTTCGGCGTCCCCAACAGCGACGCCCCCGCCCCCGGCACCAACAAGCGCGTCACCGCCCCCATGCTGCAGGTGCAGGTCCACTTCTGACCGAACCCGCTAAACTATCCCCTGCGCGCCCATAGCTCAGGTGGATAGAGCAGCAGCCTTCTAAGCTGCAGGTCGCTGGTTCGAGTCCAGCTGGGCGCACCAAGTGCGCCCAGCTGGACTCGGGCCAGCGAGTGGGCTTGTGGAGACAGCGCAGGGCGCTGTCGGAGCAAGACCGGTGGCTGGCGCAGCCAGACACAGTTCGAGGCCAGCGCGACATGGGTCGGCGCCCATCACGCGCTCAGCGGAGCCTGGACCAACTGCTGGAATCGCGGAGACAGCGGGGGAGCGGCGTCATGCTGCACCCATCCGTGCATCAGGCCCTCCCCTTCTCCCCGAAGGCCTGCTCCAGCAGCTTGCGTGCGTCCACACAGATGGGGCAAAGGCAAATCGACCGCGAGGCCGACTTCGCATGCTCCATCATGAATCGCCGCAGCAGGGCCAGCAGCTTGGCATTCGGAATGGATTCCGGGGACACAGCAACTCCGTGGGCGGGCGCAACAAACCAGGACCCAGCCTTCATCCTGGCAGCAGGCAGGCCGTGCCTGACACATGTGTTCTGTTGCAGAAGGGATGCCAAGCCTCTGGCAGCGCCCTTTTCGGGCGGACTTCACCCAGCAACACGTAGACGATCCGGGCCTCTTTCATCAACCGGATGTGTTCGTTCCACCACCACCTCATGCATTCGTTTCCACACCGACATGCCTCCGCATATTCCAGGCAGGCTGTTGCCGCAGAATGGCCAGAAGCACAGTCAAGGCGCGATTCCCTGAACGCAGAGAAGCCCGGCATCCGCCGGGCCTCTCTGGTCATCCATCGATCCTGCTATTTGGCCTTCTGAATCTGCTCGGTGAGTTCGGGAAGCAGTTCCAGGAGGTCGGCCACGACACCCACCTGGGCCGCCTGGAAAATGGGGGCTTTGGGGTTCTTGTTCACGGCCACGATGAAGGGGCTGCCCTTGAGGCCGCCGAGATGCTGGAAGGCGCCGCTGATGCCCAGGGCCAGGTAGATCTTGGGCTTGACGGTCTGGCCCGAGGTGCCGACCTGGCGGCCCTTGTCCAGCCACTTGGCATCCACGATGGGACGGGAGCAGCAGACGGTGGCGCCCATGGCTTCGGCCAGTTCCTCCACCAGCGACAGGTTGTCCTGCTCGCCGATGCCGCGGCCCACGGACACGAGCACGTCCTCACGGGTGATGTCCACGTCGCCCGCTTCGGCCTGAACCACTTCCAGGAAGCGGCGGCGGGCGGTGAGCCCCGCGGCCTCGGCGGATTTGTCCACCACGGTGCCGGAGGCCGAAGCCGGGGCCGGCGCGAAAGAGCCGGGACGGAAGCTGATGACCAGGCCCTTGGAGGCGTCGGCCTGCACGTGGGCCGAAACCTGGCCAGCGAATTCCTGGCGCACGACCTTGACCAGAGAACCCTCGACGCCATCCGCGCCCACCACGTCAGGCAGGTAGGCGGCGCCCAGCTTCACGGAGAGGCCAGGGCCCAGGTCGATGCCCAGCGTGCTGTGGGACAGCATCACCACGGCACCTGCGGGCAAGACCTTCGTCAATAGAGGGCGGATCAGCTCGGCATTGGGGTAAGCCAGGGATTCCTGGTTGAAGCTCCAGACCTCAGGGAAAGCCGCGGCCACTTCGGTGGCAACGGCGCTGAGGGTGGGGCCCGAACCCAGGACGAGCGCCGTGGGAGTGCAGCCGGGGAAAAGGGTCTGGGCAGCGCTGAGCAGTTCCAGGGCAGCGTCATCGGCCTTGCCACCGGCGTGGGGAATGAGTGCGAAAACTTGGGTAGCCATCAGTTGATCCCTCCCTTGGCCTTGAGGAGCTCCACCAGCTGGGCGGCCACTTCCTTGGTGCTGCCCGTCAGCATCTCAGCGCCGGCACCGGCCACGGGGACGAAGTAGTCCACGCGCCGCACCTTGGCGGCAGCCTGACCCACGGCGGCGGCATCCACGCCCAAAGCGGCGGCGTCGAGCACCGGGATTTCCACAGAAGCCACCTTGCGGATGCCGCGGAGGCCCACGTAGCGGGGCTCGTTGATGCCGGTCTGGATGGAAAGGACGCAGGGGGTGTCGATCTCGTTCAGCTCCTGGCTGCCGCCTTCGATCTCGCGGCCGATGCGCAGGGTCTTGCCCGCCACTTCCACCTTGTTGACCAGGGAGGCGTAGGGGTAGTCCAGCAGGGCCGCCAGCATGCCGCCCACCTGGGCCGCACCGTCATCGGCCTGAGCGCCGGTGAGGACGAGGTCGTAGCTGCCCTTCTGCACGGCGGCCTTCAGGATGGTGGCCACGCCGAGACCATCGGAACCGGCGAAGGCGTCATCGACCAGCATGAGGCCCTGCTCGGCACCCATGGCCATTTCGCGGCGCACGGATTCCTCGATCTCCGAGTCGCCCAAGGCGACCACGGTCACGGAGCCGCCTTCGCGCTCCACGATCTGGATGGCCTCTTCCACCGCGTAGTTGTCCCACTCGTTGACGGCGTAGACCAGGTCCTCGCGGCTGATGTCAGCCCCGCCAGCGGCCACGCTGATCTCGTTCTCCGCCGAATCGGGAACGCGTTTCACACACACCAGAATGTCCATGCGGTGTCCTCCTTACGTTTGAGTCTGACGCAGCGGCTGGGCTTCGCCCAGTCGCTGCGTGGGGGGTTCCGGGGGGGACATCGCGAGCGACTGCGAGCAGGCGGTCCCGCCCCGGATCATGTCAATGCTGCAACTGCCCGTCGACCAACTCACACAGGTCGATGGCTTCCATCTGGCCTTCGAGACCCGCCACCTTGATGGCGTCCTCCATGTTAGTAAGGCAGAAGGGGCAGGCGGTGATGATCACATTGGCCCCGGCTTCCTTGGCCATGTTGACGCGAAGCACACCCATGCGCTGCTCTTCCTCGGGCTCATAGAAGAGGCCCAGGCCGCCACCGCCGCAGCAGAAGGAGCGGTCTTTGCACGCGCCGGTCATCTCCACCCGCTTGAGGCCAGGGATGGCGTCGATGGCCACGCGGGGCGCGTCATACATGTTGTTGTGGCGGCCCAGGTAGCAGGGGTCGTGGTAGGTGTAAGTCTTGGAGGGATCGGCCAGGGGGCTGAACTTGAGCTTGCCCTTCTCGACGCCCGCGGCGATGACTTCACTGACGTGCTCGACCGGCGGCAGGCCCGCGTAGTCGTTCTTCAGGGCGTTGTAGGCGTGGGGATCGCTGGTCACGATGCGCTTGGCGCCGGTCTCCAGGATGGCCTCGGTGTTCTGCTCCTTCAGGCTCTGGAAGAGCATCTCCTCTCCGTAGCGCCGTACTTCGTGGCCGCTGTCCTTCTCCTCCTTGCCCAGGGCCAGGAAGTCCACATCGGCCTTGGTGAGGATGCGGGCGGTGGCCTGCGCGATCTTCTGCATGCGGTCGTCATAGGACGTCATGCTGTCCACGAAGTAGAGGGTCTCGGCCTCGTCGCCCTTCTCGGCCAGCTTCACCTCGAAGCCTTCGCCCACACCGGCGGCCCAGTCGGCCCGCTTCTTCTCCAGCTTGCCCCAGGGGTTGCCCCGCTTTTCCAGGGCGCTGAGGGGCTTCTGCAGGGACTGGGGCACCATGCCCTCATCCACCATGCCGCGTCGCAGATCCACGATCTTGTCGATGTACTCGATGCCGATGGGGCATTCCTCTTCGCAGGCGCCGCAGGTGGTGCAGGACCAGATCTCGTCTTCGCTGTAGATGCCGCCGATCAGAGGCTCCGCTTCCGTCTTGTCCGCGCCGAAGATGGGGTAGCGCTGGTAGAGGTGGTCGCGGCCCTTGATGCTGATGAAGCGGGGCGACAGGGGGCGCTTCACCCGGTTGGCGGGGCAGTTGTCTGAGCAGCGACCGCAATCGGCGCAGCTGTAGAAGTCCAGCTGGTGCTTCCAGGTGAAGTCTTCGATGGTCTTCACGCCGAAGGACTTCAGCTCATCGAGGCCCTTGTCATCCACGCCGTACTTCACGGGCTTCACGTTCCCCGGCTTCAGGCGCATGAAGTAGACGTTGAAGAGCGAGGTGATCACATGGAAGTGCTTGCCCATGGGCAGCAGGCACAGGAAGTAGAAAAATGTCAGGTCATGGATGGCATAGCTGGCCACATTGATTCGCGCCAGCACCGGCGTGGACAGCCCGGTGAAGAGATGCTGGAAGCCCCAGGCCAAGGTGTAGGGTGTGGCGTTTCCGTGGGTGCCCACGGCCAGAAGGCTGCCCTCGAAGGCACTTTCGGACAGGAGCAGGGTGCCGATGAGGCCCAGCACCAGGATGGCTTCGCCGGTGTGATCCTTGCCGAGTTCCTTGGGCACCGCGTAGCGGGCCGGACGGACGATGCCGCGCCGGTAGGCCAGCACCACCACGGAGAGGAAGACGGCCGTGGCGGCGTAGTCCTTGGCCACGTTGTAGGCCGCCCCCAGGGACCCGCCGAAGCCCGGCAGGGTGAAGTGCTCCATGAAGCCCAGGAAGATCAGCTGGAAAGAGCGCAGGCCCAGCACCAGGAAACCGAGGAACAGCACGATGTGCAGCACGCCCGCCAGCATGTAGCGCGGGTGGCGCCACTGGGCCAGCCAGACCTTGAGCACGAGGATCGTACGCTCGCCGATGTTGTCGAAGCGGGAATCCGGCGCAGCCTTCAGAAGGGGCGCCATGCGGCGGACCATCATCCAGGCGAAACAGGCCACACCGACCAGGGGGATCAGCAGGAACAGCAGGCGGGCAGGAACCCCCGCCAGCGAGGCTGTGGCGGGGGAAAAGGGCAGGGCGTGCATGGCGAACTCCGTGGAACCGGGAACTTACTTGCCGCCGAAGGCGTCTTCGGAGATGTCATTGGCAACGCTGCTGGCTCCCAGCACTGTCTCCATGTGGCCCAGGGTCACGGGCAGCATGTTCCGGCTGAAGAAGTCGGCGCTCATGATCTGGCCTTCGTAGAAGGCGGCGTCCTTCTCCTTGGCACCGGCCTTGAGGGCGGCGGCGGCCACATTGGCGCGCCAGAGGAGCATCCAGCCCATGACCATGTCGCCCACCGCTTCCAGGAAGCTGAAGGCATGGGCCGAGCCCGTCATGGGATCGGACTGCATGGTGGCGGTCATGTGGGCGGCGGTGGCTTCCAGGCGGGCGATGGCCGGAGCCACCCGTGCCGCGATGGGGGCCACGCGCTCGAGGCCCTGGGCGGTGTTGAGGACATCCTTCATCTGGGCGAAGAGATCCTGGATGGCCTGGCCGTTGTTCTGGCTGAGCTTCCGGCCGATGAGATCCAGAGCCTGAATGCCGTTGGTGCCTTCGTAGATGGCGGTGATGCGCACGTCCCGGAGCAGCTGCTCGACAGGGAACTCGCGGCAGTAGCCGTAGCCTCCGTAGACCTGCACACCCAGGCTGCAGACCTGGAAGGCACGATCCGTCACGTAGCCCTTGGCGACGGGGATCAGCAGATCGACCATGGCCTGGGTGCGAGCCTTCTCATCGGCGTTGGTCGCGATGTGGATGCGGTCCATGCAGTGGGAGATGAAGTAGCCCAGGCTGCGCATGCCTTCCACGTAGCTCTTCATGACCATGAGCATGCGGCGCACATCGGGGTGCTGGATGATGGCCACCGAGGGGGCACTCTTGTCGGCACCCTTCAGCAGGTGGCGGCTCTGCACGCGGGTGCGGGCATAGTTCACGGCGTAGAGGTAGGAGGCGCTGGCGCAGGCCAGGCCCTCGGCGCCGACCATGAGGCGGGCCTCATTCATCATCATGAACATGCCGCGCATGCCCTTGTTGGGCTCGCCCAGCAGGGTGCCGATGCACTGGCCCTTGCTGCCCAGGGACAGGGAGCAGGTGGCGTTGCCGTGGATGCCCATCTTCTCTTCAATGCCGGTGCAGACGACATCGTTGAATTCGCCGAGGCTGCCGTCATCGTTCACCCGGTACTTGGGCACCAGGAACATGGAGATGCCAGCGGTGCCCGCGGGCGCGCCTTCGATGCGGGCCAGCACCGGGTGGATGATGTTCTCCACCAGGTCGTGCTCGCCTGCGGAAATGAAGATCTTGTTCCCCGTGATGGAATAGGTGCCATCGGGGTTCAGCGTGGCCGTGGCGGTGAGCGCGCCCACGTCGGAACCGGCGTCGGCCTCGGTGAGCAGCATGGTGCCGCCCCATTCGCCGCTGTAGATCTTCTTGAGGTAGAGGTCCTTCTGCTTCTGGGTGCCCAGCTTCTCCACCAGCTTGCCAGCGCCGTGGGTAAGGCCAGCGGTCAGCATGAAGGCGAAGTTGGCGGCCATGAGGTAATCCGTGGCGGCGCTGGCGACGGTGTGGGGCATGCCCTGGCCACCCCATTCCGGATCGTCGCTCATGGCCAGCCACTCGCCCTCGGTCAGCGCCTTCCAGGCCTTGTGGAAGGACTGGGGCATGGTGACGGCGCCATTGGCGAAGTGGGCCCCGATGCGATCCCCATCCACCTGGGTGGGCAGAATTTCCTTCACGGCCAGATTCCTGGCTTCATTGACGATGAGATCGACGGCCTTGCGGTTGAAATCGGCGAAGTGCTTGTTCTTCGCGAGTTCATCCACCTTGAACTGCTCGTAGAGGACAAAGTCGATGTCGCGGCGGTCAGCAAGAATCTGGGCCATGGGGGCCTCCAAGGGTTCAAAGGCGCAGGATGAGGCAGGCTCTGGCGTCCTGCGCCGGATGGGGATCGTGGGTTGGTCGCCTGCCGTCTAGGCGAAAGCGGGCTCTGCCATGGCCGCCGCCGCCTTCTTCTTGGTGGTGGAGGCGATGCGGGTGACGTTGAGCAGGTGCTTGTAGGTGAAGTTCTCGGAGATGGAGTTGCCGCCCCAGCTGCCGCAGCCCAGGGTGTTGGTGAAGGCCAGGCCGCCCTCGACGGAACCGCCGGCGGTGGTGGCGCATGGGGCGTTCACGATCACGCGCGAGACCGGGATCATGCTGCCGGCCATGGCGATGTGCTCCTGGTTGTTGGAGTGAATGCCAGCGGTGTGGCCGCTGCCTTCCAGCAGGAGGTTCGTGGTGGCGATGTGGATGGCCTCCTCGAAGGTCTTGTAGGAGAAGGCAGCCAGCACGGGGCACATCTTTTCTTTGCAGATGATGTCGGCGGTGCCGATGCCCTTGGCTTCCAGCACCAGCACCTTCGTGCCCTGGGGCACGGTGATGCCGGCCTTGGCGGCGATGAAGTTGACGGACTGGCCGACCGTCTCGCGGGCCAGGGCGCCGTTCTCGAAGATGGCGTCGACCACCTGCTGCCGCTCGGAATCAGGCACGAGGTAGGCGCCCTGCTCCACGAAGGCCTTCATCACTTCGGCGCGGTCGTCTTCGTGGTAGATGAAGGACTGCTCGCCCGAGCAGATGATGCCGTTGTCGAACTTCCGGCCCGTGATGACCTTGCCCGCGGCTTCCATGAAGTTGATGTTGCGGTCGAGGATCACCTGCACGTTGCCGGCGCCGACGCCGAAGGAGGGCTTGCCGGAGGAGTAGGCCGCCTTCACCATGGCCATGCCACCCGTGGCGACCACCACGTCGCAGGACTTCATGAGTTCCTGGGTCTTCTCGACGGAGGGATCCTTCACGACCTGGATGAGGCCCTCGGGAATCTTGAAGGGCTCCAGGGCCTTGCAGATCATCTCGACGGTGAGGCCGGAGCACTTCTCGGCCTTCGGGTGGGGCGCGATGATGATGGCGTTCTTGGTCTTGAGGGCGAACATGATCTTGGACATGGGGGTGACCACGGGGTTGGTCATGGGCGTGATGCCCGCCACCACGCCGATGGCCTTGCCGATCTCGATGAGGTCGGTCTTCTCGTCCACCCGCAGAATGCCCATGGACTTCTTGCCCTTCAGGTCGTGCCAGACGCCCTTGGACTTCCCGTGGCACTTGGCGATCTTGTCTTCCAGCACGCCCATGCCCGTCTCTTCCACGGCCAGCTTGGACAGCTCGTAGGCGTTGTCGTGCACCGTCTTGGCAACGGTCTTCACGATCTCATCCACCTCATCCTGGTTGAAGTTCTTCTCGAAGTAGCTCTGTGCCTTGCGAGCCTTGGCGACCATGCTCTTGATGTCCATGAACTCATCCTCTCTTTGGAATTGGGGGTGGGTTAGAAAAGGGATTGGTAGATGTCGCGGATCTCGTCCCGAGACAGTGCGACGTAGTTGTTGGCCAGCAACCGCGTCTGCTTCTGCATGACGGTGTCGGCGAAGGATTCGATCTCCGCAGGCTTCATGCCGTAGGAGCTGAGCTTGTTCTTGGAGAGCAGCTTGCCGAAGACCTCGTCCAGCTGCTCATACACGCGGGAGGCATCCACCTTGAGGATGGCAGCCAGCAGGGTGTTCAGTTCCTGGATGCGGCCCACGGGCTGCTTCTCCTGGTAGCGCTTGAACACGGCCGTAAAGAACTGGTAGTTGGCCTCGCCATGGGGCACATGGTAGGTGCCACCCAGCGGATAGGACAGCGCGTGGACCGCGCCCACACCCGTGTTGCCGAAGGCGATGCCCGCAAAGTTGCTGGCGATGAGCATGTCCTCCAGCCGCTCGTACCGATACTCGGGGCCCTGCTCGATGATCCGGCCAAACACATCCAGAATCAGTTCGATGGCCGCCTTGCAGTAGAGCTTCGTGTAGGGATTCGACTTCGGGGAGACGTAGGATTCCACCGCGTGGATGAAGGCATCGATGGCGCTGTAGACGTAGAACTTGAAGGGCAGGCCCTTGAGCAGCTCAGGGATGATCACGGCTTCGTCAGCCAGGATCGCGTCATCGGCCAGGCCCATCTTGGTGTGCTTGGAGGTGATCTCGGCGATGGAGAGGTTGGTGACTTCACTGCCCGTACCGCAGGTGGTGGGCACGATGACCAGCTGCTTGGCCTTCACGATGGGGATGCTGCGCTCAAACGCCTGCACCACATCCTCCAGGCCATCCAGCACGAAGAGCTTGGCGATGTCGATGACCGTGCCACCGCCAATGGCGATCACGCGGTCGTACACCTGGCCTTTCACGTCGCCCAGGATGCTGTTCATCATCACATCGGAGGGCTCGCCCGCGCCGTAGTGCTCCTGCATGACGAAGTGGCAGCGGAGGTCCAGCGCCTTCATGAAGGGGGCATGGAGGAACTCATGGGTGATGACGAGATCCCGCTCCGAGAGCTTGAATTCCTGGGCGAAGGCCGCGAAGGTATCGAAGCGGCTCAGGCGGGTTTTGAGAGAGAAAAGCTGCATGTCAAACTCCGGCGGGCGCGGCAGCGGGGGCGAAGCGGCGGTGGAACTCCTCCATCAGGCTTTCCCGGAAGTCGGGATGCGCGATGGCGATGAGGTTCAGCGCCCGCTGGCGCAGGGTGAGGCCCTTGAGGGGGGCGATGCCGTACTCAGTGACGATGTAATCCACATCGTTGCGGGAGGTCGATACCGCCGCGCCATGGGCCAGGAAGGGCACGATGCGCGAGACCTTGCCGCCCGCCGCGGTGGCGGGGGTGGCGATGATGGACTTGCCGCCTTCCGCCATGCTGACGCCGCGCACGAAATCCACCTGGCCGCCGACGCCGCTGAACTGCTTGAGGCCGATGGATTCCGAGGCCACCTGGCCCATGAGATCCACCTCGATGCAGGAGTTGATGGAGACCATCTTGTGGTTCTGCATCACCACGCAGGGGTGGTTCACGTGGTTGACGGGGTACATCTTCACGAGGGGGTTGTTGTTCACGAAATCGTAGAGGCGCTGGCTGCCCATGAGGAAGGTGGCGACCAGCTCGCCCTGGTGCAGGCTCTTCTGGCGGCCATTCACCACACCCAGTTCCACCAGGTCGATGAGGCCATCGGAGAACATCTCGGAATGGATGCCCAGATCCTTCTTGTCCTTGAGGAACATGAGCACGGCGTCGGGGATGGCGCCGATGCCCAGCTGCAGGGTGGAGCCATCCTCCACCAGGGACGCGACGTACTCGCCCAGCTTCTTTTCCGTCTCGCCGATCTTCGGCAGAGGCAGCTCGAGGATGGGAACGGAGGTTTCCACGATGTGGGTGAGCTTGGAGACGTGGATGAGGTTGTCGCCACCGATGTAGGGCATGCGGTCGTTGGCTTCGGCGATGACGACCTTGGCCAGCTCGGCGGCGGGTTTGGTGTAGTCGCAGGACACGCCGAAGCTGCAGAAGCCGTTCTCATCGGGGCGGCTCACCTGGATGAGGGCCACGTCCACGGGCAGCTGCTTCTGGAAGAGCTTGGGGAACTCGTGGAAGAAGCAGGGGGTGTAGTCGCCCCGGCCCTCTTCCACGGCCTTGCGGTTGTTGGCGCCCACGAAGATGCCGTTGAAGCGGAAGTGCTCCTCCATCCCTTCACCGAGGTAGCCGCCGTCCCCCAGGCAGAGCATGTGGACCATCTCCACGCCCTGGTAGCGCTCCTTCTGGGCCACCATGGCCTTGAGGAGTTGCTGGGGGGCGCCGGCGGCGTGGCCCACCACCACCCGCTGGCCGCTCTGGATGGCCCGCACGGCCTCTTCGGCGCTGGTGAGCTTGCTCTGGTAGATGCTCTGCCAATCCATGACTTCTCCTCCCGCCCCCGGATGGGGCAGCCTGCTTGCCGTGCTGTGGGGGTGCCCCCGCTTGTCTGGTGAACCGGGCGCCCCGGCCTACTTCTGCTCCTTCAACTTCGCAATCTTCTTGGCCAGCGCCTTCTTGAGCTCAAGGTTCGACTGGCGGGCGATCATGATGCGCTGGGCCTGCGGGGAACCCGCGCCGTGCATGGATTCGGTGCGGTAGCCCACGGCCGCGGTGCCCAACGTGATGTTCTCGATGAGCCGCAGCACGCGCAGGCGGTTCTCAGTGCTCACGCTGGCGACGCCCTTCAGATACTTCTTCACGTAGGGGCCCAGCTTGGCGTCGCGGCAATCGGCCTCGGAAGGCATGGTCACCATGAGGCCGCCGGCGATGTCTTCGGCCAGGCGGGCGATCTCATAGGGGAAGCGGGTGACGTTCTGCTTGCAGACGTTGGCCAGCAGGTTGTCGATCTGGTAGTTGCCGGCGGCGGTCTTGCAGCCCTCGGCGGAGCAGGCGATGCCGCAGGCGTAGAGGGTCTCATTGAGATGGGTCATCTCGATGAGCTTGTCCTTGATGTGGGTGGCCTTCGCCGCGCCGTTGTAGTCCGCGGCCAGGGCAGCGGCCCCGATGAGCACATCGCCCACGCCGGTCTTGCAGCCGCCGTAGGACTGGCGGTGGTAGCCCGCGAAGCGCTCCACCATCATCCCGGCGAACTCCCACTCCTTGCACATGAACACGCGCTCCCAGGGCACGAACACGTCCTCGAAGATCACGAGGGCTTCGTGGCCGCCGAATTCGGAATTGCCCAGGTCGATGTCGGCGCCTTCTTCCAGCTTGCGGGTATCGCAGGACTGGCGGCCATAGATCATGAACACGCCTTCAGCATCCGAGGGCACGGCGAAGGACACGGCGTAGTCCTTGTCCTCCTCCTTCATGGCCTGGGTGGGCATGATGAGGTGCTCATGGGAGTTCACGGCGCCGGTCTGGTGGGCCTTGGCGCCGCGCACCACGATGCCGTCCTTGCGCTCCTCCACGATGTGGAGATACATGTCCGGGTCTTCCTGCTTGCTGGGGGAAAGGGAACGGTCGCCCTTGGGGTCGGTCATGGCACCGTCCACCACCAGGTCATTCTCCTGCACGAACTTCATGTACTCCGTGAAGCGCTTGTGGTACTCGGTGCCGCACTTCGCGTCCATCTCGAAGGTGGTCGAGTAGATGGCGTTGAAGGCATCCATGCCCACGCAGCGCTGGAAGCAGGAGGCAGTCTTCTGGCCCAGCAGGCGCTGCATCTTCACCTTCTTCACCAGGTCTTCGGTGTTCTGGTGCAGGTGGCAGAAGCGGTTCACCTTCTTGCCCGTCAGGTTCGACGTGGCCGTCATCAGGTCCTTGTACTCCTCCTGCTCGGCCAGCTCATAGGTCATGGCGACGGAGTTCAGGGAGGGGCGGATCATCGGGTGGTCGACCGGATTCTCGACCAGCTTACCGAACAGGTAGACCTTCAGGTTCAGCTTGCGGAGGCTAGCGATGTATTGGTCTTTGTTCATGTCAGCACCGTTGAAAAGGGCCGGATTTTTCAATGAAGGGCAATGCAGACCTCTCCTCACCGGGGGTCTATCCCTCCCGGCTTGCTCTTCATGCTTCTTCAACCCGGCGTTGATGGATCGAGAAGGCAAATCGGTAAATCGTTACCGATCGGTCAAGTAAAGATCCATCCACCGGTGCCCGTCAATGGCCTTCCGCGCCCGGGATTGAACACCACGTCTTCCGAATAGCCGTATTTTTACCATTAAAACAAAGCACCACAGCCACTTTTAAGCATTCGTATCAATTCCGCAAGTTGATTTTGAGGCGAATGGGGTTGTGTCGTAGATCACCATAGATTACCGTTACATCATCATTTTTTGACCCCAGTGTTTCCGCGTCTCGAGCTGAGGAATCTCCGTTCCCGGTACAGACGCCGGGGTCGTCTGCGCTTTCCCTTTGGATGCGCCCCTCCCCCGCATACAGGCGTGGTGGCTGAATCTGCGAAGACCACCCTGGTTTCCATTTCAATGGGGAGGATCTGAAACCCTCCCCCTTGAACGTCTCCTCCGCGCGTGAACGGGCGGGGTTCTTCAAGGCCAGGAGCTGGTGGTGCCCAGCCCTGCGCCGATGCAGCCGAGACGCGACGCTCCGCCGAAGCCCAGCCAATGCCACCTCGCGCCTCCACACGGGAAGCGGGCCGAGCCTCTGCTCGGCCCGCTCGGACCCACCGGGAGGGCGATGCCGTTCAAGGCGTTGAACAGGAAGGAGGGATGAACCCGTGAAGCCCACCGCCTCAGGAAGGATCGCGGGGTACATGCGGAAGGCGCGGCCCGTTCAGGAGGCCCCAGGCCAGGATGGCCATCACCTGGGTGGCCTGTTCGAGATCCTCTCCGCTCACGCGGTCCACTTCATCGATCCGGGTGTGCTGCACATGGGTGTCGTATTCGCGGGATTCCTGCCGCGGCGCGAAGGCTGGAATGCCCGCCCGCCGGAAGGTGTCATGGTCGCTGCCCCTCGGGCGGGCATAGACCACATCCTGGGCCCCAAGCGCTTCCGCCGGCTTCAGCGCCGCCTGCAGTGCCTCGGCCCAGGCATCCACTTCGCCATCGGCCATCGCCGAGATGCGACCGCTCCCGGAATCCATCACAAGCACGGCCTGGATCTTCTCCGTCTCCTCTGCGTGGGCCGCGAGGTAGGCTCGACTGCCCAGCAGACCCTGTTCCTCACCTGAGAACAGCACCACCCGCAGCGTGCGGCGCAGGGGCAGACCGGAAGCCTTCATGGCCCGCAGCACCTCGAGAAAGGCCACCACACCGGCGCCGTTGTCGGCGGCACCCGTGGCCAGATCCCAACTGTCCAGGTGCGCACCCAGGATCACCACCTCTTCGGGATGTTCCGTGCCGCGCAGTTCTCCGACGACATTGTGGGCCTGCACCGGTTCCATCCCGAAGCCGCCGCCCAGAAAGGCCTCTATCTCCGGCTTGGCGCCGCGGGCCAGCAGGCGCTTGAGGAGCCGCGCCTGGCCTTCGGCGATGAAGGCCGCGGCAGACGAGTACGGCAGATCGGGGCCTCCCGCCATGTCCAGCAGGCCTGACTCCTTTTCCGAGGGCACCAGCACCAGGGCTGTCCGCGCGGCACGCCAGGCGCGGCGAAGCCTGGCCCGGTAGGCCTTCATATCCTTCCGCTCCGTCTCCGTGGCTCTGGGGCGGACATCGACCAGTACCACCTTGCCCGCCAATGCCGGCGCCTGCGCCTCCAGCGTCGCCACCGTGGGGGCTTCCATCCGCACCACTGTGCCCCGCACCACACCCCTGGTGCCCTCGGTCCATCCCCACTGGGCGATGTCCAGGGGCCGGTCCAACTTCTGTGCGCCCAAGCGGCTCAGCCGCGCCCAGGCCTTCCCCCGGTGCCACGGCCTGCCCAGCACGTAGGCTTCCGCGTGGACGTTCTCGGCGCCGGACGCACGCAGGGTGTCCATGGCCCAGGCCTCGGCCCTCTCCAGGTTGGCCGAACCGGTCAAACGGGGGCCGATCCCATCACAGAGGGCCTCGAGGTTTGGCATGAGGCGGGAATTCGTTTTGATTTCCCGCACCAGCAGATCCGGCGGGGCTCCCTGCGCTCCAAGTCCCAAGGCCAGGAGGCCCGCCAGCAAGAAACCCGCGGGGCGCCTCATCGGGACTTCGGATAGAGGCCCGCCACAAACGCGGGGAAGGTTCCGGCTTTCAGCTGCGCCAGGGCCTCGTCGAAAGCCGCCGAGCGGTTCTCGGGTTTCTTGTCCCGCAGGGCCTCGTAGGCGCGCACCACGCCCTCTAGGGCGGCCTGGTGCACGGCCACACCGCGGTCCGGCGCCTTGCGGGCATCCTGCAGCCCGTGGGCCAGCATGTGGGCCACGCCGCTCAGCATGTACTTCGGGATTGCGACTCGGCGCAGATCCCCCTTGGCCTCCTTCTCCATCCAGCGCGCGGGCGCCTCGGGGCCGAAGGTCACATCCGGCACGTCGTCCAGCCACTTGGTGAACCAGCGCCCCTCGGGTGTGAGCAGCTTGAGGGGATCCTGGTCGGTCTCGGCAGCGAGGCGCTGGACCCGCGCCCGCTCCTCGGGCGTGGAGGGGCCACGCTCGGCGCGGAGGGGAACGATGGCGAGGCAGACAAGTGCCGCGGGAACGATGCAGGTGGGCGAGGTCATGGTGACTCCTTGAGGCAGGGCAGAGCCGACCGCGTCGACAGCGGCGGGCAGTGAATGGGAAGAGGGCATCCCCGGATGGTGCGGGGTCCTTGGGGCCGCGTCCTGCACGTCAGGAACTCGGATCACCCATGGAAGAAAGGACGCAGGCGTCCTATGAAGGTTCGCTGATTCTTTGCCGAAACGGGCGGGGGGCTTCGAACAAGTCCGGCCTCGCCGTCCCCGGTTTCACTCCCGGCCGTGCCCCGCACGGCCTCCGCGATCCCACTCGGAGGTTCGAACACACCTTCGATGAGCGTCACAAAAAAACCCTCCGGAGAGGGTTCTTTCATCGTATTGGTCGGGGCGAGAGGATTCGAACAAGTCCGGCTTCGCCGTCCCCGGTTTCGCTCCCAGCCGTGCCCCGCACGGCCTCCGCGATCCCACTCGGAGGTTCGAACACACCTTCGATGAGCGCCACAAAAAAACCCTCAGGAGAGGGTTCTTTCATCGTATTGGTCGGGGCGAGAGGATTCGAACAAGTCCGGCTTCGCCGTCCCCGGTTTCGCTCCCGGCCGTGCCCCGCACGGCCTCCGCGATCCCACTCGGAGGTTCGAACACACCTTCGATGAGCGCCACAAAAAAACCCTCCGGAGAGGGTTCTTTCATCGTATTGGTCGGGGCGAGAGGATTCGAACCTCCGACCCTCTGCTCCCAAAGCAGATGCGCTACCAGGCTGCGCCACGCCCCGAAGGGGACAGTGTATCGCTACTTGGCGCCGATGGCGACGCTGCGGAGGTTGAGGCCGGCGCGCTGGAGGTCGAAGATCTTGGCGGCCAGGCCCACGAGGAGCTGGGTTTCCATCTCTTCACGGCCGCGCTTGGTGGCGCCCGCGGGGGGGATGGCGGTGATGTCGGCGGCGGTGCGGGTCTTGGACCAGTTCAGGTCCATGGCAAAGGAGACCTTCTTGTCCTGGCTGGCCAGTTCGCCGGCCACGTTCGACATGCGCCCCTCGCTGCCGTAGCCCACCCGCAGCCAGCCCGGGCCCTCGAAGCCGCGGCTGCTGTTGTTGATGTTCACGGACTGCAGGCGGTTGTTGGCGGCATAGCTGAAATCCATGCGGGTGTGGACACCCTGCTCGTCGTTGCGGAAATCCAGGCGGATGGGCTGCTTGCTGGTCTTGTCCACGGAGACCTCCAGCCTGCCACGCTTCCAGAAGCCCAGGCTCTGGGCCAGGCTCTGCTCGCGCTTCTTGGCGTCCCAGCCCTGGGTGGGTGCGGTGAACACGAGGCGCTGCACGGTGCGTCCATCGACATTCTCCTCCCCGGCCAGGGTGGCCTGGAAGGTGGGCCCATCCACATAGACGGCCTTGATGTCATTCAGCGTCTGGCGGAACCAGGTCATGTAGGTGAGGGGCGCATCCGAAGCGGCAGGGTCCACCCGCGTGGTGTAGGCGTTCTGCTCCTTGCTGTAGATGAAGCCTCGGTTGCCGCGCCGGGTGTAGAGGATGGTGCCGAAATCGCCGGCCAGATCGGTCTTGAAGTCGCCATTGGCAAAGTAGGTGCCCTTCACGCGCAGGTTGGCCGAACCACCCTGGCTGTTGCCCTTCACCTGGCCCTGGCTCAGGCTGTCCACCTTCTGGTTGATGGCGGCGCCGCTGAGGGCGATTCCAAGCGTGCCCTGCATGTCCACGGAGGAGATGCCCTGGTAGGGCTGGCCGAACCAGGCGGCGTCAATGGCATCCAGGGTTTCCCGCAGCCCCTTGCGGGCCGCTTCGGCCTCGGGGGCGGGCTTCGCGGTGGCTTTGGTCGCGGATTTGGAGGCAGCGGGCTTGGCCGGGTTTGCCTTGGCCGACTTGGCGGGCGTCTGGGCGGGAAGCAGGGCGGCGATGAGCAGAAAGGGCAGGGCGGTGGAGCGCATGGAAAACCTCGTCGGGTTATCGATGAGAGTGTTTGGGGGCTGGTTTTGGTTCCGGCCGCTCTTTGGCGAAGCAGGCTCGGCACAGAGCCTTGCTGGGGTCATCCGGGATGAAGGGCAGGTATTCCTGGGCACCGCAGGAGGCGCAGGTGATGTGGGTCAGGATACGGGCGGCTTCCTTCCCTCCTTTGCGCTTGTAGACGAAGGAACGGCGGTAGCAATCCGGGCAGAGGTAGAACTTCTGGCCGGTCTCGACCTTGAAGTGCATGCCGCAGTCGGAGCAGATCTTTTCCCGGGGGGCCTTGGGATCCGGCGGCGCCACAGGCGCCCGCTTGGTCAGCAGCACAGGCGTGGGCTTCGCGGCCTGCTCGGGAACGGCGTCCCCGGTGAGAGGACCGCTCGCTGAGGTGGATCCTTTTTTCATTGTCATGATTCCCTTGGGGCCAGAGCCGAAAGACCAGGGTACCCCATCCCGCCAGAGGCCGTGAAGTCTGGCATCCTGGGCCCATGCCTTTGACTGTCGACCTTCTGGAGCCTCTGCGTCGCGGCGAGCACCGCGCCCTGGGCCGCGCCATCTCCTGGATGGAGAATGGCCATGCCGGGGCCAGGAATCTCATGGCCCAGGTCTGGCCCCATCTGGGCCGGGCCATGGTGATCGGCATCACCGGTTCCCCGGGGGCGGGCAAAAGCACGCTCACCGACCAGCTGGCCCGGGCCCTGCGCGCCGAAGGCCAGAAGGTCGGCATCCTGGCCGTAGATCCCACGTCACCCTTCAGCGGTGGCGCCATTCTGGGCGACCGCATCCGCATGCAGCGCATCGCGGCGGACCCTGGCATCTTCATCCGCAGCATGGCCACCCGCGGTGCCCTGGGCGGCCTGGCCCGGGCCACGCAGGATGCCATCGATCTGTTGGACGCGGCGGGCTTCGATACGGTGATCGTGGAAACCGTGGGCGTGGGCCAGGATGAAGTCGACGTGGTCAGCTGCGTCCAGACCTGCTGCGTGGTGCTGGTGCCGGGCATGGGCGACGAAATCCAGGCCATCAAGGCCGGCATCATGGAAGTGGCCGACCTCTTCATCATCAACAAGGCGGACCGGGAAGGCGCGGATCAGGTGGAGCGCGAACTGGAGGCCATGAAATCCCTGGCCATGCCCGAGGGCTGGGACCCACCTGTGTTGCGCACCGTGGCCCAGGTAGGCACGGGCGTCGCCGAGCTGCTGGCTCAGATCCGTGAGCATGGCCGCTGGCTGCGAGCCCATGGCGGCCTGGCGCGTAAGGCCCGGGAGCGGGCGCGGTTGCGGTTTGAATCCCTGCTGGCCGAGGCGGCGGTGCGCCGAGCCAAGGCCCATGTGAGCCCCGAACGCCTGGACAGCCTCATCCAGGGCATTGCCGACCATGCCCTGGATCCCTATACCGCCGTGGGAGGCC
The DNA here is from genome assembly GCF_030758935.1 of Geothrix sp. PMB-07. NCBI lineage: Bacteria > Pseudomonadati > Acidobacteriota > Holophagae > Holophagales > Holophagaceae > Geothrix > Geothrix sp. PMB-07. The sequence continues at coordinate 4,159,158 of NZ_CP132333.1, forward strand.
TGCTGGGCGAAGTTTGAGTCTGCCAACACCCATCCGATAGGGCATTCATGGCCAATCGAAGTCTCAACAAGGAAGAGCCCGAAGCAGTCCGCATGGTCTTCCAGCGGCTTTGTGAAGGCGAGGAAAGCGTTCAGCTGACCTTTGGAACCCTGAAGGGTGAGTTCAAGGTGCTGGCCGAAGCCCCCGACCGCATCATCCTGGGCATTTCGGATGTGGAGCGAGGCCAGTGGCGCCTGAAGCCCGGTGCACGGCTGGCCCTGCGCCTGGTGGATCGCGGCCTGCCCTTCGAAGCCGTGGTGGATTTCGAGGGCCACGGGAAACTTCATGGCATGGAAGCAGGCCACATCAGCATGCCCCGGATGCTCCGGGCCCTGGATGCCCATCGGCTGGCGGAGTACATCCCCGACCGGGCCATACCCTGCCCCTTCGCCGATCAGCGAAATGACGTAAAGGATGGCCTGGCCACGGCCTTTGGCGAGGATGGCCTGGAACTGATGCCCCCGGAAGGCACCCATGCCCTGAGCGACCTGCTGCGCCTGAATGCCTCCACCACCGTGGAGGTGCGCATCGCCCCAGGGGAGAGCCTGGTCCTCACAGGGAAGGTCGCCTACTTCGGGGATAAAGTTTGGGGCCTGCGACTGAGCGATTCTGCGGACCGCGAAACCGTTGGCCGCTACCGCCAGTGGCTGCTGGAAGCCCGCCATCAGCAGGCCAACCGCGACCGGGCCCGGTTCAATCCCGGTGGCCTCGAGTCTCCCAAGCTGCCCGGTCGCAAGGAAGCGGTGCTCGTGCCCACAGCCCGGCCTCGGCTATTGGTGGACCGGGATCCCCTGATCCTGGTGGTGGCCGAGGGGGAGGCCTTTTCTGCCCGGTTCGCGGAGGCCGTCGGGCGCAAGTTCGGGGTGGCCGCCCTGGATCTGGGCCCGGGCCCCCTGAAACCAGCCTTGGGAGATCTGGGCGCCGGAGCCGACAGTTGGGGTCGCACTCGTCTCATCCTCATCCACCACCGGCTCCGCTCGGGCACGGCCCTGGAGCGCTGTCGAAGGGTGGTTCAGGAGGAGGCCTGCCCTTTGCCAATTCTCATTGGCGGTACCGAAGAAGAAAGCGATCTAAAAAGAAACCGCTCCGCGGCCGCAGGCGCCGTGGATTACCTGGTGATCGAGCCATTCAAGGTGCTTTCCGTGATTCGGGCCCTCGACGAGACCCTTAAACTGTTTGGCTGAATTTAATCAGCCTGTCCAGCGGTCCGATGCAGCCATGGGGCCTATTTTGCCCCTCTGCCGGAGCCCCGCATGTCCTTGTCCCATCGTTTGAGCGTGCGCGGGAAGCTTCTCCTGATGCTGGCGCCCCCCATGGCCGGCTACGCCTTTTTCAACATCCACGACACCCTGCTCGACTATCGGGCCCTGGCGGCCCAAGGCCTTCTGGATAAGGGCGTCGACCTCGGCCACCCCCTGTGGCGCACCTTCTTCTTTGACTTCTTTGCCTCCTTCGTGGTCTGGATGGTCGCGGCCCTGGTGGTCTATCGGGTGAGCCTGTGGATCACCCGGCCTTTGAATGCCCTGGCCCAGGGCCTGAAGCAGAGCGACCTCACCTTGCAGCTGCCTGTGGAGAGCGAGGATGAGACCGGCCAGGCCGCCGCTGCCTTCAACACCTACAACGCCCGCATGCGGGAGGTCTGCAGGCACCTGACGGAATCCTCCGATTCCGTGGCCAGCGGCGCCAACCAGCTTTCTTCCTCCAGCGAACAGATGGCCACCACCAGCTCCAGCCTGGCCGGGAACTCCCTGGCCCAGCGGGAGGCCTTCGAGCGGGTGGCGGCTGCTGTCACCGAGCTGTCCGCCTCCATCGACCAAGTATCCGCCAACATCAAGCGCTCCCAGAAAGAATCCGAAGCCGCCGTGGCCGCAGTGAACCAGGGCACCCACGCAGGTGGGGAAAGCGCCCAGGCCATGGATGACATCCGCGCGGCCACCACCCGCATGGTGGCAGCGGTGCGCCTCATTCAGGACATCGCCCGGCAGACCAACCTCCTCTCCCTCAATGCCGCCATCGAAGCCGCCAAGGCCGGGGCCATGGGCAAGGGCTTCGCCGTAGTGGCGGAAGAGGTGCGCAAACTGGCGGAACGCAGCGGTGCCGCCGCCCGCGAAATCGGCGAACTCATCGAACAAAGCAACGCCTCCGTGGATCGCGGCGCCGAAATGGTGGATGCCACCGTCGCCGCCCTGGGCGCCATCGACACCAACATTCAGGGCCTTGCCGCCATGATCCTGGAAGTGGGCTCCGCCGCGGAAGAACGGGCCCGCACCAGCGCCGAGGTGGCCCAGCAGGTCGACGAAAACCTGCAGCGTGTGGCCCACAACGCCACGGCCACCGAGCAGATGGCCCGCACCGTGAGCGAAGTGGCCCAAACCGCAGGCGAACTGGCCCGCGTGGCGGCCGACCAGAATCAGCTGGTGGGGCAGTTCAAGGTCTGAGTTTTGTTACCGTTTCGCCTTCAGTCGTAAAGGATTCACCACGAGGCACGGAGGCCTCCGTACCTACTCAGTGACTCGGTGCCTCGTGGTAAATCTCTATCGCTGATGCCCACTTGTTAAACCAACCCCAAGCCGAATGCCCCATCAGAACTATCGACTTGGGGGATTATTTATAAAGCCATACAGACGAAGTCATGTAAAAAAGACGGCAACACCATAAAATCAATAGATAACGGTTACTTCACCCCAGCAATTTCCAGTCTCCGTAAAGCTTGTGTTTACACAATTAATATTGGTATCACTACCATCATAAGTAGCACCTTTATGTTTAATACCACCACCGCCACCAACAACATGATTAAGGTCCTCGTTTCCGAGATGACAAAGGGTCTCTCGTGTTAAATTTAATTTCTTGGTAAATTCCATGACTGATCTCCTTTAATTGTGATAATAGAAGGTTTGTTCAAGATTACTGAGATTCCCATGACGGTAATCTGTCAATAGTCTGCCTCAGCCCCTACGGAGTTGGTGAATGGACCACCTTATCGACCGGGGAAGCAAGTATTTTAGATTGCTATATAACCGTTCATGACTATTTTTTGCATGCACGCATCCGATAAATAACAAGGTTGGCCACCTTGCCTGAAAGTCTGACCATCTACCGTAGATAAGAAAAGGTCCACTTTGTGAATTTCCCACTGGTCCACTTACTCTCGATTCAAGGCTGCGCTTGAGTTCAGGGCGATTTCTGGATTCGATTCCTCGAACATCGTCCAGGCCTTGTTCGCCAACTGCATGACGTGGAAGCCGTCGAAGGTGAGATGGGCGTTCGGGAATTGGGCCCTCAGCCCCAGGATGAAGGCCTGGGACATGTCACAGCAAGCCTCGCTGATCCGTTCGGCGGAACCTCCTTGGGTCTCCAGGCCCTTCCTGAATGCCTCGACCGTGCTCCGGTCATTGCCCTGGGTGCCGAACAGCAGGCGCCTCCGGTCCAGGTCCATGAACAGCGACACGTGGTCCTGTCCGCGCCGGGCGGCGGTCTCGTCCGCGGCAATCGCCTTCACCCGGCTCATATCCAACCGCTGTCGGGCCTCCTCCGCGTGGTGATCGACCAACCGCAAGAGCCTCATGTCGTGCTCGCCCGCGGTGAGAGCCACCGAATTCAATGGCATCTCCCGCATCAGCGCCATGAGCAGGGCCTCGAGTAACAGTGTGAACCCCTATCCTGGCCGGGCCCACCGCACCTCCACCTGCTTCACCCCGTGCTGACCGCAGCGGCAGCGAGTCACCCGCGCTGTCGGGTAAGCCGAATGCTGGAAGAAGTCCAGGTGCCGCCAGGATTTCTCCTCGGTGTCGTGGACCTACGAAGACTCCCCGCACTCCGGGCACGGGAAAGACGCCCCTCGCGGGAAGTCGATCTGGATGTCCAACCACCGTGTCTCAGTGGTGAACACCAACTCCTTCACCTCCCAAGAAGAGGAGAAACCCAGCGCCATGGTGAAAAGAGCGTTCGCGCCCATCCCACCATGATCCCAAACCTGCCGGTCCGGTGAGTCCCTGCCCACACGATTCAGCGAGGAACCCTTGTTATTTAGCCCGCACCGCCGCCACCTGGCCCGCGCGGCGGTGCCGCCCTGCGGCGATTTCGCGCACGCCCTCGATGGCCGCCTGGATGTGCTCTTCGTGGTTGAAGACGCCGATGCCGAAGCGCACCGCGCCGTGGAGGGCGGTGGTGCCCAGGTGGTCGTGCACCATGGGGGTGCAGTGGAGGCCCGTGCGGCAGGCGATGTTGTGGTCCACGTCCAGCATGGTGCCCACGTCCGCCGCCTCCAAACCTTCCATGTTGAAGGACAGCACGCTGATGCGCTGCTTGCCGGGAACATCCTCGGCACAGTAGAGCACCACGCCGTCGATCTCACGGAGGCCGTCGCGCAGCCGGGTCCAGAGGGCCATTTCGTGGTGGTGGATGGCGTCCAGGCCCATGGCATTGACCCAGGTTACGCCCGCGTTCAGGCCCGCGATGCCCGGCAGGTTCGGCGTGCCGTACTCCATGCGGTAGGGGTATTCATCCAGGTGCTGGCGCTGGGCGCTCTTCACGCCGGTACCGCCTGCGCGGGTGCGGCGGATCTCGACGCCTTCCCGCACGTACATGCCACCGATGCCCATGGGCCCCATGAGGCTCTTGTGGCCCGTGAAGCAGATGATGTCGGCGTTCAGTTCATCCATCTTCACGGGCACCATGCCCGCGCTCTGGCTCACATCGAGGATGAAGCGGATGCCCCGTTCGCGGCAGGCGGCGCCGATGGTGGCGGCGTCCTGCACGGTGCCGATGACATTGGAGGCGTGGTTCATGACACAGGCCTTCGTGTCCGGGCGGAAGCGGCGGATCACTTCCTGGGGGTCCACGTAGCCCGTGGCGTCGAAATCCACCCAATCCACGGAGCTGCCCTCCTGCTCCAGCTTCCACAGGGGACGCAGGGTGGCGTTGTGCTCCACATGCGTGGTCACCACGTGGTCGCCGGGCTGGAGGCTGCCCCAGATGGCCAGGTTGAGCGCATCGGTGGAGTTGTAGCCAAAGACCAGGCGATTGGGATCGGTGCCGCCGAAGAAGTCGCAGAGCAGCTTGCGGGTGTCATCCACCAGGGCGCCCGCCTCCAGGCAGAGGTCGAAGCCGCTGCGGCCCGGATTGACGCCCGCCGAACGGTAGAAGCGATCCATGCCCTCGTAGACTTCCTGGGGCTTGGGGAACGACGTGGCTCCATTGTCGAGGTAGATCATCTTCACTTCGGAAGGAATGGGCAGGTGGAACAGGCTCATGAGTGCACCTCTGCAGGAGTCGGGAGGACGATGGCTGCGGCCACCAGTTCCGCCACGGTCTTGATCTGGACCTTCAGCTGGTATTCCTTGTTCAGCTCGCCGAGCTGATCGATGCAGTTGTGGCAGGGCGCGGCCACCACCTTGGCTCCGGTGGCGCGAATCTGATCCGCCTTCTTCCTGCCCGCGGCCAAACGCCGGTTCCGATAACGGCTCATGGCCAGCTGACCTCCGCCGCCACCGCAGCAGTAGTTCTCCACGCCGTGGGGCGCCATCTCCACCAGGTTGGCCACGGCGCGCCGCAACACCCGGCGCTGGGGCTCCGAGATGCCGCCGTGCCGCACCAGGTTGCAGGGATCGTGCAGCGTGACGGGTTCCTGGTTCTTCGTGGGATCCACCTGGAAGCGCCCTTCGCTCAGGTAGCCATCCATGAGTTCCAGGATGCTCACCACGGGGAAGGGGAAGTGCTGCTTCAGCCACTCGGGCCCCATCCATCGGGCGCTCTGATAGCCGTGACCGCATTCGCCGATGACCAGCACCTCGCAGTTCAGGCGCGTCATGGCATCGGTCAGGTTCTTCACGATGGCGGCGGCCTGATCATCTTCGCAGGTGAAGAGGGCGTAGTTGGTGAGATCCCAGCCCCCATCGCTGGCCAGGGTCCAGTCCTCGCCCGCGGCCCAGAAGACCTTGGCGCTGGCCTGAAGCGAGAGCGGGAAGAACTTGGCTTCGCGGGGATTCACCGTGAAGAGGCAGCGGGCCCCCTGCTTGTCGAGGGGAATGCGGGCCTCGGGATCGCCCGTGTCGGCCTGGAGCTCCTCCTCCATCCACGCCACAGTCTCGACCCATTCCTCGCGCTCGATGGCCATGTTGTTGCCATGCTGCAGGCTGTTCTCCACGTTGGCCTGCAGGTCCTCGGGCACCAGGCCCATGGCGCCCAGGGCGCGGCGCGCCGCGCGGAAGAGGGCGGGCAGGGGAATGCCGATGGTGCAGTTCATGGAGCAGCGGCCGCAGAGGGTGCAGCGGCCGAACACCGCATCCACCCAGGCCCGGGCCATGTCACGATCGAAGCGCTTCGCTCCCACCAGCCCCGGCGCCAGGCGACCCATGGTGGTGAAGTGCGCTTTGAACACCGAAGCGATGTGATCGAGCTTGCGGCCCGGCACGTTCTCGAGCTCGGGCTCTGCGCGGTGATAGTGGCAGCCTCCTGCACAAAGCCCACAGCGCACGCAGGCATTCAGGTAGCTGGCCTCGGCCTCCTTCAGGCCGGCGCGGAACACCTCCAGGCCGCGCGCATAGTCCGCGTCCGTCAGGGCCTCCAGCTTCTGTTCCAGGTCAGTGGACATGGGAATCTCCCGGTGGAAACACGCCGCGCCGCCCGAAGAAGGCCCCGAAGTGCGATCGGGCCACGAAGAAGAAGAGACAGTGCCGGATCTTGCCGAGGGGCGTGTAGACCAGCAGCAGGATGGCGCTCACCAACCAGGCCGGGCCGGGTATCAGCGCCAGGGCCACGAAGCCCGTGGCCAGCAGGTTGGACACGACGTCGTCGGGCCGGGACAATCCCCGCAGTTCCGCCTTCAGAAGGCGCTTCAACAACAGGCCCAGACCGCCCACCACACCCAGCACCAACAAGGCCCGGGCGCCCAGCCAGAGCGACCGTGGCACCCCGAACTCCGCCAGGCGGAGCGCCAGCAGCGCGAAGGCCGTGAAGATCCCCCCATGAAAGGCCAAGCCCAATCCGTATGAAGGCAGGTGCTCCCGCACGCTCTCCTTGGCGCCGGGGCTCATGGCGCCCGTGAAGGCGTAGCGGATGCCCGCGGCCGGATCGCCCGCCGCGGCGGCGAAGGGCTGGCGCGACCCGAAGGCCCGCACGCGAGCCCGCAGCAGGAGCAGGCCCGCCGCGGCCCAGACTCCCGCCGCAATGACAGCAATGCAAAGCGGGGCGGAAAGCACGCTCGGCATGGTGCCTCCTACACGCAGCCGTCAGGCTTGGGCAGGCCCGCCAGCTTGCAGGCACCCTTGGCCGGCCCACTGGGGAAGAGTTCGTAGATGCGCTGGAGGCGCAGGCCCGTGGCCTTGCAGACGGCACGCACCATGGGCGCCCCCTGTTTCTCCTCGAAGTGGCCGCGGATGAAGCGGATGACGGACCAATGCTCCTCAGTCAGGGCCTCGAGCCCCTCCTCGGCCTGAGCCAGCGCCAGGGCCAGCTCCTCGTTCCAGATCCCCGGATCCACCAGGAAACCTTCTTCGTTCAGCGCCACCGCTTGTCCATGGAACATCAGGCCGCTCATGCATCCCTCCGGGGCCGCACACCGCGCGGCCAGCAACGGGTTTGGATTTTGTGTGAATGGAAACTAGAATTGTGTGCATGACAATCTGGGTGCCCGATCTCTCGCAAGCCTCCGGCCCCACCTACCTGGCCGTGGCCGATGCCATCGGAACCGCAGTACGACTGGGTCAGCTGCGGCCCGGTGACCAGCTCCCCACCCATCGATCCTTAGCCGATCTATTGGGTGTGAATGTGAGCACCATCACACGCTCGTACCGGGAGGCGGCCCGCCGCCTGCTGGTGGGCGGCGAGGTGGGGCGCGGCACCTACGTGTTGGGCCTGGCCTCCGAAGCGGCCCTGTTCGCATTGCAAAAGCGCCCGGAGGGAGGCGTCATCGACCTCTCCACCAACCGTCCGCCCGTGGGTCTGGCTGAAGGCGATCTGGGCGTGGGACTCGCCACCCTGGGCTGGGGCGAAGGCGGCCGCTTCCTCGACTACCCCAGTCCCGGCGACACACGCCTTCACCGGGAGGCCGCCACCACGTGGCTGCAGCGCCGCGGCTTGACGGCCGAAGCCGAACACCTGCTGATCTGCGCGGGGGCCCAGCACGCCATGGACACGGCCCTGAGCCTGCTGGGCGAGCACCGGGATCTGGCCTGCGAATCCCTCGTCTACCCCGGGCTGAAGGCCCTGGCCCGCCAGAACCGGCGGCGCCTGCATCCCATGGCCATGGACCGGGAGGGCGTGCTGCCCACGGCCCTGCAGGCCGCCGCCAAGGCGGGCCTGCGCGTGGCGGTGCTCTCCCCCACCTTGAACAATCCCACCACCGCCACCATGAGCCTGGCCCGACGGGAGCGCCTCGTGGCCATCGCCCGGAAACACGACCTGCTTCTGGTGGAAGAGGATGTCTACGGCCTGCTGCCGGAGGATGCGCCACCACCGCTGGCAGCCCTGGCACCCGAGCGGGTGCTCTACGTGACGGGCCTCTCCAAGACCGTGGCCGCCGGCCTGCGCCTGGGCTACTTGCTGCTGCCGCCTTCTCTGCGCACCCGCGCCCGGGACGCGGAGCACCACACGACCTGGTACGTCTCGCCCCTGAGCATGGCCCTGGGCGCCGCCTGGATCGAGGATGGCACCGCCTGGCGCCGCCTCCTCACCCAGCGCAAGGAGCTCGCCGCCCGCCATCGGCTTTGCTCCCAGGGCCTGCGCAGCCTCGCCTGGCGCGGCGAAGCCCACTGCCCGCACCTCTGGCTGCCCACGCCGCCCGGTGGCCAGGAGCGCTTCAAACGGCGCGCCCTGGAAGCGGGCGTGGTGGTGGTCTCCGCGGATGTCTTCGCCGCCACCCGCGCCGTGCAACAGCCCGGCATCCGCGTCTCCATCGGCGCCGCGCCAGACCGAGCCACCCTCGCCCAAGGGTTGGCGCGCCTGGAGGGCCTGGTCGAGGGACTGTCCAACGCCTCTGACCGCTGATCAGTCCGTCTTGGCGATGAGTCCGTACAGATCGGGCCTTCGGTCCCGGAAGAACCCGAAGGAGGCGCGGTTGCGGCGGATCTCGTCGAGGTCGAAGGCGGCATGGATCACGCCGCTGTCCGTGCGGCCCAATTCCGCCACCTTCTCGCCGCGATGGTCCGAGATGAAGGAGTGGCCGTAGAAGGTTTGATCCCCTTCGGTGCCGATGCGGTTCGAGGCAATCACGGGCACCACGTTGGACACGGCGTGCCCGATCATGGCCCGCTGCCAAAGGTCCTTGGTGTCCAGCTCCGGGTTTTCCGGCTCGGTGCCGATGGCCGTGGGGTAGAGCAGGATCTCGGCCCCCATGAGCATCATGGCCCGGGCGCATTCCGGGTACCACTGGTCCCAGCAGATACCCACGCCGATCCGGCCGAAGCGCGTGTCCCAGACCTTGAAGCCCGTGTTGCCGGGCCGGAAGTAGAACTTCTCCTCGTAGCCGGGCCCATCGGGAATGTGGCTCTTGCGGTAGACGCCCATCAGGGAACCGTCGGCATCCACCATGGCCAGGCTGTTGTAGTGGTGGTGCCCGTCCCGCTCATAGAAGGAGACCGGGATCACCACGCCCAGTTCCTTCGCCAGCTTCTGGAAGCGCGCGATCGTGGGATGCCCCTCGACGGGCCGCGCCCAATCGAAGAAGGCATCCTTTTCTTCACGGCAGAAGTAGTAACCCTCGAACAACTCCGAAGGCAGGATCACCTGGGCGCCCTGGGCCGCGGCCTCGCGGACGAGGGCCTCCACGCGGGCCACGTTTTCCTCGAGGCTGGCCGTGAAGGCGCACTGGGTCGCGGCGACTCGGATGGTGCGGGATTCGGCGCTCACAGAACCTCCGGCTGCTGTTGGGTGATGCAGTGGAAGGCGCCACCCCCGCTGAGGATGGCGCGGGCCGAGCGGCCCACCACGCGGCGGCCAGGGAAAAGCGGCGTCAGGGCAGCCACAGCGGCTTCATCGTATTCGGTGCCGTAGGTGGGAACGACCACCGTCTGGTTGCCGATGTAGAAGTTCACGTAGCTGGCGGGCATGGCTTCGCCGTCCTCATTCTCCAGCCGGCCGGGCGAGGGGATGCGCACCACCTGGAGCTTCCGTCCCCGGGCATCGGTCATGGCGGCCAGATCCACGGCCAAGCGCTCCAGGGTGGCGGCGTTGGGATCCTGCGGGTCCTTTGCCTCCATGCACACCACCACACCTGGAGCCACGAAGCGGGCCAGGGTGTCGATGTGGCCGTCGGTGTGATCGTTGAGGAGGCCCTCGTCGAGCCAGAGCACCTTCTCGGCGCCCAGGCCTTCCCCAAGCGCGGCCTCGATCTGGGCCTGGTCCATGTCCGCATTGCGGTTGGGGTTCAGCAGGCACTGGCGGGTGGTGAGCACGGTGCCCTCGCCATCCACCTCCACCGAGCCGCCTTCCAAAATCCAATCGTGGTCGATGAGGTGTGCGCCGCTGCGGCCCGCCACACGGGTGGCCACATGGTCATCGCCTGGCAGTTCATACTTGCCGCCCCAGCCGTTGAAGCGGAAGCAGGCCGCGTGCAGGCGGCCCGCCTCATCCTTCACAAAAATGGGCGCCGTATCCCGCAGCCAGATGTCGCCCACGGGCACCGGATGGAAACGCACCTGGGCCAGCACCGGCGCCAGGGCCGCCCGGGCCTGGGCTTCGGCGGCCTCGTCTGCCACAAGCAGCTCCAGGTGTTCTCCGCCGCCTTCGGCGATGGCCAGGCACAGGGCGGCGAACTCCGCCTGGGCCGGTGCCAGGTTCTCCTGCCAGAGGTGACCGTGGCTGGGCCAAGCCAGCCAGCAGGCGCTGTGGCGGTCCCACTCGGCGGGTTGATGGATGGCGGGATGACTCATATCGGCACAGGTTCCAGCAAGGAGAACCCCGGCATGGGGCCCACCCTCCAGTTCATCAAAACCCAGTGCCCCCGTCGAGGGGAATGGCTGCTCCCACAGGAAGTCGCCGGGAATTTCGGCACCATACCACGTATGATGGGGTATCCATCCGGAGCCACCATGCCCACCTCCCGTTTTCTGCGGGCCTCTGCCTTCATCGTCGCGGCCCTGGTGGCGGCGCCCACTGCCCTTGAGGCCCAGCTCAGCCCGGCCATGGAGAAGGCGGTCGCGGCCGTCCGCAGCCACTACACCAAGCGCGAAGTGCTCATCCCCATGCGCGACGGTGTGAAGCTCTTCACGGCCATCTACACCCCGAAGGACACCAGCAAGACCTACCCCTTCCTTTTGAACCGGACGCCCTACAGCGTCTGGCCCTACGGCGAGGATGCCTACCCCCCGGAGTTGGGCCCTTCGGCGCGCTTCCAGGAAGTGGGCTTCATTTTTGTTTTCCAGGATGTGCGGGGCAAGATGATGTCCGAGGGCGAGTTCGTGAACATGCGGCCCCAGCGCGCCGTGAGCGGCGCCGTCATCGACGAGAGCACGGACACATACGACACCCTGGAATGGCTGGTCAAACATGTGCCCGGGAACAACGGCCGCGCGGGGCAGATGGGCATCAGCTATCCCGGCTTCTACTCCGCCGTGGGCATGCTCTCGGGCCATCCGGCTCTGAAGGCTGTGTCACCTCAGGCGCCCATTGTGGATTGGTTCCAGGGGGACGACTTCCACCGCAACGGCGCCCTCTGGCTGCCCCACGCCTTCAACTTCATGACCTCCTTCGGTCAGCCCAGGCCCAAGCCCACCCAAGCCTGGCCCGAAGGCTTGAACCACGGAACCTCCGACGGGTACGAATGGTTCATGCGCCTGGGCTCCACCGGCGCCACCCGCCAGTACACGAAGAACGTGCCCTTCTGGAACGAGATGCTGGATCATCCCAACTACGATGCCTTCTGGCAGGCCCGGAACCTGCGGCCCCAGATTAAGGATGTGAAACCCGCCGTGCTCACCGTGGGGGGCTGGTTCGATGCCGAAAACCTCTATGGCGCCCTGCAGGTGCATCAAACCGTGAACCGCCAGAGCCCCGGCACAGACAACCGGCTGGTCATGGGCCCCTGGTTCCACGGCGGCTGGGAACGCAGCAAGGGCGACCATCTCGGCCCCGTGCAATTCGGCGCCAACACCTCCGACTGGTTCCAGACCGACGTGCTGCTGCCCTTCTTCAACCACCACCTGAAAGATGCCAAGGCCCCCGACCTCGCCAAGGCCACGGTCTTCGAGACTGGCGCCAACCGCTGGCACAAGCTGGATGCCTGGCCGCCCCGGCAGGCCCGGGAGAAGAAGCTCTACCTCCTGCCCGCAGGCAAACTCGGCTTCGAGCCGCCCGCGGCAGCAGCCGAGCCTGACATGTTCATCTCCGACCCCGCCAAAGCCGTGCCCTTCATCGAGAACGTGGCCATCGGCATGACCCGCGAGTACATGAGCGCCGATCAGCGCTTCGCCGGGCGCCGCCCCGACGTGCTCGTCTACCAGACGGAAGCCCTCGCGGAAGATCTCACCTTCGCGGGTCCGCTTCATCCCGAATTGTTCGTGGCCACCACGGGCACCGATGCGGATTGGGTGGTGAAGCTGGTCGATGTCTATCCCGACGACTTCAAGAATTCCGATTTCAAGGCGGGCAACTCACCCTGGGACCGCCAGCCCAACCCCATGGGGGGCTACCAGCAGCTGGTGCGGGGCGAGGTCATGCGCGGCAAGTTCCGCAACAGCCTCGAGAAACCCGAACCCTTCACGCCCGGCCAGCCCGCCCGCGTCGCGTGGTCCATGAATGACGTCTTCCACACCTTCAAGAAGGGCCACCGCGTCATGGTGCAGCTCCAGAGCACCTGGTTCCCGCTGATGGACCGCAATCCCCAGACCTTCATGGACATCAACCAGGCCAAGCCCGAGGACTACCACAAGGCCACACACAGCGTCTTCCACGACGCCGAGCGGCCGAGCAACCTGGGCGTGGGCGTGGTTTCGGAAAAGCTGTAGGATTCACAACCCTGGATAAACGGATGCCAAAACAGGTTTCCCGAGCATTGTTCATGGCCCCGTGCTTTTATCTGCCTTCATCCTGTGCTGAAGACCAGTCGACGATCCAACTGCGCGCCGAAGTAGAGGAGGGATACCGCATAGCCCACAGCACAGGGCAGGATTACCCAGGGAGCCGCCCGGAAAACCGCAGTGCCAGCCCCGAACATGACCAGAACCTGAAGGAATCCTGACCATCCGCGCGCGCCACTCAGGAAGCGCCAGGGAGGTTGGGCCTGGGGATCCAGCACACTCGGTGCGTGACCGAAACCCAAGAGCACCAGACCCGCTGCTAGCCCTGACAGCAGATTGAGCGGCAGCGTCAACAGGAGCAGAAGCATCAGAAATGCCACATCCTTGGCCGCGAGTATCTGCCAGCCCTTTATTGGGAGCAACGCGTAACGCTTCCAACCAGCCCCAGCATCAAAGCCGAAGAGACGCTGGGCATAGGTGCTGAAAGAGAGCGCCACAAGCAACGACATCCCATGCAAGGCCGCAGGATCCGGTCGGGAGGCCAGAAGCCGGTACAGGGCGCCACTGAGGCCTAGCGCCACTCCCAGGTAGAGATCGAGCGTTTGGAGCATCTCGCGAAGGTTCTTCTGCACCAGTTCACCCAAGGGGCCGGGAAGATTCGGGATCCAATCCGGCATAACCCGCCATCGACTCAAACCAAGATGGCGAGGCCAGAAGATGGCGATTCCGTTGGATAGAACCATAACCAAAAGGAGGGTTGCCGAGACACGCCCGTAGCGCCAGCCACCCCACAGAGGCAGCAGCAGGATGACCCAAACCACCGGGCTCATCAGGATGGGGAGCACCCTGAGCCGCATTGTCTCCGACCTTTTGAGAGGCAACAAAAGAAGGCGCTCCCGGGGAAGACTCCAGAGCGGGTTGAGGCTCAGCGGAAAAACAATCACCATCCCCACCAGCAAGAGCAGGAACACCGAGCTGCGCGGGTTCGTCCCGAGGAGGAGCATGGTGAAGAGGAAGAAATGATTCCCCGTGACCGAGGCTGTCCGCCTCAGCTCCCGTCCAACAATGGTAGCCATTGGCCCTAGGAGGACCGCGATCCGAGCCACGGCAGGTCCTCCAGCGGCGGGGTCTCCACGAGGCTGAAATACATCTCCCCAAGGGTTGAAGGGAGTTCCTCTTTGGGTGAGTTCCAGGCGATCTGTCCATTCCGAATCAGGATGCAGTGCGTGGCCAGCCGCTCAGCCATGGAGAGAATGTGGGAGGTGAAGAGGATCGTCACCCCCCGCTGGGACAGCATGAGGAATAGCTCTCGGATCACCTCGGCCGCCACCGGCTCTACCCCTTCAAAAGGCTCATCGAGCAACAGAATCCGAGGATTGTGGAGAAGTGCCAAGGCCAGTGCGGTTTTCTTTCTCATGCCGTGGGAACAATGGCTCGCGTAGGTGGTTCGGCCCGCTTCCAGGCCCAGAAGGTGCACCAGTTGATCTGCCCGAGTCTGGGTTTCCTCACGGCTGAGACCGTAAATGGGACCACAGAGCTGGAGATGTTCTTCCACCGTCAGCTGATCGAAGAGGCCCAACCCCTCAGGTAGGACGCCGATCTGCTGCTTCAGCGGCGAGAAATCCTCCTCATAGCGAACAGTGACACCCGCCAAGGTCACCGTACCGGAGTTGGGCCGCAGCAGCCCGGAGAGCATGTTGAGCGTGGTGGATTTCCCCGCGCCATTGGGCCCCAGAAGGGCACAGATGCTCCCAGTGGGAAGGGAGAAGCTGATGCCATCCACCACGGTTCTTGAGCCAAACCGGCGGCTGAGGCCCGAAGAAGCGATCATGCGCCTGCCGCCTTCCATCCCTCCAGCACCCGAAACCGGCTGCCCATCATGTTGGGGAGGGTGAGCTGCAGCAGGTTTTCGGTGCGCGCTTTTCGCTCGGCTTCGGGCAGGCCCATCCACTCGCCGCCCCAGCGGTCCAGGGGCGCGTGGGTGCGGATCCATTTGCTCAGCGCCACGTGGCCCAGCTCCGACAGGCCCTCGGCTTCGAGCAGCCGGGAGAGGCGGGTGAAATCGACATCGGCTGTCAGATCGGCCTCACCCAGGTCCTCGTGCCATTTCCCATCCACGCCGTGGGCCTTGAAGCGGCGCAGATCGGCCCCCTTGGCCAGCAGCCGGTCTGCAGATTCGCCATAGTCCACGGCCAAGAAGAGACCCGCTTGCAGCGGCGTGGTCAGCGCTTGAACCAGGCTGGGCAGGCCTTCGCACCACACGCTGCCGTCTCGGAGTTCCAACCCATCGGTCTGGCTGGCGAACCAGGCCCCGGCCTCACCAGGGTCAGCGACCTGCCATTCCGGTCCGGTCACCGTCAGCACTTCACGGGTCCAGCACTCGCCGTCCCAGCGCCAGGGTTGGGCGGGCAGGGCATCGAAGAGCTCATTGCTGAAGATGGCGCCGGTGAAGGGTTCCAGCACTTCCGATTCGGCGGCGAACCGCGCGCGATGGGCCGAGAGGAAGGGGGCCAGGGCCCTTTCCGCAGCCTCTCTCGCCGCCGGGTTGTCGTCGCGATGCACATAGACCAGGGCTTCGGCAAAGGGCCCCGATACGGCGCTCAGCACATCGCGGCCCAGCCAACCGCGACCTGCTCCGGGCTCCAGCGCCGTGAACTGGGCGGGCCGGTCCAGCCGCTCCCAGGCCGCTTCCAGACGCAGCGCCAGCGTCTGGCCCAACAGGGGGCCAAGATCCAGGGCCGTGTAGTAGTCCTTGCCCTCGAAGCCCCAGGGGCCCTCTTGGCGCCGATAATAGCCGTGCTCCGGATGATAGAGGCCCAGGGCCATCACCTCCGAAGCGGGAACAGGCCCCTGGGCCAGGCGGGATTGCAGCAGATCGTTGAGCGGATTCACTTCTTCTCCAAGGGCCACTTCTCCAGCAACACCGGCAGCAACCACTGGGTGAGCAGCAGGGCCAGGGCCACACCGCCCAGGCAAGCCAGGCCCAGGCCCCGCAGGCCGCGGTAGCCACTGAAGACCATGCCGCCGAATCCAGCGAGGGTGGTACCTGCGCATACGGCGTTCACACGGGCCACCCGCTGCGGAGCATCCTTCTCGCCGCGGGCGCGGTGCAGCAGATTGAAGGCCGTATCCACGCTCACCCCCAAGGCGATGGGGATGGCCATGAGGGAGAGGAAGGTGAGGGGTTCCCCTCCCCACCCCAGGGCACCAAAGACACCGGCCTGACTGGCCAGCAGCGGGACCAAGGCCAGCACCGCGAATCGCAGACTGCGACCGAAGGCTGCGATCACCAGAAAGATACCCGCCAGCGCCAGAAGCACCGCCTGTTGCACCGCCTCCTTGGCGATGCCCTTCACCACCCGGAAGAGGGGCTGGGTCCCCACGAAGCGCCCACCTGCGGCCTCTACCACGGGGGTGAGACGGTTGAGCGACGCCTCGTCCAAGCGCAGAGGAACACTGAGCGCCGGGGCCAGCGGTGGCGGTTTCCGATGCTGATGGAACCCATCCCAAAGATTCCATGGATGCCGCTCTTCTCTGGGCGCCGCCCGCGGCAGCATGGCCTGCAGGGCCGCCACGGGTTGCGTCGGGTCTGAGGCCGCCTCCGCCAAAGCCGTGAGGGGGCCTTCAAGCCCGGCAGGGTCCAGTCCGGCCTTGGAGGCGGCCTCCAGCACCTGACGCCGCCAGGTTTCCGAACCCAGGGCATGGCGCAGCTCGGGATCGAGGCTCTTCCAGTCGGGCACGGGCAGTCCCGCCTCCCGCAGAATGGGGCTCAGCTTGTTCCAGCGGGCCGGCAGGCGGTCCGGGTCTTCCAGCGGAATTTGCAGGGCCAGGGGCTGCAGGCTGGCGCCCAGGGTGCGCGTCAGACGCTCCTGCAGGGTGAGGGCTGGATTGCCCTGGGCCCGGAAGCGGCGCAGATCCTCTTCCCAGCGGGTGCGAGGCGCTCCCACCAGGGCAACCATCAGCACGGCCAGCGCAGCCCAGGGCGCCCAGCGCCTGCGGGGTTTTCCTGGCAGCGATGGGCCCGGGGCGAAGGTGCCCCGGCCGCGGTCCAGGGTGAGCAGAAGGGGCGGCAGCACCAGGAAGGTTGCCGCCAGGCAGGCCAGCAGTCCCAGCCCCGTGGTGAGCCCCAGGTCGCGGATGCCGGGGAAGGGCGCGAAAGCCAGTGCGAGGAAGGCCATGGAGGTGGCCAGGGCGCCTGCCACCACGCCTGGGCCTGTGCCCAGCATGGCCGCTCTCAGAGCCCGGGGCTTGGTGTGGCCAGCCCGGCGGTCATCCCGGTAGCGGCTGAAGAGGAGGATGCCCACATCGTCGCCCACGCCCAGGAGCACCGCGCCGAAACCCGCGGCCATGAGGTTCACCCGGCCCAGCACCCAGCCGGTGAGGCCCAGGGCCCAGACCATGCCCACCAGCAGCGGCACCATGACGAAGCCGTAGCCCGCCAGGGTGCGGAAGCCCAACCAGTAGACGAGGCCGATGAGGAGGAAGCTCAGGGCGAGGCTCAGTACCACTTCCACCGTGAGGCGATGGGATTCCCAAGCCGTGATGGCGTGGGCGCCCGTCACTTGCAGTGGGAAGGCCCGACCTTCCTTGAGATCTTCGATGGGCGCGAGCGCGGCTTCCGTGTCGCGGAGGCTGGCGCTTACCGGCAGAGGACCCTTCGCCCCCCGGCCCAACCAGGTCAAGACGCGGGTGGTGGCCTTGGCATCGGTGGCCGGAAAGCCTGCCACCAGGGGCAGCATCACGAAGCGACCATCCTTGGTCTCGAAGTATCCGGTGCGCACCTTCAGGGTGAAGGCCCTGCCGAGGGCCGTGGCCTTGGCCATGCCCTCGCCATCCTGGGGCGCCAGGTCGCGCAGGCCCAGGGGATCCAACCGCGCGAGGGCCGCGGGCAGCGGCTCTGGCGAGGACAGGGCCTTGGCGGTGGCCTGGAGGCGGCGCTGCAGCGCCGCGAGATCCGTGAGGGGCGCGAGACGGTCCCCCAGCCAGGCAGGCGCCATGGTGTAGAGGGTCTCCGTGGTGAGGCGGCTCACGGCGGCATCGCCTTCCGCGATGGCGCCCACCGCCAGCAAGGCGGGCCAGGGACTCACGCCGCCCGGGCCCGGCACGGGAATGGGATCGGACAACCGTCCTTCCGCAGCGAGGCCATTGAGGGGGAGGTTGCCCTCCGTGAGGAGGCGGTCCACCAGACCCTCGGCCCAGGCGCGACGAACTTCCAAATCGGCTTCGCCGCCTTCCGCCACCAGCCAGATCAGCTCCTGCTGGCCCACGCCCGCCTCCAGATTCGCGCGGACGGCGGGATGTTCCGAGGGCAGCAGGCTCATGAGGTCCAGAGCCCGCTCCACACGCAGGGTGCCCCAGCCCAGCAGCAGCGTGAGGCCTGCCACGCATAGCCACAACCCCCTCGACCGGCTGAGGTGAAGACGCAGCAGGACGCGCAGCAGGGCTTTCATCGCCTCTGGGGATCCAGGCGGTCGATCCAGAACTGGAGGGCCGGCACCATCTCTACGCGCTCGGCGCCTCGCAGGCGCTCGAAGAGGCTGGCATCCTCTAGCCGCACCAGGGGATGGTTCTCGCGCCGATCCATGGCCTCAGGCGGATGCGAGGCCGTAAGAATCGTCGGCAACTCCTCGCTGTAGCGATGATCCAGCAGCTGGGCCAGGGCCGCGGCGATGCGGATGTCGGAATCCATGCGGTCCCAGTCATCCAGCACGAGCAAGGGAAGCTCCTGCAGAGGCTCAACCAGATCGCGCACGCTTTGGAAGGCGGCGTTCTGGAAGCTGCGCACGTCGTAGTAGGTGTCCTTGATGGCTTGGCTGAGGCTGCGGACGGACACGAAGCGGCCGCGCTTGCCCGTTTGTTCGGACCAGGCCCGCAGCGCTGCGGCGGCCAGGGTGCTGCGGCCGCTCTGGGCAGGGCCATGGATCCACCACAGCTCCCAGCCGTGCCGGAATTTGTGTTTGCCCGCGGTGGCCCACTGCGAAAGGCCCTCGGCTCCGAGCGGGCGGATGCCATGCTCAGGCCGCTTGCGCAGGGCCTGCAGCAGCTTCACCAGCTGATCGCGGCCCTCCAATTCGCCCACTTCTTCCGGGGGGCGGGTGAGCAGCTCCTCGAGATCCGGCACGCGATCCAGCAGGGCGCGCACGCCGCTGGCCTGGGCGTTGTTCCACCATTTCCAGAAGCGGGTGAAATCCGCCTCGCGGTAGCGCGTGGGCAGGCCCAAGGTCTCAGCATCCGGCGCCACATCGGCGGTGCAGCCGCAGACGAGCACGGGCTTCTGAGGATCCGGGTCAAAGACCAGGCCCTTGCCGTGGCAACGCGGGCAATCGGGGCGACCCTTCATGGCCCATCGCCTCCACGCAGGAAGCCTCCCAGCACTTCACGGCGGCGCTCACGGATGCGCGCGAAGGCCCGCTCCTCGAGTTGGCGCACGCGCTCGCGGGAGATGGGCGGGTCGAAGCGCTTACCGATTTGCTCCAGCGTCAGCGGATCTTCACCGCCAATGCCGAAGTGCAGCGTGATGATGGTGCGCTCCTTCTCGCTGAGCGAGGCCAGGCTGGCGTCGATCTGCTCGAGGAAGGCCTCCTGGTCCAGCGTGTGCATGGCGGAGGGCTCCACCTCCTGCTCGAGGCTGTCGCCCACGGTGAGATCGGAATCGCCCAGGCCCTGCTCGGTGGAGACGGTGGATGTGGTCTGCTGCAGCAGCTGATAGCGCTCCACATCCTCGATGCTCAGACCAGCGGCCTCTGCGATCTCCTGCAGCAGCGGCACTCGGCCCAGGGATTGGCTGAGCTTCTGCGTGACCCGGTTGAGGTGCACCAGGTGGCCTGCGACCTTCTGGGGCAGACGGATCTTGTTTCCGTGCTCAGCCAGCGCATGGAAGATGGCCTGCCGCACCCACCAGGAGGCGTAAGTGAGAAACTTGTTGAGGCGCTCGGGATCAAAGCGCTTGGCCGCTTCGATGAGGCCGAGGTTGCCCTCGCTGATGAGATCCAGCAGATCCAGGCCCATGCCTTCGAACTTGCGAGCCTCCTTCACCACGAAGCGGAGGTTCCCCTCCACAAGACGGCGCAGCCCCTCGGGGTTGCGATCGTTCTGCCACATGCGGCCATAGAACCGCTCTTCATCGGCCGTCAGCAGGGGCAGATGGCGGATGGAGTCGAAGTACTTGTCGAGCGAGCGCTCTTCGAGATGCCGGAGGGGCACGGTTCACCTAATGGGAGACACCAGCATAGCAAGCGATTCCGCCTGCTTGCGAAGCCTCACGTCAGGAGCGCTTCCGCAGCCCATGGGGTGTCAGTTTCACCAGGCCCGTGGCCGACGTGGGCCTTGGTATGTCCTTCACACCCGCCGCCTCCAGGGCATGGGCCAGACGCTCCAGATCCTCCTGCAGGTGGTTGAGGCGGTCGCGCATGCCCAGCACCACTTCCACCCCGGCCAGGTTCACGCCCAGGTCCCGGGTGAGGTTGAGAATGAACTCCAGGCGCTCCAGGTCCTCATCGCTGTAAAGGCGGGTCTTGCCTTCGGTGCGGCTGGGAGTCAGCAGGCCCTCCCGCTCATACAGACGCAGGGTCTGGGGATGCACGCCATAGCGCATCGACACCACGCCGATCATGTAGGCACCCAGGCGAGGATCTTTAGCCATGGCTCGCACTCCGCTGCTTGCGCACATCCGCGTCGTTCAGTTCCGCCAGTTCCCGCAGCAGCTCCTTGCTGCGCTCGTCCTGGATGGTGGGGGTGACCACGGCCACCTCCGCGATGAGATCTCCCCGCTGGGTGCTGCGGGGTACGGGCATGCCCTGGCCTTTCAGCCGCAACCGCGCCCCGGTCTGGGTGCCCGGAGGCACCTTGATGGTCTGCTGGCCTTCGGGCGTCGGCACGTCCACCTTGGCCCCGAGGGCCGCCTCCGAAAAGCTGATGGGCAGTCGCACGTAGAGATTGGGTCCCTTGCGCTCGAAGCGGCCATCCGGCTCCATGCTGATCTGCAGGAAGAGATCCCCGGGCCCACCGCCTCGCCGGCCCGCCTCGCCCTTGCCCGCCACGCGCAGTTTGGCGCCATCCTCCACGCCCGCGGGGATGGAGATGGTCACCGTTTCCTGGCGCGAGTGGCGACCGGCGCCCCCGCAATCGGGACAGGCCGGAGCCTTGGAGCCTCGGCCCTGACAGTCGGGGCAGGTGCGACCGAAGGAAAGAAATCCCGATCCGCCGCCGATCTTGCCCTTGCCCTGGCAGGTTCGGCACAGCTCCTGTTTGCGGTTGGACTCCCCCGTGCCGTGACAGGTGAGACAGGGCTCAGAGCGGTTCACACGGAGGTTGAGGCGCGTACCCTCAAAGGCCTCCCTGAAGCCCAGCCGCACGGAGTGAAGCAGGTCTTCGCCACGCATGGGGCCGGTGCGGGCCTGTCGACCCCCGAAGCCCGCGAAGATGTCCTCGAAGGAAAAGGCCCCTTCCTGGTGGAAGCCAGGAGGCACCTGGGCGCCCGGGCCATTGGGATCGCCGTAGGTG
This sequence comes from Geothrix sp. PMB-07, assembly GCF_030758935.1. NCBI lineage: Bacteria > Pseudomonadati > Acidobacteriota > Holophagae > Holophagales > Holophagaceae > Geothrix > Geothrix sp. PMB-07. Next base: position 4,180,655 of record NZ_CP132333.1, read on the forward strand.
TCGTAGTTCTTCCGCTTTTCGGGATCCGACAGCACATCATTGGCTTCGGCCAGCTTCTTGAACTCGGCCTCCGCCTTCGCGTCGCCCGGGTTCAGGTCGGGGTGATGCTTGCGCGCCAGCTTGCGATACGCCTTCTTGATGTCCTCTTCCGAGGCCGATTTGGGCACGCCCAGGATCTTGTAATAGTCGGGGTGGGACATGGCTTTAGTGTAGGACACTCAGATTTCATACAGGTAGAAAAATGGGGAGCCTCTTGGCTCCCCATTTTTTGACGGGACCTAGCTCACCACTTCGGCGTCGATCACGGTGTCGTCGGCCTTCTTCTCGCCACCGGGGTGGGCGCCGGGCGCGCCAGGCGTGCCGCCATCCGCTGGGGGCTCCTGCTTGTAGAGGCTTTCGGCGAGCTTGTGGCTCTTGGCCGTGAGGGTCTCCAGCGCCTTCTTGATGCGCTCCTTCTCCAGGCTTGCGAGCGCGGCCTTGGCTTCGACCACGGCCTCCTCGGCCTCCTTCTTGTCGGCCTCGGGCAGTTTGTCGCCGTTGTCCTTCAGGAGCTTCTCCACCTGGTAGACCATCTGATCGAGGTGGTTCTTCTCTTCCAGCATGGCCTTCCGGTCTTCGTCCTCGGCCTTGTGCGCCTCGGCGTCACGCACCTTGGCTTCGATCTCCTCCTTGGAGAGGCCCGTGCTGCCCGTCAGCGTGATGCTGGCGTCCTTGCCGGTGCCCTTGTCCTTGGCGGTGACGTGCACGATGCCGTTGGCGTCGATGTCGAAGGTCACTTCGATCTGGGGCATGCCGCGCGGCGCGGGCGCGATGTTGCCGAGGTGGAACTGGCCCAGCAGCTTGTTGCCCTCCACCACGGGGCGCTCGCCCTGGAACACCTCGATGTCCACGCCGGGCTGGTTGTCCACGGCCGTGGTGTAGATCTCACTGCGCTTGGTGGGAATGGTGGTGTTGCGGGGGATGATGACGCTCATCTGGCCGCCATTGGCGTTGATGCCGAGGCTCAGCGGAGTGACGTCGAGAAGCAGCACGCCCTTGACGTCACCGGCCAGCACGCCCGCCTGAACGGCGGCGCCGATGGCCACGACTTCATCGGGGTTGACGCTGTGGTTGGGCTCCTTGCCGAAGATCTGCTTCACCATCTCCAGCACCTTGGGGATGCGCGTGGAGCCGCCGACCATCACCACTTCATCGATTTCATGGTGAGCGATCTTGGCGTCCTTCACCGCGTTCTCGCAGGGCACCTTGAGCTTCTGCAGCACGGGTTCGATCATCAGCTCGAACTTGGCGCGGCTCAGGGACTGGTTGATGTGCTTGGGGCCGCTGGCATCCGCCGTGATGTAGGGCAGGCTGATGTCCGTCTGGGTGGTGCTGGACAGCTCGATCTTGGCTTTCTCGGCGGCTTCCTTCAGACGCTGCATGGCATCGGCCTGCTTGCGCAGATCGATGCCTTCGGCCTTCTGGAATTCATCGGCCAGCCAATCGATGATGGCCTGGTCCACGTTGTCGCCGCCCAGGTGGGTGTCGCCATTGGTGGACTTCACTTCGACCACGCCTTCGCTCACTTCGAGGATGGAGATGTCGAAGGTGCCGCCGCCGAAGTCGAAGACGGCGATGGTGCCATCCTTCTTCTTGTCGAGGCCGTAGGCCAGGGCCGCCGCCGTGGGCTCGTTGACGATGCGTTTCACGTCGAGGCCTGCGATGGCACCCGCGTCCTTGGTGGCCTGGCGCTGGGCGTCGTTGAAGTAGGCGGGCACGGTGATGACGGCCTCGGTGACTTTCTCGCCCAAGTAGGCCTCGGCGGCCTCCTTCATCTTGGATAACACGACGGCGCTGATCTCCTCGGGGCTCAGCTTCTTGCCGATAACATCCACCACGCAGCCGCCCTTGTCGGCGCGCTCCACGGTGTAGGGCACCAGCTTCTGCTCCCGGTCGGAATCCGCGAAGGGCAGGCCCATGAAACGTTTGATGGAGTAGATGGTGCTCTTGGGCTGGGCCACGGCCTGACGCTTGGCCGGGGCGCCCACGAGACGTTCGGTGGTCTTGGGGTTGAAGCCCACCACGGACGGGGTGGTGTTCGCGCCCTCGGGATTGGGGATCACCTTGGGGACGCCGCCTTCCATCACGGCAACGCAGCTGTTGGTGGTACCGAGGTCGATGCCAATGATCTTGCCCATGTCGTTCCTCCTTGAAGCCAGGTGGGTTCAAATCCTTCTCTGGAACTCCCAGCATAGAGGGTATGGAAGCATTGTCAATAAGATCTTCAAAATTAGACTCATATTTTCTTCTTCGTTGACCATCCAGCGCTCTTGGATATCCTGGCACCCATGACGCTTCGCCCCTGCCCCCTCTGCCGGAAGCCCACCCCCTGGGAGGGCAATCCCTACAAGCCCTTCTGCTCCGAACGCTGCCAAACCCACGACCTGGGCGCCTGGTCCAGCGAGAGCTACCGCGTTCCCGAGAAACCCCAGGAAGAGGATGGCGAAGGCTGGAGCGGCGAAGGCGAAGAGGGCTGATCAGCCCGGATTCGAGGTCGAACCAAGGGCCCTTTCGCGAATGGCCTCCAGGCTCCCCGGGATGGGGTGCAGGTCCTGGGCCCGGCCCGCGTGCATGACCTGGCCAGGCACATCATGGCCCAGCAGCTCCGGCAGCGACCGGGCCGCGGCCAGCAATCGGGGAAGGTCCACGTCCATGGGGTGGCCGAGCGCCTGCAGCATGTGCACCAGATCCTCGGTGCAGACATTCCCGGTGGCCCCAGGGGCATAGGGGCAACCGCCGATGCCCCCCAGTGAGGCATCAAACCGGTCGACACCCGCCTCGATACCCGCGAGCGCGTTCACCAGGCCCATGCCTCGGGTGTTGTGCAGGTGCAAAGTCAGTTGCGCCTGCGGAAAGCGCGCACGGAAAGCGCCGCAGAGCTGCCTCACGCGGTCGGGATGGGCCATGCCGGTGGTGTCGCAAAGGGAAATCCCCTCCACGCCCCGGTTCAAGAAGCGCTCGGCGAAGCCGAGGACCACGGCTTCGGGAATGGGGCCTTCCATGGGACAGCCGAAACAGGTGGAGAGGGAGACATTCAGCGTCACGCCCGTGGCTTTGGCCAGATCCACCACCTCGAAGAGCCGCGCCACGGACTGTTCGCGGGTCATGCGCAGATTCAGCAGGTTGTGGGTTTCGCTGGTGGAGATGGTGAGGTTGAGCTCATCCGTCCCCGCAGCAATGGCGCGCTCCGCGCCCTTCAGGTTGGGCACCAGCGAAGTGTAGACCACGCCCGGCTGACGCTTGATGCCGCGCAGCACTTCGTCCGCATCGGCCAGGGCCAGGATGGCCTTGGGCGAGGTGAAGGAAGTCACCTCGATCTTCGAGAGACCGCAAAGGCTCAGGGCATCGATGAGCCGGATCTTGTCCGCGGTGGGAATGAAGCGCGGCTCGCTCTGGAAGCCATCCCGCGTGCCCACCTCCTGGATGTGGATCCGGGGTTTCACGTTGGATGACTGGGCCATGAACCCTCCTCACTTCCCCTGATGGACCTTCTTCACCATGTAGCGGGGACGGTCCCGCACTTCCTGGTAGATGCGGCCGATGTACTCGCCCAGCAGGCCGAAGGCGATGAACTGGCAGCCTACGAAGAAAAAGAGGATGGCAAAGAGCGTGAACACGCCCTGAGCCGTGCCCTCGGGGTGCATGAAGCGGTAGACCACCAGGCCCAGGAACAGCAGAAAGCCGAAGGCCGCGGTGATCACGCCGAACACACTGAGGGCCTGCAGGGGCAGAAGGCTGAAGCTGGTGAGCAGGTCGAACTGGAGGTTGATGAGCTTCCAGAGGCCGTACTTGCTCTCCCCGGCGGCGCGCTCGGCGTGGGCCACAGGCACTTCGGCAATGCGCTTGGCGAAGCTGTTGGCCAGGGCCGGAATGAAGCTCGAGCGCTCCTTGCACAGCAGCATGGCGTTTACCACGTCGCGGCTGTAGGCGCGCAGCATGCAGCCGTAGTCGTGCATCTGCACGCCCGTGGTGCGCCGGGTGATGGCGTTCACGATCTTGCTGGGCATGGTGCGGAAGAAGCTGTCGTTGTTCTGGCGGCCCTGGCGCCAGCCCCCCACAGCGTCGTAGCCCTCCTCCACCTTGGCGACCAGCTTGGGGATCTCCTCGGGCGGGTTCTGCAGATCGGCGTCCATGGTGACCACGATCTGTCCCCGGGCCTCGGCAAAAGCCCCGAAAATGGCGCTGTGCTGACCATAGTTCCGGTTGAACTCCACCACCTTCACCCGGGGTTCGGCCTTGGCGATCTCGACGAGCATGGCCAGGCTCCGGTCCCGACTGCCGTCATCGGTGAAGACGATCTCCCAGGACTTGTCCGGATCCGTGAAGGACTCAGCCATCACCTTGGACAGACGTTCCCACAGCGAAGGAATGTTCTCCTGCTCGTTGTAAATGGGGATGACGATGCTGAGGTAGGGATTGGAATGGACGTCCATGAGCGCTCCGGAGGGTCCATTCTAGTAGGATCAAAGCCTGCGCATTGGAGTCAGTCATGGCCGAGCCCAAGATCCTGCTGGTGGAAGACGAGCTCAGTCTGGCCGAAGGCATCAAGCTCAACCTCGAGTTGGAAGGCCTTTCCTGCACCTGGATTCCCCGCGGCGATCAGGCTTTGAAGCAGATCCTGGCCGAAACCTACGACCTGGTCATCCTCGACGTCATGCTGCCCGGCATGGACGGGTTTACGATCTGCGAAAAGGTGCGCGAGGCCAAAAACTTCACGCCCATCCTCTTCCTCACCGCCAAGAACACGGATGATGACCGCGTTCACGGCTTCGAGACCGGCGCCGACGATTACCTGGGCAAGCCCTTCCAGGTGCGCGAACTCCTGCTTCGGGTGCGCGCCATCCTGCGGCGCGAATCCTGGTACAAGAGCCGCGAGATCAGTAGCCGCCAGGTCTATGGCGCCTACTGGGTGGACTTCGACAACTTCTGCGGTGAGGGCCCCAGCGGCCCCTTCCAGCTGGGCGTCAAGGAATCCATGATCCTCAAGCTGCTCATGGAGCGGCCCGGCCAGGTGGTGAGCCGCACCGACATCCTGGACAAGGTGTGGGGCGAGGACGCCTATCCCACCAGCCGCACGGTGGACAATTTCATCGTCCGCATTCGCCGCGTCATGGAGGATGATCCCCACCATCCGCGGTGGGTCCACACCATCCGCAGCGTGGGCTACCAGTTCGATCCCGAAGGCAAGCAGCGTAAGGGTGAAGAATGAAAAAGGGGGCGCCAAGGCGCCCCCTTTTTTGCAGAATTTCCTCTACTTGACGTCGTAGTCCCTACTGCGACCGAGCTTCTGGAAGAGGGCCGCCTGATCCGCGAGGCTGGCCGGGGCGGGGCCCTGCTTCACATCGGCGAGCACCGCGCGCTTGTCTTCCCCCTTGCTGAACTTGCTGTCGCCGAGCACCGGTTCGAAGGTGGGCAGGGGGACCAGCTCAGGGGCAGGGCCTTCCGGCGCCTTGGAGCCCACAATGTCGGCAGCCTTGGTCAGGAGGGTGGCGCCACCACTCAGGCGGCGCACATCCAGCCAGCCGAAACCCGGGTCGCGCAGCAGCTCAAGGTCATCCTTTTCCAACCAGGCCGACAGGTCGTTCAGGGCCTTGACCTGGACGGGATCCGGCAGACGGCGGGTCTTCTTCTCACCCTTCACCTCCACCTCCTGAGTCGTGTTTTCAACCCAGGCCTGGGCCCGTTTCACCCACAGGGCCGTGATGGCCTTCTGGCCCGCGAAGCCCTCGGGTGCCTTGGGGCCTTTCACGGCCTTGGCCTTCTTTTTCCCCTTGGCCGGTGTTTCAGGTTCGGCCCAGCTGGGCGCGGTGGCATCCACCTTGGCATCCAGGAGCAGGCCCTTGATCTTGGCCAGGCGGGGCTCCAGACCCTTGGGCCCGGTTTTCGCTGCGGCACGGGCCGCGGTTTGCAGATCCTTCCAGGTGCTTTCGAGCAGGAGCTTCTTGCCCTCGGCATCGTAGAGGCCGTGGTTGGCGTTGAATTTGGCCAGGTAGGCCTCGACGGGGGCCAGGGCGGCAGAGGCCTTTTCAGGAATGTCCAGCTTGGCCTTCACCAGCGCTTCCAACGCCTCGCGCACTTCCAGGGCCCGGGGGTGGCTGCGGTAGTAGCCCAGCTCATGGGCGGAAAGCGCGGCGCGATGCAGCGTGTAAGCCAGTTTCCGCTGGGTGGGACGAAGCTGATCGAAGGCCTTCGGTTCGGCGGCCTTGGGCTCGGTCGCCTGAGGTGCCACCGGGGGCTCCTGGACCGCCTCAGCGGGTTTGGTTTCGGGGGCCGGAACCTGAACCGGCGTGGCCGGGGGTTCCTGCGGGGGCGTCTGGGCCAAAAGGCCCGAGGCCACGATCAGGGCCATGACCCAGTGTCGCTGCATAGATGACTCCTCGGTGAAGGTGCTATGGAATGCCCCAGTATGCAGCAGGGGACAAACTCACGCCTCGACCGGAGTCTCTAGGAGCCGCTCGAGACTTTGCTTGAGTTGCTTTAGATCAAAAGGCTTACCCAGGTAGGGCACCTGGCTGGCCTCCAGGAACTCCCGCGTCTTCACATCAAAGGAATCGCCCGTGGTGTAGAGGATGCGCCGGGTCATGGCCGGGCGCTGGGCCTTCAGCCAGTCGAAGAGATCCACGCCTGAAAGGCCGGGCATGCGGATGTCGGACACGATGACGTCGAAGCTGCCAACCTCCAGCTTCTGGATGGCCTCGTCGCCGCGGGGGCTGGATTCCACCTCCATACCCCAGGCGCTCAGGGCGTCCACCAGGCACTCCAGCAGGAAGCTTTCGTCATCGACCACCAGGGCCCTGGTGCCCTTCAGCCCCGGCGGGGGAGCGGGTGCCGCTGCGGGTTCCTTCACCGCCACGAGGGGAAGCTCCAGCAGGAAGGCGTTGCCCAGGCCTTCCTGGCTGCGGGTGCTGATGCGGCCCCCGTGCTGGCGCGCGATGATGTCGGCGATGGGCAGGCCTAGGGCCTCCGTGGTGGTGGCCTGAGCGGGGTCAAACAGCTCCGCCTGCCGTGCTTCACCCACGGCCGGGCCCGTATCCTGGACCACCACCTGCAGGGTTTCACCAGAGACCCGGGTGGCAACCCGCAGCCGCTTGATGGGGCTCAGCGCCATGGCCTGCAAGCCGTTCAGGAGGAGGTTGGTGAGAGCCTGGACAAGAAGCCCCGGATCCAGGGCGGTCTGGGGCAGTGCCGGATCCAGGTTCAGCTCCACCGAGGCACCCATGCGCTGCGCCTTCGCATCCACCAGGGCGGTGGCCTCCTGCACCAGGTCGTTCACCCGCACCGGCAGGGGCCTCGGGCTGGGCGGATTCAGAACCGTCTGCAGGGGATGGAGGAGGCTCTGGATGGAGTCCACCGCCTTGACCAGGCGGGCGGCCTGCTCGGCCTGGTGGGGATCCATGGAGGATTCGGCGATGAGCCGCGATTCCAGCAGCACCGGAGTCAGCCGGTTGGCCGCCTCGTGGAAAAGGGAGGGCACCAGACGTCCCAACGCTTCGTGCTTCTGGGAATGGACCAGCTGCTCCTGCAGTTCCTTGTGCTCGGACACATCCCGCACCAGGGCTGAATAGGCCAGCACGCGCTCGTCATTGCCGCGGACCGGCGCATAGGTGATGTTGGCCGGGAAGGTCACGCCCCCCTTGCGCAGCCGGGTGGTGGCCATGTCGCGAACCACCTGGCCGCGCCCCACCTGCTGGGCCACCTGATCCAGCTCCGTCAGCAGGTGGTCCGGCGTCAGCTGAGCCATGTTGCGGCCCACGATTTCCGGGCGCGAATAGCCGAAGATGCGTTCCGCCGCCATGTTCCAAGTCAGGATCTTGCCATCTGGAGCATAGGAGATGACGGCTTCGCCGATGTTCTGCACCAGGCCTTCGAGGTAGCGCCGGGTCTTCAGGTTGTCCTGGTTGGCGCGGTCCAGCTGGGTGTAGAGCTGGCTCAGCTCCTCGTTCTTCTTTTCCAGTGTGTCCTTGACCTGCTTCAGTTCGGAATAGAGCCGCGCCGTTTCCATGTTGGATTTGAGCGCGTCTTCCAGCAGGTCTTGGGCATCGGCCACCTTGCCGGGTGTCAGGTCCGCCACGCTCACATTGCTGTGCCGGAGCACCGTGGATTCCACGGGCGGAACGAGCGGTGCCTCCTGGGGCTGAGGCAGCTCGCGCATGCTTGATCGCACATTGGATTCGATGAGATTCAGCATCTCGTCGAAATCCTTGATCTTCTTGTCGAGGTGGTACTTCTTGAAGGTGTAGCTGACGGTTTCGCGGGTAATGGAAAGGAAGGTGTCCAGCACGCCGGTGCCCCGGTTGGCCACGGATTCGAAGTAGGGCACGCTGCGGAAATTGAGGCGGCGGTTCATGACGCCCACCGCCAGCGCGTCGGGCAGATCCCGCTTGTTGTACTGAATGACAAAGGGGATCTGCTTGATGTTCAGGCGATTCGCGTTGAGGTTGTGGTACAGGTTCGACAGCGAGTCCACGTTGTCCTGCATCTTGGCTTCACTGGAATCCGCCACGAACACCACACCATCGGCGCCGCCCAGCACCACGCGGCGGCTGGCATCGTACTGCACCTGGCCGGGCACCGTGTAGATCTGCAGATGGATGGCGTTGCCATAGATGTAGCCCAGGTTGATGGGCAGCAGGTCGAAGAACAGCGTGCGGTCTTCCTGGGTGTTGACCGAGAACATCTCGCCGCGCTGAGCATCCGAGCACATGGCATGCAGCGACTGCAGATTCGTCGTCTTTCCCGACAGACCTGGTCCGTAGTAGACCAGCTTGAGCAGGATCTCATTGGCACGGGTGTTGAACTGAACCATGGGTTCGCCAGGAAAAATGTGGAGACCAGCCTAACACGGAGGGCCGGGCTGCAAGCCGCCACACCATCTCTACGGCAAGCCCCGTGCTAGCATGACCTTTTTCACCCTTTTGAGGTTTCCAGCGCGATGACCGTTCCTACCGAGGTCGCCATCATCATCTCGGTATGCCCTCTGGGCATACGCGAGGCCGACCACGCGGCATCTGCCCGGAATTGCCCAGCTTTGAGCCCGCGATGACCGTTCCGACCCACGTCGCCATCATCATGGACGGCAACGGCCGTTGGGCTGCTCAGCGGGGGTGGCCCCGCATCAAGGGGCACAAGGCCGGGGTCCTGGCCGTGGAGCGCATTCTGGAGGCCGCGGCAGACGCCGGCGTCCAGCATCTGAGCCTCTACGCCTTCTCCACGGAGAACTGGAAACGGCCAGCCTTGGAAGTGGGGGCCCTCATGGCCCTGCTGCGCATGTACTTGCGCATGTTCCTCCACAAGCTCGCCAAAAAGGGGATCCGGTTCCACCACCTGGGCTCCCCGGAGGGCATGCCCTCGGGAATCCTGGCGGACATGAAAACCCTGGAAGAGGCCACCGCCAAGAACACCGGCATGACCTTCCACCTGGCAGTCAACTACGGCTCCCGGCTCGAACTGGCCCAGGCCGCCCGGCGCTGCGTGGAAGAGAGCCTCCGCCCCGACCAGGTGGATGAAGCCGCCCTGCAGGCCCGGCTTTGGACCGCTGGAGTACCCGATGTGGACCTGCTCATCCGCACCAGCGGTGAGCACCGCATTTCCAACTTCCTGCTCTGGCAGTCCGCCTACGCCGAACTCTACATGACCGACCTCCTCTGGCCCGACTTCGGCCCCGCCGAGCTGAGGGCCGCACTGGAGGATTACGCCCAGCGCGAACGCCGCTTCGGGGGGATCTGATGGAACGCACCACACCCAAGGTGGACACCCGCAACATGACGGTGCGGATCACCACCGCCGCGGTCTTCGGGCTGTTCTTCTTCAGCCTTCTCTGGTTCGGCGACCAGCCTTGGGCCCCGGGGACCTACCTCGCCGTCATGGCCGCGGCCATCCTCATGGGTGTTCGTGAAATGACGCTCATGGCCCGCGTGCGGGGCTTCAACCCTTCGCTGGTGTCCGGCGTCCTGGTGGCCTGGGGCATCATGCTCCACTTCTATTTCGCCACCGGCAACCAGGACCCCCTGCCGCTCTGGCTGGTCTTCACCCTCGGCGGCTTGCTCATCCACTTCGGCGCCCTGTTCTTCGACGCCAAGCTGGAAGACGCCCTTCCGAGCCAGGCCATCACCTGGCTTGGCGCCCTCTACCTGGGTTTCGGCCTGGGCTTCCAGCAGAAGCTCTTCATGCTGCAGGGCACCCTGCCCAAGACCGGCAGCCGCCTCATCCTGTCGCTCTTCATCATCACCTGGTTCGGTGACACAGCCGCCTATTTCGTGGGCAGCTACTTTGGACGCCACAAGCTGGCCCCCAAGGTGAGCCCCAAGAAGAGCTGGGAGGGCGCCTTCGGCAACCTCGGCGGCAACTTGCTGGGCGCTTTCCTCATGAAGGCCACGGTCTGCCCCGAGTGGTCTCTGGTGGACATCTTCGCCCTGGCCCTGCTGCTGGGCACCGTGGGCCAGCTGGGCGATCTCGTGGAAAGCACCTGGAAGCGCAGCGCCGGGGTGAAAGATTCCAACGCAGGCAATGTCTCCATTCCCGGTCACGGCGGCATGTTGGACCGGGTGGACAGCCTGGTGTTCGCGGCCCCGGCCCTCTACGCCTACGTCCACTTCGTGCACGGATTCAACTGAGGTGCGAACCCTCGCCATCCTCGGCTCCACCGGGAGCATTGGCACCTCCACACTGGACGTGGTGCGGGCCCACCCCGAGCGGCTTTCGGTGGTGGCCTTGGCGGCGGGGCGCAACCGGGAGCTGCTGAAGGCCCAGTGCGAAACCTTCCGCCCCCGCTGTGTCTCCGTGGGCACTCGCGAGGATGCGGACTGGCTCCGCTCCAACCTCTCGTACCGCCCTGAGGTTCACTGGGGTGGCGAGGGGCTCTTGGCCTGCGCCCTTCATGCCGAGGCCGATACCGTGGTGGCCGCCATTGTGGGCAGCGCGGGGCTGGCCAGCACCGAAGCGGCTCTGCGCGCTGGTCGGCGGGTATGCGTCGCCAACAAGGAATCCCTGGTAGTGGGCGGGGCCCTCATGCATGAGGCCGCCCTGGCCGGGGGGGGCGAACTGCTCCCCGTGGACAGCGAGCACGCCGCCTTGCATCAGCTGCTGGAGGGTCGCGATCCCGCCACCATCCGGGAAGTGCGCATCACCGCCAGCGGGGGCCCCTTCCGGGACTGGCCTCTGGCCCAGATCCAGACCGCCACCGTCGACCAGGCCCTCAACCACCCCACCTGGAAGATGGGGCCCAAGATCACCATCGACAGCGCCACCCTCATGAACAAGGGGCTGGAGGTCATCGAAGCCTCGGTGCTCTTCGGCCTCTCGGCCGACCAAGTCGCCGTGACCGTGCACCCCCAGAGTCAGGTGCACGCCATGGTGGGCTTCCATGACGGCAGCTACCAGTTGCAGGTCTGCGCCAACGACATGAAGCTGCCCATTCAGTACTGTCTGCTCTATCCCGAGAAGCAGCCCGGCCCCGTGGCGCCCTATCCCTGGGACGCGGCCCGCCAGTGGACCTTCGAGGCCCCGGATCTGGAGCGCTTCCCCTGTCTGGGGCTGGCCTTCCAGGCCCTGCGCGCCGGAGGCACCGCCCCGGCCCTGTTGAATGCCGCCAACGAGGTGGCCGTCGCCGCCTTCCTACAGGGAAGACTGGGCTTCTGGGATATCCAGGCCTGCAACCACGAAACCTTGAGCCGCATTCCTGCCACGCCCCTGGGGTCCTTGGCCCAAGTGCTGGATGCGGATGCGACCGCAAGGCGTCATGCTGAAGGTTGGGTCCACGCCCGGGCCTGACTTTTCGGACATCCATGAACCGCCACCGCCTGCCTCTGACCCTCTGCTTGTCCCTCGTCGCGCTGTTCGCCCTGAAGGTGCCGGGCGCCGGTTTTTGGGGGCCCATCCTCATGCTGGGCGGCCTCGTCTTCCTGCACGAGGGCGGCCACTTTCTCGCCGCCAAGTACATGGGCATGCCCGTGGAAGTCTTCTCCTTGGGCTTCGGCCCGCGCCTGTTCGGCTTCAAGTGGCGGGAGACCGACGTGCGTCTCTCCGCCCTGCCCCTGGGCGGCTACGTAAAACTGGCGGGCTTCAATCCCGAGGACCCCGGTGCCGACGATCCCTATGGTTTCCTTCAGCAGCCCTTCGGCAAGCGCATGCTCTTCTACAGCGGCGGCATCCTCGCCAACCTGGCGACCAGCCTTATCCTGTTCACAGCCGTCCGCGCCGACCAGGCACGCATCATCAAGGCGGAACCCCGGCCAGGGTCGGCCATGGTAGTTGATCAAGTGGCCAAAGGCATGCCTGCTGATGTAGCCGGCCTCCAACCGGGGGACGAATTGCGCCGCGTCGGTCACATCCTTTTCCCCTCCGGCCGGTGGGAAGATGCAGTGGCCTATATCAAGACCCATCCAGCTCAGCCCATCGCCGTTGAAGTACTCAGGGAAGGCAAGTTGCTTTCTTTCTCCGTGACTCCCACCAATGAAAACGGCGTAGGCCGTGTTGGGGTCGGAAGCCTGCCGATGTCTTACGATTTTCAACGAAGGCCCCTCCAAATGGGCGACCTTCTGACCGGTGGACGCATTGCCATTGAAGACTCCTGGCACATGAGTGGCCAAGTGTTCGGTTTTCTCAAGAAACTCGTCACCTTCCAGGCACGGAGCGCCGAGGTGTCGGGACCCATTGGCATCATCAAAGCAGGCAGCCGGGCCGCCAAGTCTGGCTGGCAGGAATTTCTCATCATGTGCGGTGCCATCAGCCTGCAGCTGGGCATCCTCAACGCCCTGCCCATTCCCGCCCTCGACGGTGGCCACATGGCCCTGCTGGTTTTTGAAAAACTGCGGCGGAAGGACCTCACCATCGAGCTCAAAGAGAAGATCCTCACCGGCGGTTTCCTGCTGCTGGCCTCCCTCATGGCCCTGGTGATCGTCATGGACGTGCTTAAGCTCAGGAAGTAGGGGCCTCAGCCCGCGGGAGGAGCACCTGGAAGCAGGTGCCTCGCCCTGGTTCGCTCTCCACCAGGATGATGCCGCGGTTCTGCTTCACCACGCCGTGGACCATGGCCAGCCCCAACCCAGTGCCCCGGCCCTCGCCCTTGGTGGTGAAGAAGGGCTCGAAGATCCTCGCCACCAAATCCGGTGCCATCCCACAGCCACTGTCGGAGATGGTGAGGCAAACGTGGTCGCCTGGCTGGGCATCCACCAGGGCGGCGCAGTCCGTCAAGGTCAGGGTCCGGTTCGAGGTGGCCACCTCGATCTGACCCACACCCGAGACGGCATCCCTGGCATTCACCAACAGGTTGGTCAGCACCTGGTCCAGCTGGGTCGGGTCCATCAGCACTTTCCCCAGGCCCGGAGCCAAGGACCAGCGCAGCTGCACTTCAGATCCCACCAGCCTTTCCAGGACCGCCTGCAATTCCGTGATGGATTGATTCAGGTCCAGCATCCGCGGGTCCACAGGCTGCTGCCGGGCGAAGGCGAGCAGCTGCCGCGTGAGCTCCGCCGAATGCCTGGCCGCTCGAAGGATCTCCTCCAGGTGTTTGCGCTCTGGGTATTCCAGCGGCTTCCCATAAAGGGCCAAATCCGCGTTGGCCAGGATCACGCCCAGCATGTTGTTGTAGTCGTGGGCCACCCCACCGGCGAACCGGCCGACCAGTTCCATCTTCTGCGCCTGCTGCAGCTGGGTTTCCAGACGCGCGCGCTCGCTGACGAGGCGGGTGTGCTCCGTGATGTCCCGGCCAATGCCCAGGACACCGATGAGGACCCCATGACCGTCGTACATGGGGGTTTTCAGGGTTTCCAAGACCACTTCCTGGCCTGTTTCGGCCAGGGTGACCCGCTCCTCGTTCTCCCTGGTGGTTCCCGCATCGATGGCCTTCTGATCCTGGTCGCGGAAGAAATCCGCCAGGGCCTTGTCCACGAAGTCGTAGTCGGTCTTGCCGACAATCTCGATCTCCCGGGCACCGAAAAACCGCTCGAAAGCCCGATTGCAGCCCAGGTAGACCCCTTTGGGATCCTTCAGCCACACCAGGTCCGGAATGGTGTGGATGAGGGCGTTCAGCCTGGCTTCCCGGTTGGCCGTCCGCTCCACCAGCCGTTTCACCATCACGAAAAGCATGGTGGCGGTGACCGCCACGAACACCCATCCTTTCAGGATGCTGAGCACCGTCATGGCAACCGGGTCATGCACCAGGAAGCCCACGGCCCGGTCCGAAAGCAGGATCCAGAGCCCGGAAAACACGGCGTACAAGAGGACGATGCGCAAGGCTCCAGCGGTGCTCGACACCGCAGACTTCGGGTGGATCTGGATCGGTTCAGGCATGGGGTAAATCCCAGGGGCTCAAGACCCATCCTAGCCCCTGGATTGTTTCGTCAGAGCCCGAGCATCTCCTTGATTTTCGGTGTGACGCTGCGGCTGACTTCCAGATCCAGCCCCTCGGCCACCCGCACCGAGGCCCGCCCCCCCTCCAGAGGCTTCAGGCCCAGCACCGCCTCGGGGCGGAGCAGCAGGTGCCGTTGAATGCGGAGCAAAGCAGCCCCGGGAAAGGCCGCCTCCACTTCCGCCAGGGTGGTCCAGGAGGTCCGGTGCCGACTGCCCCCGGCCCAGGCCCAAACCACCTCCTCCTCCACCTCGAAGTGGGTAGTCCGTTTCAGATCCAGGAACACGTGCCCCTCTCCGGCCCGCACCGGGAAGCGCTGGGGGGTCGAGGTGGGCGCCTCGGAGCGGCGGAGGCCGCCCTCCTTCAGGCGGGATAGGGACTTTGCCAGGCGTTCTGCTGACACAGGTTTCAGGATGTAGTCCACCGCCGCCGCCTCGAAAGCGCGAACCGCGTGCTCCGAATAGGCGGTCACGAACACCACGGGCGGGCAATGGCGACAGTCGGCCAGCTCCGCCGCCACCTCCAGGCCGGTGGCGCCTGGCATCTGGATATCCAAGAAGAGGACGTCGACCTCCCTGGGCTCCCGCAGCCAGGCCAGAGTGGAGGGGCCATCCTCCAACTCCGCCTTCACGTCGCAGCCCGCCTCCCGCAACAGCCGTGAAAGCCGAGCCCGGGCCAGGGGCTCGTCATCGGCCAGCGCCACGCGGAGGGTCTTCATCGTCGTGTCTCCAGGTGCTCCAACACCACTTCGGCCACCGTGAGGCTCCCCTCTGGCCGGAGGTGGAAGGTGGCCCCCGCCCCATAGGCCAGCTTCAGCCGGGCTTCCAGGTTGCCAAGGCCCACTCCCTGGCCCGGCAGCAAGCCCAAGCCTTTGCCGGAGTTGGCGACCTGCAACCGCAGGCCGGTCCCTTCGCGATGCAGCCGGATGACCAGTTCGCCTCCGGCCGAGTGAGGCGCAATGCCATGTTTCAGGGCGTTTTCCACCAGGGGTTGCAGCAAGAACGGGGGCGTTTCGACAGAATCCAGGCTTTCATCCCATTCCCAACGCACCTGCAAGCGGGAACCAAACCTCAACCCTTCCACGGCCAGGAATCGCTGCACCAGAGCCCTCTCTTCGCTGAGGGGGGCCTTGGGGCGATCCCCGTGGCGCAGCAGGGCCCGGTACAACTCCGACAGATCCAGCAGCGCCTGCTCCGCGGCCAGAGGATCCATCCGCACCAGTTCGGCCAGGCCATTGAGCGAGTTAAAGAGCACATGGGGGCTCAGCTGCCCACGCAGCAGCACCCACTGGGCCTCTTCCAGTTTCGTCTCCACAGCCGCCTTTTCTTCTTCTGAAATGACCGAGAAGGCGATGATGGCCCCCACGATGGTCATCATGGGCAGACCGCCCAGCAGCGTCATGGAGAGAATGCCCATGAAGGTGGGTGTGATGCCCCGGGGGTACCCCAGTGCCGCCGCCTTCGCGCTGGCACCATGCACCAGAAACCAGCTGATGGCGACCAGCAGCAGAATGAGGAAGGCATTGAAGACGAGCGCCTGGATCAACCCGCGCCAGAAGGGGGCCCGGCCCTGATCGTCTCCACTCCAGCGCCAGGGCAGGGGTGTCAGGAATCCATAGCAGAAGGACATCAGGAAGGGTGTGAGCAGGGAATTCGCCAGCGCCCCCGGCTGCCGCATCTGGTCCGAGGCCGAGACCAGCAGGAACTGGAACGCCGTGAACACGCCGGTGAAGACCAGCACCACCACCCAGGGCGTCCGCTTGCGCAGGCGGGACAGAAGATGCTGCTGGAGGGGGACGAATCGCATGGCTTCCAGCATGCCTCAGTCCGATTCGTACGGACGGATGGCCGCCGGGCGGACGTTTCGGGCCGCTCATTCGGAGTTCCGCACCGGGGATCAGATCAGGGCCGGGAATCCGGGTCAGCGATTCGCCTGGAACGGTCCCCCTCTCGCCGGCACCCAAGAACCAAGCCCGGAGCCCCCATGCGCCCTGTCCTGACCCTAGCCCTCACCCTGGCCGCCAGCCTGGTAGGCACCCTGCCATCCCTTGCCGCCGAAAGGAACCCCATGTCCCTGCACGAAATCACCCTCAACACCCTGGATGGCAAACCCCAGTCCCTGGCCGCCTACAAGGGGAAGGTCGTCCTGGCCGTGAACGTGGCCAGCGAATGCGGCTTCACCCCCCAGTACGCCGGTCTTCAGAAGCTCTACTCCGAACTAAAGGACAAGGGTTTGGTGATCCTGGGCTTCCCCTGCAACCAGTTCGGTGGCCAGGAGCCCGGCACCGCCGCCCAGATCGAGACCTTCTGCCAGAAGAACTACGGCGTGACCTTTCCCTTGTTTGAAAAGCTGGAGGTGAAGGGCCCCCACCAGGCGCCCGTCTACGCCTTCCTCACGGCCAAGAACGGCGAGCCCTCCTGGAACTTCCACAAGTACCTGGTGGGTAAGGATGGTCAGGTGATCCAGGCCTTCAGCAGCAAGGTGGCTCCTGATAGCGCCGAACTAAAGGCCGCCATCGAGGCCGCGCTGAAGTAGCTATTTGGTGGAGACAGCCGCTGCAGGCGGCGCTTGCTGCATTTCCACGTAGAGCGCCTTCACGCCGTTGATGAGGAACTGCATGGCCACCGCGGCCAGGATGAGGCCCATGAGCTTGTTCATGACCTTGGTGCCGATGGCGCCAATGCGCGCAAACACGGCCGGGGCCTTGCGCAGGATGAGGTAGGTCAACCAGATGTTGGCGATGATGGCCATCAGCACCACGCCGTACTCGCGCCAGGTCACGCCCGCGATCATGCCCATCACGGTGGACAGTGTTCCCGGGCCCGCCAACAAAGGGATGCCGAAGGGGATGATGGCGAAATCCTCGGGGTGTTTGAGGCTGGCTTCGGCCTTTTCATCCTCGGTGCTTCGCTCACGAGGATCTTCGCCATAGAGCATGGAGATGGCGCGGTAGAGCACCAGCACGCCCCCCACGAAGCGCATGGCCAGGGCTGTGAAGCCGAAGAAACTGAAGATGAATTGGCCCACCAGCGCGAACACGATC
Organism: Geothrix sp. PMB-07; assembly: GCF_030758935.1. NCBI lineage: Bacteria > Pseudomonadati > Acidobacteriota > Holophagae > Holophagales > Holophagaceae > Geothrix > Geothrix sp. PMB-07. The sequence continues at coordinate 4,198,084 of NZ_CP132333.1, forward strand.
ATGGCCGTGCCTGCTGTCAGAGAGGCCTTTCGCGCACTGCGGCGGAGGGCGACGCGATCCATGCCCACCGTGGCGCTGGCGAAGATGGCCGCCGCGCTGATGGGATTCAGCACCGAGAACAGCGACGTGGTCACGCCGAGGGCAAAGGACCAGGAGGGCAGGGGGCCGAGGTGGGGCATGCGCTACTGTAGCGCTAGCATGAAGCCATGCGCGATCCAGAAGCCCTTCGCGAACAACACAAACGGCGCCTGTCCTGGATGCCCTGGCTCTACTTCGCCTTGAAGGTCCGACACCGCGACTGGGCCCAGGCCTGGCAGGCCGAGGTTCAGGCCCAGCTTCTGGCCCAGGAGACGGTGCACCTGGGCGAGGGCTGCTTCATCGCCCCGGAGGCGGCCATCTTCGGAGAGCCTGGCCGCCCTGTGGTTCTCGGCGACCGCTGCGCCATCGCAGCCCAGGCCTTTCTCCATGGCCCCATCACCCTGGGCAGTGATGTGAGCGTCAATGCTGGGGCACGGTTGGACGGAGGTCGCAAGGGCCTCGTCATCGGGGATGGCACCCGCATCGCCAGCGGCGCCGCCCTCTATGCCTTCGATCATGGCCTGAAATCCGATCGCGACATCAAAGATCAGCCTGTGAGATCGCGTGGCATCCGCATTGGGCGAGATGTGTGGATTGGCGCCAACGCGGGCGTGACCGATGGCGTCACCATCGGCGACCACGCCGTGGTGGCCATGGGGGCCGTGGTGGTCAGGGATGTGCCCGAGTGGTCCATCGTGGCGGGCGTACCAGCCGCCGTGGTGGGTGACCGTCGCGACAAGTAAGGCGTCGTCCCCTGCCACAGCGTGGCGGCTGCACGTTGCATTTCGCGAGACGCGGTTGAATGATTGTGTTTGTAAATATTACAGATATTTAATTTATATTATTGGCACAAGACGTGAACAATCCTCTGCACCGGGCAGGCAACCCAGCCCCGGAAGGAGACACCATGCGAAGCTTGGTTCTGTTCGCCCTTGCAACCCTCGCGACCCTTCCACTCTCCGCCCATGGCCGCTGCTGGCAGGGCCCCCGCCGCGTCGTGGTGATCGAAGCCCCCCGCTGCTCCCCCTACCGCCATTGGGACGAGCGGCGGTGGGAGGATCGCTGGGAGCGCCGCGCCTGGCACAGGCACCACGACTGCGATGATGACCGCATCATCCTGCGGCCCCTGCCACGTCCTTTGACCCCGCCCTTTGAAGGCCGAGTGGAGTTTCGGATCCGCTGACCCAGCCATGCGACAGTCATTGTCCAATGATGAGCTTGAAACTGAGAGGGTGGCCCGGGCCGCTCTCTTTTTTTCGCATCAGCCCTTGACAAAAACGAAAATAAAACGAATATTGAGCTCATGGAACGGATGGAGCCCCCATGCTGACCTCTCCTCGCAGTTTCGGTTACAAACTCAGCGACTACTTCATGGAATACGGCCCCATTGAGGCCGACAGCCTGGATGCTGCCAAGGCTCAGATCCGGCGTCGCCTCGGCGTGAACCGGTTGCCCCTGGGCCTGCACATCTGGGACCTGGCGGAACGCCCCCTCACCCGCTGGCGGGTGGATGTCGCCAGCTAACCACGCCTAAACCCGATTGGCTGTCCACCAGGCCTGGCCCTCGGCCACATCCTGCGCAATCTGGGCCCGAAGCTCATCCACCGAACGGAACTTCACTTCGCCCCGGATGCGGTGAAGAAACCGCACATGGAGCCGAGCACCATAGAGGTCGCCCTCAAACCCCGGCAAGTGGGTTTCCACGGTGAGCCGCTGCCCATCAAAGGTGGGCTTTTCTCCTACGTTCGTGAGCCCCAAGTGGCTGCCCCCATGATGGGGCATGGCCACTTCCGTGACATAAACCCCATAGGCTGGCATCTGCTCTTGTTCCCAGGCCAGGTTAGCCGTGGGAAATCCCAGGTGGCGGCCCCGGCGGTCACCCTCCACCACCACGCCCGTGAGGGTGTATGGATGCCCCAGGAAGGCGGCGGCCATGGCCACATCCCCCGCATCCAGGGCCTCGCGGATGCGGGTGCTGGAAAGACGGCCCCCGTCGGGCGCCCGCAGGGCGAGCGTGCGGACAAGGCAGTTGTGGGACGCGCCCCAGGCTTCCAGGGTGCTCACGGTCCCGCTGCGGTCACGGCCAAAGCAGAAGGCCCGGCCCACGTGAATCTCCACTGGCCTGAGGGTCTGCTGGAGGCGGTCCAGGAAGGCTTCGGGGCTCAGTTCGGAAAAGGTCCGGCTGAACGGAATCACCCAGGCCAAGTCCATGGCCTCGGCCTCAAAGGCCGCCAACCGCTGCTCCAGGGTCATGAGCAGCTTCGGCTTCCGCTCCGGGGACACCACCAGGGTCGGGTGGGGATCAAAGGTGACCACCGCCGCGCGCTGTCCCTGGGCCTTGGCCCGCCCGGAGGCAATCTGCAGCAGTTCCCGATGGCCCGCGTGAACGCCATCGAAGGTGCCCAAGGTGACCACGAAAGGGCCCGAGGCCGGAGCCGTCTCAAGATCGTGACGCCAGACTTCCATCATGCTTCTCCGTCCCGCTCTGCTGGCCAGGCCAGGCTGGCCACCACGCTGCCCGCCAGCACTGCGGCGATGATCAGCAGGCTGTACTGAACCGGGATGTGGAACCATTTCGCCACGCACATCTTCACGCCCACGAAGGCCAGCACCACGGCCAGGCCGGTCTTCAGCCGATGGAAGCGGTCCATCATCTTGGCCAGCAGGAAGTAGAGGCTCCTCAATCCCAGAATGGCAAAAATGTTCGACGTGTAGACCACGAAAGGATCGCGGCTCACGGCCAGCACCGCCGGGATGGAATCCACGGCGAACACCAGATCTGTCACCTCGATGGTGATGAGCACCAGCAGCATGGGCGTGGCGAAGCGTTTGCCAGCCCGGACCACCCAGAAATGCTCGTGACCGCCCGTCTCGTCATAGGGCACCAGGCGCCGGAAGGCCCGCACCATGGGGTTCTGCGTCGGATCCGCCTCCTGCTCATCGACCAGCAGCATCTTGAGGCCCGTGTAGACGAGGAAACCGCCGAAGACGTACATCATCCACTCGAAGCGGTTCAGCAGGGCCGTGCCCGCCAGGATCATGGCGGCACGCATGATCAACGCGCCCAGCACACCCCAGAACAGCACCCGGTGCTGATGGCGGAGATCCACTTGGAAGCTGCGGAAGACCAGAACAAACACGAACAGGTTGTCGACACTGAGGGATTTCTCCAGCACGTAGCCCGTGAACCATTCCAGGCCCTTCTGCGTGCCCTCCGCCTGGAAGATCAGGCCATTGAAAATCAGCGCCAGGCTGATCCACACCACGCTCCAGATCCCGGCCTCGCGCATGCTGGGCGCGTGGATCCGCCGGTTGAAGACACCCAGGTCCAGGGCCAGCATGAGAAACACGAAGGCATGGAATCCAACCCAAGCCCACCAGGGCGCGGCTTGGAGCAGGGCATCAACCAAGGGTCCTCCAGATCTTTTAGCTTATCTGGGTTGCCAAGCCCCGGCCCAGCCACACGCCAGAAGGGGCCCCGAAGGGCCCCTTCTCATCCTCGGAATCACAGGCCTACTTGGTGGTCTGGGCGTCGTGTTTCTGTATGCGGATGCGGCGGCTTTCCTTGTTCTGTTCCCGCTCAATCTTGGCCGCTTCCTTCTTGGTGATCTTGCCGTCGGCCTCGGCCTTGACGATGTCCTTGTCGACCTTGGCTTCCTGACGCTCCAGGCGGGCCGTCTCCTTGGGCGTCAGCGAACCGCTGGCTACGCCCTGGGCAATGCGCTTCTGCTGGCGATCCGCACGCTTTTCGGCGCGGGCCTCGCGCTTGGGCGTGGCGGTTTGCGTGCCCGGCTCCGGGGTCTGGGCGAAGAGGGAGGCGCCCACCAGTGTGATCCCGAAGGCGGCGAGGGCGAGGCGGCGGAGGTTCATGGTGATTCCTTTCGGGTGAGGGGCAACGGCCCCAGAGGCTTTCAGGTCATAACCCATGCCAACTGAGTATCTGTCTTGACCCCAATCCTTCTGAATTGGTTGAGACGGGTTGCTGAGGAACCTTGCCTCAGAGAGGTCGCTGCCTGTTGCAGCCTGCCTCGCCACGGCCCCGAGAATCCCACATCATGTCCCCATGAGCCTGCCCCGCCTGTTCATGGACGCCCTGCCGACGGCTGAAAACACGCTGGTCCATCTCGGTCCCGAAGCGTCCCGCCACCTGAAGGCCCTGCGCCTGAAACCTGGGGCGGCCTTGGAACTGGTACTGGGCGAAGAAATCTGGACTGCAGACCTGGCGGAGTTGGACCGGGGTCGCGCCACAGCCAGACTCGTTTCCCCTCTGCAGGAAGAGCGCGAACCCCCCATGGCCCTGGAGGCCTGCTTGCCCCTGCCCGCCCAGCTCAGCCTTTTCGATGAGTGGCTGCCACCCCTCGTGGAACTGGGCGCCACCCTCATCCAGCCCGTCATCTACCAGCGCAGCGAGTACGACGCCGCCAAAACCCTGGCCCGCATGGAACGCTGGTCGCGTCTCATCCAATCCGCCTGTGAGCAGAGCCACCGCAGCCGCCTGCCCGAACTGCGTGCCCCCATCCCTTTCGAGCAACTGCTGGGCTGGCCGTCTTCGCAGAAGTGGGTGGCCTATGAACTCGCTACCGGATTGGCCAATCCGGACTTTTGTCACGAATCCCTGGCCTTCACCAGCGGGCCCGAGGGTGGCATCACCCCCGGTGAATTCGCGGCCCTGGAAAAAGCCGGCTGGAAACCCGTGAGCCTGGGACGAAGCATTCTTCGCGCCGTCACGGCCCCAGTGGCTCTGCTGGGGGCCATCCAGTTTCAGATCGGCCGTCTGCACTCCAAGGAAGACTGATCCCGCTCCATGAAAACATCCCGCTCTTCCCGGCACTCCTGCCGGGCTTACCGAAGTTCAGATCTGGCCGTTCAGAGCCGATGGCTTAACGGTGAGCTTTCAGTCTTTGGCAGCCCCGCGCATCAGGAGTCAACCCATGAGTTTCAGAACCGCTTTCTCCGCCCTCGTCCTTCTGGCAGTGCCCCTTTGTGCCGGCGATTTCGACGCCCTCGCCAAGAGCCTCCGCCAAACCTGGCCCAACTGCACCACCGTGATGGTGGTGTGTGACGTCGCGAACAGCAAGGGCACCGTGGAAGCCGCCAGCAGCGCCTTCAGCGGCGTGAAGGTGATGGTGGTGGATGTCAAAGGCCCGCAGGATATCGGAAGGGCCGCTGGAGCCGTCACCACCCGCCACCCCGACGCCGTATTGTTGCTGCCCAGCGACAAGGTGGTCAGTGACGGGAGCAGTGCGGCCTCTTTTCTCATCCAGCGCCTGGGCGCGGCCAAAATTCCAGTCATCTGCACCTCTGAGGCCGGTGTCCGCCAGGGTGCGGTGTTCGCCACCGGGCCCAGCACCGGGGGGAAGGTCTTTGCCAATGCCAAGGCCGCAGGGGTCGCGGGCGTGAGTGTACCCGCCGGTGCCACCAACATCTGATCTCCTCCAAGGCCCCGTCTTGCGAGGTATGCTGAGGGCTCCCTCCGAGGAGCCTTCATGCGTTTCCTGCTTCCAGCCCTGGCGGCCACCAGCCTGATGGCTCAAACCGCGAATCCCGGTGCCCAGGTGCAGGAAGGTCCGCTTCGGGCCCACCTGGCATTCCTCGCCGACGATCTGCTGGAAGGTCGAGGCACAGGTCAGCGCGGGGCCGAACTGACCGCGCGCTACCTGGAAACCCAGCTGCAGATGCTGGGGTTGAAACCAGCCCAGGACAGCTCCTATCGCCAGCCGGTATCCCTCCTGGGCCTGCGCACCCAGGTGGATCGCAGCGCCCTCAGCTTTCAGAGCGGAAGCGCCTGCCTCACGCCCAAGTTCGGGTCGGAAATCGTCTTCGGCGCGGGCCAGGCCAAGGCGGAACAGGTATTTGAGGCCCCCGTGGTCTTCCTGGGCTTCGGCATCGACGCCCCGGAGTACCGCTGGAACGACTACAAGGACGTGGACCTGCGGGGCAAGATCCTGCTTGTGATGGTGAATGAACCCGCCCCCACGACGGACGAACCGGGCCTTTTCGATGGTCCCAATCTCAGCGCCTACGGGCGCTGGACCACCAAGTTCGAGATGGCCGCCAAACATGGCGCCGCGGGTGTGCTGCTCATCCACACCACACCTTCGGCCACCTATGGCTGGAGCGTGGTGCGGCCCAGCTGGGAGGCGGAGCGCTTCTCGTTGGCCAAGGGCCCCGCCGGGACAGGGCTCCAAGGCTGGATGACCGAGGAGACTGCCAGGGCATTGGTCAAGCAGGGTGGCCAAGATCTGGACGCACTCCGCGCCAAGGCCCAGACCCGTGATTTCCACCCCGTGCCTCTAAATCTCACCCTCAAGGGCCAGCTTCACAGCGCTGTTCGCATCGTCGATCAGTTCAACGTGGCGGGCGTGGTGCCAGGCTCGGACCCTGCTCTCAAGGATGAGCTGGTGGTCTATAGCGCCCACTGGGATCACCTGGGCAAGGGCGGCGACCTGGCTCTGGATAGCCACCCGAATCCAGAACCCGGGCACGAGAAAGACACCATCTACAACGGCGCCGTGGACAATGCCTCCGGCTGCGCGGCCCTGTTGGCCATGGCCCAGGCGGCGCGGCACACGCCTGCGAAACGCAGCCAGATGTTCCTCTTCGTCTGCGCCGAAGAGCAGGGCCTGCTGGGCTCGAAGGCCTACGCGGCCAATCCCCTCTGGCCGCTGGCCAAGACAGTCGCCGACCTGAACCTGGATAGTCTCAACTTCGTGGCCCCCACCCGAGACATGGGCCTGCCCTTCAGCGAACGCAGCACCCTCGGCGACCTGGGTCGCGCCGTGGCCAAAGCCTCGGGCCTCAGCATCGGCCCCAGTCATCCCGATACCGGCGGCGGCTACTTCCGCTCGGATCACTACAGCTTCGTTCAGGCAGGCGTGCCCGCCCTCTCCGTGGGTGGCGGCCGCGACTACATCGGGGCCGATCTCGCGGCCCTCAAGGCCAAGGCCTCCGCCTACGGCAAGCGCTATCACCAGGTCACCGATGAGTACGATCCCACCTGGGACCTGCAGGGCATGGTGCAGCAGGCCCAGTTCACCTTTGACTTGGGCCAAGCGGTGGCCAATGCCGCCACCAGGCCAGCCTTCAAACCCGTGAAGTAGGGGCTCAGGCAAACCCCATCGAAAGCATTTTTGACTGTTTTTTCTTGATCACAGCAAGCATTGCCTGGACCATCCTGGGATTCACCCATTCAGGGCCGCCCCTGTCGGCCTGGTTTTCCCGAGGCTCACATGTCGAAGCACATCGTGTTCTGCGCGGATGGCACCTGGAACAATCCGAACGAGGACGAGAACCACGATCAGACAGCGGATCCCACCAACGTTTATAAGCTCTTCGTAGGCCTCGATGGGGCCCTCAGCCCCACCTCACTCCTCCTCGCCGATGAACAGGAAAAGACCCTGGTGGAAGACGGCGCCACCGTGCAGGTGGCCAAGTACCTCCACGGCGTGGGTGATTCCCGCAACGCCATCCTGCGCCTCATGGGCGGCGCCTTTGGTGCAGGCCTCATCTCCCGCATTGTCCGCGGCTACACCTTCATCTCCCGGAACTACCAGCCGGGCGACCGGATCAGCATCCTGGGCTTCAGCCGCGGCGCGTACACCGCCCGGGCCTTGGCGGGCCTCATCGCCTCGCAGGGCGTGCTGCGCCCCGGCCTCACCAAGGATAAGGAACAGGCCTATCGCTCCGGTGCCCAGGCCTGGTACCGCTACCGGCAGGCGGCCCTTAGCAACCCCTTCAGCCTGACCCGACTGGCCGAGATCGTGTCGGATCTCCCGGCCTTCCTTTCCATCGGGTCCCTCAAGGACAGCGACCTCGTGCCCGTGGATACCCTGCAGGCCGTGGGTGTGTGGGATACGGTGGGCGCCATGGGCATCCCCGTCTATGCCTCCGGCGGCGCGCGGCAGGATGCCTTCCGCTTCGCCGACACCAAGCTCAGCCCGAAAGTGCTCAATGGCTTCCATGCCGTGGCTCTGGATGAGCGCCGCATCGACTTCTCGCCCACCCTTTGGGATGCGGACACCCGCATCGTTCAGGTGCTATTTCCAGGGGCTCATGCAGATGTGGGCGGCGGTTATCCCACCGTCCATCAGGAAAGCGGCCTGTCGGATGGAGCCCTGAAGTGGATGGCCCTGCAGCTGGGGCAGGTGGGGCTGCGCTACACGGCCGGATGGCTGGATGCCATCCAGCCCAATGCGGCCGGTACCGCTCACCAGCCCTGGAGCCACATGCCCTGGACCTTGCCCGGCGTGGCATTGGGCCCTCGCCGTTTCCCCAGCGGACTGACTGTGGACGCCTCCGTCCTTCAGCGGCGCGGTTCTGGGCCGGTGGTGGCCGAACCCGGGACGACCGCCTCGCCTTATGCGCCGGGCAACCTTCCCGCCTAAAGGTTAGGTCACCTCACGGGTGGGCTGGAGCGATGCCTTCGCCGCCTCCATGCGGGTGAGCGCAGCCGGTCCTTTGCGCAGGGCCAGGGCCACGGTGAGCACGTCGATGATGGCCAGATGCACCAGACGCGACACCATCGGCGCATAGACCTCGGGGTTCTCCTGGACATCCGCGGGCAGGACGATGTCGGCGAGGGCCGCCAGGGGCGAATCGGTGCGCGTGAGGGCAATGACCTTGGCGCCGGAGCGCCGGGCCAGAGTGGCCACTTCGAGCAGGGACTTGATGCGGCCGGAATTGGAAATGATCAGAACCACGGCATCCGCGGGCAGCAGCACCGCGGCCACGCGCTGCATGTGGGTGTCGGTGCAGGCGATGGTGGGCGTGCCCAGTCGGAAGAGCTTCATCTGGGCATCCTGGGCGGTCACACCGGAATTCCCCAGCCCATAGCATTCGATGCGACTGGCCCGGTCGAGCGCCTCCACCGCCTGTTCCAGCGTGTCCGGTGAAAGGGCTTGGCGCCCCTGAGTCAATCCGGCCACCGCGTGATCGAAAACCTTTCCGATGAGTTGGCCGAGGCCATCACCGGGGGACAGGCTGGCATGGACAAAGGGAATGCCCGCTCCCAGATCCCCTGCCAGCTTGAGCTTGAAGTCGGGCAGCCCCGCGCATTGCAGGCGCCGGCAGAAACGGATCACCGTGGGCTGGCTCACCTCGCACCAGATGGCGATTTGCGTAATGGGCGCGGAGATCACCTCCACCGGCTTGTTCAACACCAACTCGGCGACCCGCCGCTCCGAGGGCGGCAAGTCGGAAAGCAGGGTCTGGATGCGGGAAAGGAGGGAGAGCGTCATGGGACACCTCCGGCACTGCGCTCAGCCGCTGTTGGCTTTGGCCTGGCTGGGAGATCGGGTCGCTGCCCATGAATGGTCACGGCGCCCAGAATACCGAAACCGGCACCGCTGTCTGCCGCAGGATGGCCCGTACCGGCAGATCCTCCACGCGTCCCTCGCCAAGGGCCCGCTCCAGAACCAGGCGTTTCTCCTCACCCGCGATCATCAGCACCACATCACGGGCGTCCAGAAGCGCCCGCAGGGACAGGCTCAGTCGGGCATGCGCCGCATGCGGTGGATGCACGGCCAGGGCGGCAGCTTCGGTGGTCAGCCCCGAGCCCAATTCGGATGAACCGGGAAACAGCGAGGCCATGTGGCCATCCTCACCCATGCCCAGAATCACCTGGCTGAAGGGATGCGCGAGGGCCCCGAGGGACGTGCAGACCGCAGGCACGGCGGCTTCTGGCGTGTCATCACCGGTCCAGAGGGGCACAAAGCGGGCAATAGCCGCCCGGCCCTGCAGCAGATGCCTGCGCACCAGGGCCTCGTTGCTGTCGGTCTGATCGGGCGCCACCCAGCGCTCATCGGTGAGCGTCACCACCACGCGCTCCCAGGTCAGGGCCTGCGTCGACAGCGCCTGCAACAATGGCACGGGGCTTCGCCCCCCTGACACCACCAGCACCGCCTGTCCCCCTTGGGCCAGATCCTCTTTCAAGCGCCGCGCCACGTGCTGCGCCACCGCTGCCACAAGCGTTGCGCCGTTGGAGCATTCCCGGAGGCTTGGCACCGCTAGTACTCCTCGTTCCAGGCGAGCCCATCCCGTGAGAGCAGCGCGCTGGAGGCTGCCGGCCCCCAGCTGCCGGCGGTGTAGTTTCTCGGCCGATCCTCGCTGGCCTCCCACTGGTCGAGGATGGGCTCCACCCAGCGCCAGGCGGCCTCCTGCTCGTCCCGCCGCACAAAGAGCGTGAGCTTGCCGCGGATGGCATCCATCAGCAGCCGCTCGTAGGCTTCCAGGCGGCGATCCCGGAAGGATTCGGCGAAATCCAGGTTGAGGTTCACGGGCTGCAATGCCATGGCCTCACCCGGCTGCTTGGCCACCAGGTAGAGCCGCATGCTCTCGTCGGGCTGCATGCGGATGATCAGTCGGTTGGCGCGGCCCCCATGGGCAGACTCACCGAAGATGGGATGCGGAACGGGACGGAAGTTGATGACGATCTCCGCCAGCTTGTCGGGCATGCGCTTGCCCGTGCGCAGAAAGAACGGCACCCCTGCCCAGCGCCAGGTGTCGATCTCCGCCTTCACGGCCACAAAGGTTTCCGTGCGGCTGTCCGCGTCCACACCGGACTCCTCCACGTAAGCTGCCACCGGCATGCCCGCCGCGGCCCCGGCCTGGTACTGGCCCCGCACGGTTTTGGTGGCGACGTCGGCCGCGGTGAAGGGCTTGAGGGAGCGCAGCACTTTCAGTTTTTCGTCGCGCACCGCATCGGGATCGCTCCCCGTGGGCGGCTCCATTGCCACGATGCAGAGCAGCTGCAGCAGGTGGTTCTGCAGCATGTCGCGCAAGGCTCCGGTACGGTCGTAGAAATCGCCCCGGCCTTCCATGCCGAGCTGTTCAGCCACCGTGATCTGCACGTCCTGCACCCACTCCCGGCGCCACAGAGGCTCGAACAGCACGTTGCCGAAACGCAGGGCCAACAGGTTCTGCACAGGCTCCTTGCCCAGGTAGTGATCGATGCGGAAGATCTGCCGCTCGGCAAAGTGTTCGCCGATGGCGTCGTTGATGGTCCTGGAGGAATCGAGGTCGTGACCAAGGGGTTTTTCCACCACCACCCGCGAGCGCGTGGAGATGAGACCCGCGGCGCCAAGGTTGGCCGACATGGTGGCGAAAAATTCCGGTGCCGTGGAGTAGTAGAAGACCCGGATGCGCTCTGGATGCACACCCAAGGCTGCGGCGAGGGGCCCGTAGGATTCGGGTTTCCGCACATCCATGGGGAAGTAGTCCACCCGCGCGGCAAAGGCATTCCAGGTTTCGGCATCGTAGGCCTCGCCCAGGAAGGGCCGACAGGTGGCCTCAGCCAGCGCCAGGAACTCCGCCTTGGACATTTCCCTGCGGGCTGCCGCGAGGATGCGCGAAGCCGGGTTCACCCGGCCTGTCTTCACCTGCTGGTACAAAGCGGGAAGCAGCTTGCGCATGGCCAAATCGCCAGTGCCTCCAAACAGCACCATGTCGAAATCGGGCAGGCTTTTCATCCGCACTCCGCTGTAGAAATATTACGACAAATGGGCTGGATTTCGTCCTGCGAAGTAATAAAATTACATATGTAGCGGCTACGGTCGGACCCTCGAAGGAACATCTCATGGCTTTGAATCCCCATGTGGCAGCCCTGACTGATCGCATCCGGCAGCGCAGCCACGTCAGCCGGAACGCCTACCTGGCGCAGATCCGGGAGGCCGCTTCCGCCACACCTCACCGCTGCCTGGTCTCCTGCGCGAACCTGGCGCACAGCTTCGCGGCCTCGGGGGCGGACAAGGCGGCCCTTCGTGAAGGCCGCCAGCCCAACATCGGAATCGTGACCGCCTACAACGACATGCTCTCCGCCCACCAGCCGCTGGAGGCCTATCCCGCCTGGATCCGTCAGGCGGCCCGTGCCGCGGGCGCCACGGCCCAGGTGGCCGGGGGCGTGCCCGCCATGTGCGATGGCATCACCCAGGGCCAGCCCGGCATGGAGCTGTCGCTCTTCTCCCGTGATGTGATCGCCATGAGCACGGCGGTGGCCCTTTCCCACAGCGTCTTCGACGCGGCGCTCTGCCTCGGGGTGTGCGACAAGATCGTCCCCGGCCTGCTCATCGGGGCCCTTCAGTTCGGCCATTTGCCAGTGCTCTTCGTGCCCGGCGGGCCCATGGTGACGGGCATCTCCAACGAGGAGAAGGCCCGCGTGCGCCAGCGCGCCGCCGCCGGTGAAGCGGACCGCGCGGAGCTGCTGGAGTCGGAGGCCAAGGCCTATTCGGCGCCTGGCACTTGTACCTTCTACGGCACCGCCAACAGCAACCAGATGCTCATGGAAATCATGGGCCTGCACCTGCCCGGCACCGCCTTCGTGCCCGCGGGCAGCCCTCTCCGTGAGGCCCTCACGCGCCGCTCGGCGGCCCGCGCCGTGGAGCTGGTCGCAGGTGGCTCCGAATACACGCCGCTGGGCCTGGTCATCGATGAGCGGGCCATCGTGAACGGCATGGTGGGCCTGCTGGCGACCGGTGGCTCCACCAACCACACCCTGCACCTGGTGGCCATCGCCCGAGCTGCGGGCATCCACATCGACTGGAGCGATTTCGACACGCTCTCGGCCCAGGTGCCCCTGCTGGCCAGGGTGTACCCCAATGGCGAAGCCGATGTGAATGCCTTCCACAAGGCGGGCGGCATGGGCTTCCTCATCCGCGAACTGCTCAACGCCGGTCTCCTCCATGACGACGTCCTCACGGTTGCCGGGCCGGGCCTGCGCCCCTACACCCAGGCGCCGGAGCTGGAACCCAAGACCAAGGCCCTGGTGTGGCGCGAAGCCCCCGCCCAGAGCCGCGACGAGGAGATCCTGCGGCCCTTCCTGCGGCCTTTCTCCCACAACGGGGGCCTGCGCCTGCTCACAGGCAACCTGGGTCGCTCGGTCATCAAGGTCTCATCGGTGAAGCCCGAGTACCGCCACATCCTGGCCCAGGCCCGGGTCTTCGACAGCCAGGAGGCCCTGCAAGCCGCCTACCAGGCGGGCAGCCTGAACCGGAACGTGGTGGTGGTGGTGCGTTTCCAGGGGCCCCGCGCCAACGGCATGCCTGAGCTGCACCAGCTCACGCCCCCCCTGGCGAACCTGCTGGACCGCGGCTACCGCGTGGCACTGATCACAGACGGCCGCATGTCCGGCGCCTCCGGCAAGGTGCCCGCCGCCATCCATGCCTCGCCCGAGGCCTTGGCGGGTGGGCCTCTGGCCAAGATCCAAGATGGCGATCTCATCGAACTGGATGCAGAGCGGGGCACCCTGGAAGTGCGGGTCGATCCCGCCGAATGGGCCCTGCGCCCCCTGGCGCAACCGCCCAGCACCGGCCATGATCGGGGCCTGGGCCGGGAGCTCTTCGGGCTTTTCCGGGCCCACGCCACCACCGCCGAAGCCGGAGCCACCTCCTTCGGGCCCAGCTTTGATCGGACGCTGCCATGAAGCTCGAACACATGCTCCAGGCCTCTCCGGTGCTGCCCGTCATCGCCCTGGAGCGTCTGGACCAGGCCCTGCCCCTGGCAGAGGCCCTGCTCGAAGGTGGCTTGTCCGCCCTGGAGATCACCCTCCGCACGCCGGTCGGCCTGGACGCCATCCGCCTCATCAGCCACCGCTTTCCCGGGGCCCGGGTGGGCGCCGGCACCGTGACCACGCCCGAAGCCCTGCGCCAGGTGGAAGAGGCTGGCGCCGCCTTTGCCGTGAGCCCCGGCCTCACCCCCGCCCTCATCGCCGCGGCGCGGGAAAGTTCCATTCCGCTGCTGCCAGGGGTCATGAGCCCTTCAGAGGTGATGGCCACCGTGGAGGCGGGATTCCGCCTCCTCAAACTCTTTCCCGCCGAGCAGGTCGGTGGCGTCGGCATGCTCAAGGCTCTGGCGGGCCCATTTCCGGGCCTGCGCTTCTGTCCCACCGGTGGCGTGACTCCAGAAAGCGCTCCCGCTTATTTATCCCTGCCCAACGTCATTTGCGTGGGCGGATCCTGGCTGACACCCAAGGCTTCACTGGACGCAGGCGACTGGAAGGTCATCATGGATCTGGCCCGTCGGGCCGCGGCCCTCGCCCACTGAACGACCTTTTTTTAGGAGAACCACATGGCGATCAAAGTTGGCATCAATGGCTTCGGCCGCATCGGACGCATGGTGTTCCGCGCCGCCGTCCAGAACTTCCAGGACATCGAGATCGTGGGCATCAACGATCTGCTCGAGCCCGACTACCTGGCCTACATGCTGCAGTACGACTCGGTGCATGGCCGTTTCAAGGGCACCATCGCCGTGGAGGGCAACACCCTCATCGTCAACGGCAAGAAGATCCGCCTCACGGCCGTGAAGGATCCCGCCGAGCTGAAGTGGAACGAGATCGGCGTGGATGTGGTCATCGAGTGCACGGGCCTCTTCCTCACCCAGGAGACCTGTCAGAAGCACATCGCCGCCGGCGCCAAGAAGGTCATTCAGAGCGCCCCCAGCAAGGACGACACGCCCATGTTCGTCTTCGGCGTGAACGACAAGACCTACGCCGGGCAGACCATCATCAGCAACGCCTCCTGCACCACCAACTGCCTGGCCCCCGTGGCCAAGGTGCTGAATGACGCCTTCGGCATCAAGCGCGGCCTCATGACCACCGTGCATGCCGCCACCGCCACCCAGAAGACCGTGGACGGCCCCAGCAACAAGGATTGGCGCGGCGGCCGCGGCATCCTCGAGAACATCATCCCCAGCAGCACCGGCGCGGCCAAGGCCGTGGGCAAGGTCATCCCCGAGCTGAACAAGAAGCTCACGGGCATGGCCTTCCGCGTGCCCACCAGCGACGTCAGCGTGGTCGATCTCACCGTCGAGCTGAACAAGGAAACCACCTACGAAGCCATCTGCGCCGCCATGAAGGCCGCTTCGGAAGGCCCGATGAAGGGCATCCTTGGCTACACCGACCAGAAGGTGGTCTCCACCGACTTCCGCGGCGAGAGCTGCACCAGCGTCTTCGACGCCGAGGCCGGCATGGCCCTCGACGGCACCTTCGTGAAGGTGGTGTCGTGGTACGACAACGAGTGGGGCTATTCCAGCAAGGTGCTGGAAATGGTGCGCGTCATCTCCAAGTAGGCAGCCTCTACCGTCAACCGGTCCAAGACCGACCAGCACCGAGGGCGCAGAGGAAAAAGACATCCTCCGCGCCCTCGGTGATTTCCGGCCCTTTGTTTTCAGGGAAGCTCTTGTCCTGATCCCGGTTACCGTTTCATGTCGTGACTTGTATTGCCCGTGACTCAAACCGATTCGAGGTGGTTCCTCCGTGATTGCCTGCGCCGATTCCCCCGTCCTGGTCGCCGATGTGGGCGGCACCAACCTCAACCTGGCCCTGCTGGCGCCCGAGGGTGACCGCTTTCGCCTTCTCCACAAGGCCCGCTTCAGCACCCAGGAGGAGCGCACCCTGCTCGACCCCATCCGCTCCTTCCTGGAGGCAAACACGGCGGTGCGCCCCACCCAGGCCTGCTTTTCAGGAGCAGGTCCCGTGCTTGACCGGCGCATCCACCTCACCAATGCCCCCTGGGACATCGATGGCCCCGCGTTGGAGCGCGACCTCCACATGCCCGTTCATCTGGTCAATGATTTCATCGCCCTGTCCTGCGGTGTCGTTCAGTTGGACCTGACCGATCCCTCCCAGGTCACCCCGCTGCCCCACGGCGATGGCAGCCTGCCCGTGGCAGATCCGCATGGCCTGGCCTTGGTGGTGGGCGCGGGCACCGGGCTGGGCGTGGGCTTCATCATCCGCACGCCCCAGGGGCCCCGTGCCTTTCCCAGCGAGGGCGGACACATCGGCCTGCCCGTTTTCGACGAGGATTCCCTGGCCCTATGGAAGCACCTGCAGAAGGGCCTGCCCGGGCCCCCGGGGGCCGAAATGGCTGTTTCGGGCATGGGCCTGGCGCTCCTCTTCCGCTTCCTTCTGGATTCCCATCGCGCGCCCTGGACACCAGCCGCCAGCGCCATCCTGGCCCTTCCCAATACTGATCAGCCCGCGGCCATTTCCGCGCAGGCTGCCACGGACGCCGCCTGCGCAAGGGCCATGGCCCTCTTCGTGGACCTCTACGCCCGCGTGTGTGCCGATCTCTGCGCCGTTTTCATGCCCACGGGCGGGTTGTTTCTCGCGGGCGGCATCGCCTCGAAGAACACATCACATTTCCTCGGTGGCCGCTTCATGGCCCGCTTCGAGCGCAACTACCGCGCCCATCTGGACCTGCTCACCCGCTCCACGCCGGTGTTCCTGGTGCACGACTACGACCTGAGCCTCTATGGCGCGGCTTACGCTCCAGATTGCGCCCCGAACGGTGTGCCCTGAGCTAGGCGCGCGTAACCGCGAAGCCTTGGAAGCCCTCGCCCTCCCAGTGCAGGGGGTTCGGCCGGAAGACGGGGGAATGGCCCTCGCTCCCTTCCCCGGGCGTGCCCAGGCGCCCAGGCCACACCGGGGCGGGCTGCAGGTCGGGTCTGGCCTCGGCCAGCCACTCTCGGTGGGCCTCGCACTCTTCGGGCAGCCAGGAGCACACGGCATAGATCAGCAGCCCACCGGGCGCCAGCCGTTCAGCCGCGGCCGTGAGGAGACGGCGCTGCAGGCCGGTCAGGCGAGGCAGGTCTTCGTGCTGTAGCCAAGGCCATTCGGGATGCTTCTGCAGGGTGCCGCTGCCGCTGCAGGGCGCATCCAGCAAGATCAAGTCAAAGTCGCTCTCGGCGCGCTCCAGCCATTCGGCGGCGTCGGCGTGGATCACCCGGGCCCGGAGGCCGCGCTGCTCAAGGGTCTGGCGCAGGCGTGCCGCGCGCCGGGGATGCACCTCCAGGGCGACCAGATCCGCTTCAGGATGCCGCAGCGCCAGGGTGGTGGCCTTGCCGCCGGGAGCGGCGCAGGCATCGAGAATGCGCGTGACGGGCCGCTCCCATTGGTAGGCCAGCAGGGCCTGGGAGCTGCGATCCTGCACCATGCCGGCGGCGGATTCCAGCCAGGGCCGGGGGAAGGGGGCGCCGTCCTCCAGGCAGAGACACCCAGGCACCTCAGGCAAGGGCACCAGTCCTTCGGGGACTTCGCCCTTCAGCAATCGGAAGTCCGGCCGTGGCGGCCGTTGCAGCCGGGCCCAGAGCGCTTCCAGATCACCCTCGACATGCTTCCCGGCGCCATGGGGTGCCAGGGCCGCCCTCAGGGCACGCTCGGCGGCGGAACTGCGATCCAGGGCCGCGGGCAGGGCTTCCAGTTCCGCGGCGAGGGCCGTGCGATCCTTGGCGGCCTTGCGGAGGATGGCGTTCACCAAGCCCTTGTGGGGAACGAAGCCCAGATCGCGATTTCCCGCCAGCTCCACGGCCTCGTTTACAGCGGCGTGATCACTGACACCGGGCAGCCAGGCCAACTGGGCCAGGCCCATGGCCAGGGTCACTCGGGTACCCAGGGGCACGCCGCGATCAGGATCTTTCAGCTTGGGTTTCACCCAGGCCTGCAGGCGGCCCCAGCGGCGCAAACACAGGCCGAGCAGAGCCTGAGCCAGATGGGCATCCTCTCCCAGCTCACGATCCCAGATGTCGGGCACGCGGCCGCCTTCCCCAAAGACTTCATGCAGGGCATGGGCGACATGGATGCGGGCAGGCGTGGGCATGGAATTCCAATCACTCGAGAAAGAAGGAACCGCGAAAAGCGTGATGGGTGCTTCCACAGCTGACCCGGCCACCTAGCTAGAGCTTAGCGGGTCCGAACAGACCGGGCGTTGCGGGTGGGAGTCAGATCCCCGCAAAGAAGGTTGCGATATCTCGCGCAAGCCGCTCGGGCTCCTCGGCGGAGCCAAAGTGCCCACCGCTCGGCATGGCGGACCACCGGCGCACGTCGTAAAGCCGCTCGACCCATTCCCGGGGCGGGCTGCCCTCTGATACGAAGTTGTGGTCAAAGTTGGCGAATCCCGTGGGCACCCGCACCCGTTCCCCGGGCCGGAGATCCACCCCATGCCAGCGGTTGTCGAAATAATCACGCATGGAGGGGGTGATGGTCTCCGTGGCCCAGTAAAGCGTGAGCATCGTGAGGAGGAAATCCCGGGAAACACGCCCTTCGAGATCTCCGCCCGAGTCACTCCAGGCCCGCCATTTTTCGAGAATCCAGGCCGCGAGTCCGGCGGGTGAATCGTTCAGGGCGTAGCCCAATGTTTGGGGTTTCGTGGACTGGATGGCGGAGTAGCCCCGCTCGGCCTCCTCCCATCGGCGCACCTCAGCCACATAGGCGCTTTCGGTTTCGGTCCATGGCCGGGTCGCTTCACCCGTGGGCGGCCAGAGCTCCATGGTGGTCAGGTGGATGCCAATCAAGGGCGCCGCATTCTTGAGGGCCATGAAGGTGGTCACACCCGCGCCAAAATCGCCTCCTCCCGCGCCATACCGTTCATACCCCAGGCCCTGCATGAGCTGGTGCCACAGGTGAGCCACGGTCTGGTAGGTGACGCGGGCGGGCCGCTCCGAGAAACCGTACCCAGGCAGCGAGGGAATGACGAGGTCGAAGGCGGGGCCGTCGATTCCGTGGGCCTTCGGGTTGGTCAAGAGAGGCACCAGCGGAAGCAGCTCCAGAAACGAACTGGGCCAACCATGGGTCAGGATCAAGGGAATGCCGTTCCCCTCCCGCGCGCGCTCATGCACGAAGTGAATTTGAACGCCTTCAAGCTCCGCGCGAAAGTGCCTGAAGGTGTTCAACCGGCGCTCCTGCAAGCGCCAGTCGAAACCATCGGCCCAGTAGCCAAGCAGACGCTTCAGGAAATCGAGGTCCGTCCCCTGTTCCCAGGCTACTCCCGGGGCCCGATCAGGCCAGCGCGTACGAAGGATGCGCGCCCTGAGATCAGACAGAACCTCATCCGCCACGTGGACTGCAAAAGGTCTGATCGGCATCGGCCCGTGATTTTGGCTCATGCGGCTACAGCTCTTTGAGGATCTCCGCCTTCTTGGCTTCGTAATCCTTCTTGTCCAGCAGGCCCTTCTTGTAGAGCTCCTGCAGCTTCTGGAGGCGCTCCTCAGGCCCCGTCTTGGCAGGGGCGGCTTCGGGTCTGGGCTGGGGCTTCGACTCCGGTGGTGGAGCTGTGGCGCTGCGGCTTTCAGCGCGCCGCAGCGCCTCCTGCAGGTCGATGGCCTCTCGGCACTCGCGCAGGGCCGTCTGGAAGATGCTGGCGTCGGGCTGCATGTCCAGGGCCGCGCGCAGGTAGGGCAGGGCCTCCTCGTAGCGCCCCAGGATGAAGTGGATGATGCCGACGTTGTACTGGGCGCGGGGGTAGTACTTGGGCTTCTGGCCCTTGTCCCGCTTGGACTGATCGAGGCCATCCAGGGCCAAGTCCATGGCCCCGCGCACGTCTCCGGATTTGAGGCGCTGATGGGCCTTATCCATGCCGAAGGTTTCGTCGTCGAAGAAGGTGAGCTTGCGCACCTCACTCCAGGAGAGCAGCATGCGCAGCACCTTTATCTTGGCGGTCTCGAAGGCCAGGCGGCGCACATCGGAATCCCGCGGGTAGGCGGGAAACCCCTCGTACGAGGTGTTGCTGAGGCTGGGCGTATCCTCCAGGCGCTGGGCACCGAACACCTTGCCCGTGCTGAGATCCACCACCTGCACGGTGGCGCTGAAATCGAGGCTGGTGATGCTGGTGCGCTTGTGGCGGATCACCTCCTGCTTCGTCTTGTAGTCGGTGCTGCGCTCTTCCTTGGTGGACTGATTCCGGCTCAGATCTGAGCGGTTCACGTTCACGATCACCAGCACACTGGGGCCCAGGAGCTTGCCGAGTTTGGCGATGGTGGCGGGCTCCACGTAGCCGCTGGCGCCCAGTTCCTGCTCCTTGAGCACCGCATCGAGGTGGGCCCGGTCCACCACCTCCACCTGGCGGCTCTGCACCAGGTCGGCGGTGAGGGCATCGGCCAGCTCGCGGGAGTTGATGTCCCTGGAGGGCGCGAAGGCCAGCCGCTCCACCTTGAGGCCCAGGCCCGGCGGATGCACGAGGGTGACTTCGACCTTGGGATTGGCCAATTCGCTCCAGAACTGGGCTTGGACCGGCAGGGCGAGCAGGGCCAGGGAGGCGGGCAGCAACGTGCGCATGAAAGCTCCGGAAAGGCTGATCCAGGCTAGCACGTGCGGGCTGTGGCATTCTGGCTACAGAACCCGAGGAGCCCCCATGGCCCACAGCTACCCCCTCACCCTGACCTGGACCGGCAATACCCTGGATGGCACTTACAACCGCAACGCCACGGTCAGCAACCCTGGCAAGCACCCCCTCTCCGTGAGCAGCGCGCCGGAGTACATGGGCGATCCCACCCGCTGGAACCCCGAAGATCTCCTGGGCTCGGCCCTCTCCACCTGCCACATGCTCACTTTCCTGGCCCTCTGCGCCAAGGCCAAGGTGGAGGTGGTGGGCTACGAGGACCACGCCGAGGCCATTCTCGACACCGTGGAGAAAGTCACCCGCGTCACCCAGATCCACCTCCGGCCGGTCATCCGCGTCACCCGCGGCACCAGCATGGCCAAGGTGGTTGAGCTGTTCGAGAAGGCCCACAAGTACTGCTTCGTGGCCAACTCCATCACCTGCGAAGCGGTCATGAACCCCCGGGTGGTCGAGGTCTAGGGGCGGGAGCCAAATGCGCTGTCCCTTCTGCGGGCACCTCGAGGACAAGGTGGTGGACTCCCGCGAGTCCCGCGAGGGTGACTCCATCCGCCGCCGCCGCGAATGCCTGTCCTGCGCCCGCCGCTTCACCAGCTATGAGCGGGTGGAGGAAGTGCCCCTGGTCATCCTCAAGAAGGACGGCCGCCGCGAGCCCTTCGACCGCCAGAAGCTCATGAAGGGCCTGCTGCTGGCCTGCCAGAAACGGCCCGTCTCCCTGGCCCGCATCGAAGAGTTGGTGGGCGATCTGCAGGCCCGCCTCATGGAGCGGCCCGACCGCGAGATCCGCAGCCGCGATCTGGGCGAACTGATCATGGATGAACTCAAGGGCCTCGACCAGGTGGCCTACGTGCGTTTCGCCAGCGTGTACCGCGATTTCAAGGATCTGCCCGATTTCGTGAAGGCCTTCGAAGGACTGGTGCACAAGGAGGCGGCCACAGGGCGCCTCGCGACTGCGCCCGCTCCCGCGCCCGCCCCTGAACCCATCAAACCCGTGCCTCAGGCCCTCTTTCCCGGCGAAGCCGAGGCTCCGGTCCTGAGAACCCGCAAGAAGTAGGGGTATTCTGTTAGGTCGAGGTTTTCCCGTGGCCGATGATGTTCTCCTGCCCCCCCAGCCCGACGAAATGCCGAAGCTGCCTGAAGAGCTTCCGGTGCTGCCGCTGCGCGATGTGGTGGTGTACCCCTATGTGATCCTCCCGCTCAGCATCAGCCGGGAGAAGTCCATCCGCGCCGTGGACACGGCCCTGGTGGAGAACCGCATGATCCTGCTGCTTTCCCAGAAGCAGACGGAGATGGACAACCCGCGACCCGAAGACCTCTACCAGGTGGGCACCGCGGCCCTCATCATGCGCGTACTGAAGCTGCCGGATGGCCGCATCCGTGCGCTGGTCCAAGGCCTGCAGCGGGTCCGCGTGGAGTACTTCACCGAAACCGAGAACCTCTTCAAAGCCCGGGTCGAGCCCCTGGCCGAACCCGAGCTAAAGTCGCCCGACCTCGAATCCGACGCCCTCCTGCGCAGCGTGAAGCAGACCCTGGAAAAGGCCGTGGCTCTGGGCAAGACGTTGCCGCAGGAAGTGCTGGTCATCGCCGGCAACCTGGACAACCCTGGCCGCCTGGCGGACCTGGTGGCCTCCAACCTCGACCTCAAGCTGCAGCAGACGCAAGAGGTGCTGGAGATCGCCCACCCAGGTCTGCGGCTGAAGCGCGTGAACGAGCTGCTGCAGCGGGAGATCCAGCTGCTGGAAGTGCAGCAGAAGATCACCATGGAAGCCCGCGGGGAGATGGACAAGAGCCAGCGGGAGTACTACCTCCGCCAGCAGCTCAAGGCCATCCAGCAGGAGTTGGGTGAGGGCTCGGAGCTGGGCGAAGAGGTGGCCGCTTTCCGCGACAAGCTCTCGAAGATGAAGGTGCCCGACGAGCCTCTGGTGGAGATCGAGCGCAACCTCAAGAAGCTGGAGCGCATGCACCCGGATTCCAGCGAAACGGCCGTGACGCGCACGTACCTGGAGTGGATGACCGAGCTGCCCTGGGGCAGCACCACCGAGGACAATCTCGATCTGAAGCAGGCCAAGACCGTGCTGGACGAGGATCACTTCGGCCTGGCCAAGATCAAGGACCGCATCCTGGAATTCCTGGCCGTTCGCAAGCTCAAGCCCGATCTCCGCGGCACCATCCTCTGCTTCGTGGGGCCTCCGGGTGTGGGCAAGACATCGCTCGGAAAATCCATCGCCCGGGCCCTGGGCCGCAAGTACTCGCGGATTTCTCTCGGCGGTGTGCACGATGAGAGCGAGATCCGAGGCCACCGTCGCACCTACGTCGGCGCCATGCCTGGCCGCATCGTGCAGGCCCTGCACCAGGTGAAGAGCATGAACCCCGTGATCATGCTCGACGAGGTGGACAAGATCGGCCGCGACATGCGCGGCGATCCCAGCGCGGCCTTGCTGGAGGTGCTCGATCCCGAGCAGAACCACACCTTCCGCGACCACTACCTGAACGTGCCCCTGGACCTCAGCCAGGTGCTCTTCCTGGCCAACGCCAACGAGCTGGACCCCATCCACCCGGCCTTCAAGGACCGCATGGAGATCATCCACCTCAGCAGCTACACGCTGGAAGAGAAGCTGGGCATCGCTGAGCAGCACCTGGTGCCCAAGCAGCTGGAGAAGCACGGCATCACCAAGAAGCAGTTGGCCATCTCGCGCAAGGCCCTGAAAGCCATCATCACGGGCTACACGCGAGAGGCAGGGCTGCGCCAGCTGGAGCGCGAAATCGGGGCCGTCTGCCGCAAGGTGGCCCGCCGGGTGGCGGAGAACAGCCTCAAGAAGAAGCTCAATCTGGATGACGCCAGTCTCCATGAGCTGCTGGGCCCCGTGAAGCTGCTGCAGGACGAACGCCTGAAAGCCCCCCGTGTGGGCGTGGTGACGGGTCTGGCCTGGACTTCCGTGGGCGGCGACGTGTTGTTCGTCGAAGCCCTGAAGATGCCCGGCAAGGGCCAGCTGATCCTCACGGGCCAGCTGGGCGATGTCATGAAAGAGAGCGCTCAGGCGGCCCTCAGCTACATCCGCAGCCGCGGCGAGGCGTTCCAGATCGATCCCGAGGTCTTCCAGAAGCAGGACCTCCACATCCACTTCCCCGAAGGCGCCATCCCCAAGGATGGCCCCAGTGCTGGGCTGGCCATCGCCACGGTGCTGCTCTCGGTGCTCAAGGACATCCCCGTGCGGAACACCTTCGCCATGACCGGTGAAATCGACCTGCGCGGTGAGGCCCTGGCCATCGGCGGCCTCAAGGAGAAGTCCCTGGCGGCCCTGCGCCTGGGCATCAAGGAAATCCTCATTCCCTTCGCCAACCAGAAGGATCTCGAGGAGATCGACCCCGAGCTCCGCAAACAGTTGCGCTTCCATCCTGTGAAGCACGTAGAGGAGGTCTTCGAGCACGCGCTGTTGGGCTGGACCCGCCCGGAAGCAGCCAAGGGACCCATCAAAGGTCGAACCAAGCGTTGAACCGGCCAGAAACCATCTAAACATTGTTTTTAAACAATTAAGTCAAACCTGAACCTTGCGCGCATGGATACCCCGGCCTACCTTTTGGGAAGGAGGTTGCCATGCTGACCGAGGTCATCACCCTCCTCATCCAGCTGCCACCCCTGGCCTTTGGCCCTGCCTTGCCACCCGGGCCCTTCAACATGCCGAAGGCCCTGGTCTGCGACATCCACGATCTGGGCCGCATCCACCCGGCGAAGGCTTCCTCCCTTGAGCCCCTGCAAGGGCCATCCCGCCTGAAACCCCGAGCGTTCAGGCCAGATCCGCACCCCTTCCTGGTCAACAAGCCGGTGGATGCATTGCTCTTCCTCGCAGTGGCCTACGCGGGCCGCGCCACCTGGGATGAAACACCCTGGTCAGCCAGGACTTGGCAGGCCACGGGCGCGGTTGCACCCGTAGTCGCGCCGCCTGGGGTTCCCCCCGTGCAAGGCAGCGAACCCCGGTAGTTCCACGTGGAACACTACTTAGCCTTCAGGGTGTGGAGGTACTTCCCCACCAATTCGGCTTCCTGTTCGGTGCCCGCAAAGGGCGGCATCCGGTCCAGGTAGGGATTCATGCCGGGGTCCAATTCCCTCAAGCCCTGAACCAGGCCCACCAAATCGCTTTCGGAATAGGAGGCTGTAAGGGTTTTGAGGCTGCGATAGCCGTCGCGGGTATGACAGGCCAGGCACTGGCTGCGCAGGATGGCCTCCCCTTTCGCCAGATCCGTGTCCCCTTTGGAGGCGGCGAAGGTCCGGGCCCAGGCATTGGCGGGCAGGAACCCGTCCTTCTGGTACCCGGGCACCTGCTCCACCCGGATGCCGTTGGAGTACATCACCTCGCGGATGACATAGGGCTTTCGGGCCACTTCACGGATCCACTCAAAACCCCCAAAGCCCCAGCAGGCCAAGAGCAATCCCAGCAACGCGCCGGAGCGCCGGAAGGAGCTCGCCCCCAGCATCGCCCAGAGCGCCAGGAAACTGGGCAGCAGGAAGGCGCCCAAACCCAGGAGGGCCCAGTGGAAACCCTGGGCCAGTCCGGTGGCGCCCCGAAGGTTGCCCAGCACCAGCTCCTTCCCGGCCACTGGGAAACTCTGGAAGTAATACCAACCGGAAAGCCCCGCCAGCAGGATTCCAGCCACGACGAGAAGGGCGGTGGGCCTCAGGACTCGGGCCTTTAGGTTCAAAGGAATCCGTCCTGCCATGGCCCAGAGCCCGCCCAGAGCCAAGGCAACCAAGCTGCGCAGCAGCAGGCTGGGCAGGTAGGTGGCATTGAAGAAGCCATCCACCATGGCATGGCTGGTGGACCACCCCTTTCCCGGGCTCAGCATGAAGGTGACGATGCCATTGATGACCACCAGGCTGAGCCAGGCGCATAGCGCATAAAGCCAGACAAGGGCGAGCCGCTGACCAGGCCTCAGGCGCGGGTAGGCCTGCACCAACACGATGAGGGTGGCCATCTCCCCCGCGAAAAGCAGCCACTCCGTGGCCCAGCCCATGACGAAGGTCCGGATGAGGTGCTGGGTGGCCGTGGGGTTCACGAGGCCCATGGCCACCCAGATGCCCACGCCGGTGGCCGCCCCGAAGATGCTCGACAACCACAGCAGCGATTTGGCGCGGCCCCGCAGCCAGCCCTGCAGTTCCAAATCCCGGCCCCGCTGGGCGCGGGTCTCCATGAGGGCCAGCCAGAAGCCGACTCCCACCACCAGGTGGGCGATGGACACATGGATGATGCTGACGAGGCCAATGATCCAGCCACTGCCCATCAGGGGGAGATCCCATACAGGGTGGTTCATGACAGCTCCTTCCCGGGCTCGGAGGAATCAGGCTGGGCGGCCCAGCGGAAGATCACCACCAGCAGCACGACCACTCCCAGGAAGGTCAGGGCGAAGATCCCCAGGGAGAGCCAATCCGTGCGATGGGGCAGGGCGGTGGCCTGGAAGCCAACTCCCGCCAAGGCGGCATCCCGCATCTGATCGCGCAAGAGGATCATGCCCAGCACCGAAACCAGGGCCAGACCAAGGGGCGCCCACACATCCTTCGCTGGAGCGCCCTTTTGGCTGGCAGGAATGGCCATGAACAGAGCCAGGGCCCCGCAGGCGATGGAGATCCAGAGGCTGAGACTGGGGGCCGTGTTGGCGTTGAGGAGCAGATCCAGCAACGGCTTCGGCTGCGTGATCAGCAGCCAGGTGCCCCACAGGGCCTGGCTGGCCGTGGCCCCCAGAAACCAGCGCAGCCCCGCCCTGCGGGCATACGCGTGATCGCGCCAGGCGCCCCAACCCGCCAGGAAAAGGCCCGCCACGGCGACGATGGCCGCCACCATGTGCAAGAAGCGCGGCCAGAGGGTGGGATCCGCCGTGTTCATGCGCAGGCCATGAGGCGAGGCCGCTGCGTGGGCGGCCCAGAGATCGGGCCGGAGGGAAAGCGTGGTCACGTTGACCAGGGCCAAGCCCACGCCCAACAGCAGCAGGGCTCCCAAAATGCCGCTGAAGGCCCTGAACGCGTGAGAAGCCACCGAGCCCACAAAGCGGTACAGCAGCACGTACCCCGCCATCAACAGGAAGATCAGGGCCAGCCATGGGACGGCTGTCAGCACCGAGGCCGTGTAGAAAAAGGGGCCATAGATCAGCTGCACAAACAGCAGGGGTGCCACGCCCAGCGTGATGGCGAAGGTCACACTGGCGGGCAGCAGGGGTGCCAATCGACGCACCAGGTCGCGATCCTCCTCCTTGCCGCGAAACGCGTGCACGGCCGCGATGAGGCTTCCACCCACCCCCAGGTTCACAGCCATGAGGTGCAGGGTGAAAGTGACCAGCAGCAGGGCCTTCAGCGTCCCAGGCGGCAAGGGCAGTGGCAGTGGATCTGGCGCAGGAATGGGCAGGGGGCTCATGGGCTGGCTCCAGGCTGTGGGATGCCGCAGGGGCGTGAGGTTTCCAGCGTACCGTCATCTTGGGGAATCCGGGCTCGGGGAAGCCCGGAGGCTTCGGTAGACTGGAGGTTCGCGAGGTGTCCGTGGGTTTGCTCGACGGCCTGTTCAACCAATTCAAGAAGGGCCTGAAACGCACGCAGGAGCTGGTGCTGGCGCCCATGGGACGCCTGCTCGGGCTGAGGCGGCTGGATGAGGCTCAACTGGAGGAGTTGGAGGATCTGCTGCTCCAGGCCGACCTGGGCGTGAAGGCCGTGGATCAGCTGATGGCGAGGCTCCGCACCGAACTGAAGGGTGGTTCCGACATCGACCCCAAGGCCGTTCTGAAGGACGAATTGCTGAAGCTGCTGCGTCAGCGCCCCGCCAACCCCTTCACAGCCTCTGGCACCCAGGTGGTGCTGCTGGTGGGGGTCAACGGCGTGGGCAAGACCACCACCCTGGGCAAGCTGGCTGCCCACCTCAAAGCCAAGGGGGACGCGGTTCTCGTGGTGGCGGGCGATACCTTCCGCGCCGCCGCGATCGATCAACTCGAACGTTGGGGCGAACGGGCCGGTGTGCCTGTCATCCGCAACCAGATGGGCGGTGATCCGGCAGCCATCGCCTTTGATGGCGCCACCAGCGCCAAGGCCAAGGGCACCCCCTGGGTGCTCATCGACACCGCCGGGCGCCTGCACACCAAGGACCACCTCATGAAGGAACTGGACAAGATTCACCGCAGCCTTCAGAAGGTTATTCCGGGCGCCCCCCATCGGGTGCTGCTGGTACTGGACGCCACCACGGGCCAGAACGGGCTGGTGCAAGCCGAGGCCTTCGCCCAAGCCGCGGGCGTCACGGATCTGGTGCTCACCAAGCTGGATGGCAGCGCCAAGGGCGGAGTGGTGGTGTCGATCCTCGAACGCCTGCGTCTCCCCATCGCCTTCGTGGGCGTGGGCGAGGGTGTGGACGATCTGATTCCCTTTGATCCGGAAGCCTTCGTGGACGGCCTCCTCGATGCCTGACCTGAAGCTCAGTCCCGAGGTCGCCTGGGCTCTGGCCACCGGAGGGCCCTGGCCCGATCCTGCAACTCGGACCGGAGATGAGCACTTCATGGCCGAGGCCCTCCAAGAGGCCCTGAAGGGCGTGGGCCTGGCCAGCCCGAACCCTCCGGTGGGTTGTGTGCTGGTAAAGGAGGGCCGCATCCTGGGCCGCGGCGTGCATACCCGGGCTGGGGATCCCCACGGGGAAATCATGGCCCTGCGCGATGCGGAGGCCCGAGGCGAAGATCCCAGCGGCGCCACGGCCTACGTGACGCTGGAGCCCTGTTGCCACCAGGGCCGCACGGGCCCTTGCACCATGGCGCTCATCCAGGCGGGCATCACCCGGGTGGTGGTGGGGGTTCGCGATCCCAACCCCCGCGTGGATGGCGGCGGGCTGGCCATCCTGCGCGCCCAGGGCCTGTCTGTTCAGGAAGGCGTCCTGGGCGAAGCCTGCGGCCGCTTTCACGCGCCCTTCTTCAAGCTCATCCGGACCGGCCTTCCCTGGGTCACCTTGAAATTGGCCCTGGGCTCGGATGGTTCACTGGGGCCAGCAGGACAAAGCACCCAGGTGACCCCACCCGAAGTGCAGCAATGGGCCCATGCCCTGCGGCGGGCCTCCGAAGCCATCGTGGTGGGCCGCCACACCATTGAGGTGGACGATCCCCAGCTCACCGACCGCTGGCCCGCCCCGACAGCCCCTCATCGCAGCTTCGCCCGGGTGGTCATGGACCAGGGTGGCCAGATTTCTCCCAAGGCTCGGGTCTGGCAGCCCGTGGCAGGCCAGCCGGTCTTTCGCGCCGTGATTGGCGATCCCACTCCACTGAGGGGTGTCGAGGACCTGCGCCTTCCCCCGGACGGACGCGGATGCAGTTTGCGCCATCTGTTGCATGAACTCGCCGCCCGGGGGGTGGGACGGGTGCTGGTGGAGGGGGGAGGCACCCTGGCCGCGGGCTTCCTGGCCCAGAACCTGGTGGATGAATTCCACCGCTTCCAGAGCGATCTCCCGGCCGGAGGCCACTCTTTAACTTTATGTCTGCCTTCGGCTTGGAAGTTCTCATCTTCGGCGCGATGGGACACTGGCCGCTGGGAAATCTGGCGGTAGACTGAGCCTGGCACGACCTTTGACAGTCCCTGGTGATGGACCTTCCGGAGATCCCATGCGCAGCGCCCCTTGGCGATTCCTCACTGGTTTGATGGCCCTGGCCCTGCTGGCTGCCTGCGGTGGTGGTGGTGGCTCTTCGGTCAATGGTGATGCCCGGCTCACCATCCAGGCCCAGTTCGAGAAGCGCACCCTGTCCGCAGCGGGCCTGAGCAACACCACCAGCCTGAAACCCATCCGCTACTGCTGGGCCGAGGTGCGAGATGCCAATTCCAACGCCCTTCTGTCTTCCGGTTACCTCGGCAGCGATGGCACCGGGGCCACCACGGTGCCCAAAGGCCTGTCGGTATACGTGCAGGTCTTCGCCGAGTACCAAGTTCCCAGCTCGGATCCCAACAGCTTCTTCCTCCGGGGTGACGTCAAGAATGCACCCCTGCCTTCGGGGTATGTGAGCCTCACGGCCTTCAATGCCCTGCCGCTTTGGAGCGTGACCAGCGCCACCTTTGTGGCAGATCGCGATGGCACCCTCGGAGTCACCGCCCTGGCCAGCAACCGCATCGCCGGTGCCTTCAACATCGCCGACCAGGCGGTGACCTTCGCCGCCGCCGTCCGCGACATGGATGGCTCGGCCAGCTTCCGCCTGCCCAACCTCCACACCTTCTGGACCACCAGCACCAATCCCGCCGACCAGACCCGCAACTTCCCCGAGCTCACCCGGAGTTCCTCTACCTCGTACCTTCAATCCAGCAGTGGCCGGGCCCTGTTCAGCCATGGCGTCCTGGGCCAGAACGACGGGACGCCAAACACAGGCACCGATGAGTGGAGCGACGGAGTCCTCCGGCAAACCTTCGCCCGTCTGCTCTTCGCGGACTACAGTTACAAGGCCGATGGCAGCAGCTCCCTATCCCTCCTGCGCCGAGACAATGACAACGTGAGCCTCTCCCGCATCGTGCCTTCGGAATCCACGGCGGCTTTCGTGGCTGGGTTCTGCGACTTCCTGGCTGCTGCCTCCGGCAGCCAGAGCCAGATTATGGATTTCTACTACGATGGCTCCGGACGGAGTACCGTAGACGTTTTCGACCTGGCAGACACAGGAGCCCTGCCCACCAGCCAGGGCGAATTCACCCGCGCCAACATTGCCAGCAGTCTCTGGGGCATCTGGAAGCAGGCCCTGGGAGGCACCCCTTCCGGCCTTGCCACCCTGTGGGCGGCCGTGCGCTCCACCCAGGCCTTATACGGGGGGGTAGGCGAATATGAGCAGGCCACCCTGGGTTGCTACCCCAGCTACCTTCTGGGGGTTCAAAGCCGAACGACACCTTCCGCTTGGGGCACGGTCCTTAACCAGCTTTCCCAGGCCTCCATTCCCAATCCCGACCCAGTGGTGACCTCGTACTTCAACAGCAATGCCCTTTGGCTCACTCGGGCCGTCCCGCTCAATGAATCCGGCAGCCTCCAAACCTACCCCGCAAGTTCCAATATCTACTACGATCGCAACCAAAGCCAGGTCTACCGATTCACCCATGGTGGCGGCAACCGCACGATTTCCATGACCCCCACCAGCGGCCAGGATTTCTACCTCGAACTGCTGGGCCCGGGCGGCTGGGTGGCGGGTGACACGTCCAGCTCCCGCACAGGCCAGACCCGCACCCTCAGCCTCACGAACCTCCCCGCCGGTGTCTACGCTGCCCGAGTTCGGGTGGGAGCCACCACGGCCACAGGCCTGAACACCTTCACCATCACGGTGAACTAGGCCCGGTTGGTTCAGCCGCCGCCCACCAAGCGCACCACCTCAAGACGGTCGCCCTCCTGCAGGGGGGTGACCGCATGTTCGGCGCGGCGCACCACCTCACCATTCAACTCGATGGCGCTGCCATAGCTCGGCAGGTTCAGCCAGACGGCCAGATCGGCCACGGTGGCCAAAGCGGGAGTCTCCCGGGCGTCGCCATTGATATGGAGCTTCATCGGGCCTCCGCGGCAGCCTGGAACCCCTTTTCCAGATCCGCAATGAGATCGGGTTGGTCCTCGATGCCCACGGAAAAGCGCAACAAACCATCCGTGATGCCTAGACGAGCTTTCACCTCGGGGGCGGTTCTCAGATGGCTCATGCTGGCCGGATGCTGGATGAGGCTTTCCACGCCACCCAGGCTCACTCCCCGGGTGATCACCTCCAGGGCCTCACAGAAGCGCTGTCCCGCCAGGAGTCCAGCCCGCAGTTCAAAGCCCACCATGGCCCCAAACCCCTTCTCCATCTGGCGCAGGGCGATATCGTAGCCTGGATGGGTGGGCAGACCCGGATAGTCCACCCGGGCCACATGGGGCTGCCAGAGAAGCCATTGGGCCAGGGCCTGGGCGTTGTCCGAAGCACGGCGCACCCGCAGGGCCAGGGTTTTGAGGCCCCGGTGAAGCAGCCAGGCGGCCATGGGATCCAGCGTGGGCCCGACCAGCTTGCTGAGGTGCCAACACGCCACCACGTCCGCCTCGCAGCCTGCCACCACACCTGCCACCACGTCCGAATGCCCGGCCAGATACTTGGTGGCCGAAGCCACGCTGAGATCGATGCCGAACGCCCGAGGCTTCGTATGGATGGGGCTGGGGAAGGTGTTATCGGCCACCGTGCGGATCCCGTGCTTCCGACCCAGGGCCGCCACCCCGGCGAGATCGGTCATGGCCAGGGTGGGATTGGAGGGCGTCTCCACCCAGATCAGGCGGGTGTTCGGGCGAACGGCGGCCTCCCATTCCCCCAGGTCCAAGCTGTTCTTGACCCAGGTGACCTGGAGGCCTCGCTCCGTCTCCCAGCGCCGGATGAGTTGTTCGGTGCCCAGGTAGATGGCGGCCGGAGCCACCAGATGATCACCGCTCTTGAGGAAGGCCTCGAACACCAGGGCGAAGGCCGACATGCCTGAGGCTGTGGCCAAAGCCCGCTCGGCCCCCTCCAATTCCGCCAGCACCGCCTCGACCTCGCTGGTGTTGGGGTTGCCCCAGCGGGTGTAGAAGGCCGGTGGTTCAACACTGGCAGCGAATTCGGCCCCTTCCCGGTTCTCCAAAAGCTGGAAGACCGAGGTTTGAAAAATGGGCGTGGTCACGGCCCGGGTGGGATTGAAATGCTTCCCGGCGTGGATGGCGGTGGTGGTGGGTCCCCAGGGTTTGGGCATCAGACAACTCCAAACCCCAGGATAGGCCTAGCGCCTCCAGAAGACGATGCCCAGGGCGATAACGGCGAAGGCCACCACCACCACCAGGCGCCACACGGTGGGCCGGTCATCGGGCAGATCGAAAGGTCCTCGGTCTTCCAGGGCCGCTTGAGTGAGTGCATCCTCCGCAGCCGGGGCCAGCCCCTGGCAGTCCGCACAACGGAAGGGTTCACCGGGAGTGATCACCGCCGCCACCACGGAACTTCCGCAGGATTGGCACACGTGGGCCACGCCGGGATGGTAGGCCTCAAGAGCGGTAGGGATCTCGTTGGTCATGCAGCCTCGCCTGGGTGGAACAAAGCTCAAGCCCCGTTCGCCTGGCCCAGCATGGGGCGTGCGCTAGGATTTGGCCAGGGCCTCCGCCAGAACCTCATTCACCAGCCGGGCGTCCAGGCGCCCGTTCCCCGCCTTCAGCACCTGGCCCACCAGGAACCCTTTCAGACTTTCCTTGCCGCCCTTGATCTGAGCCACGGGCCCGGGGTGTGCTGTCAGCACCTGCAGCACCAGCGCCTCGATGGGCCCGCGGTCACGGATCTGGGCCAGCCCTTTTTGCGCCACGATGGCCTCGGCACTCCCCTCGCCTGCCAGCAAAACCGGGAAGACCTGCTCCTTGGCGGTGCCAAATCCCAGGGTGCGCGCATCCACCAGGCGCACCAGTTCCGCCAGTTTTTTGGGCTCCACGGGGAAGGCTTCAATGCTGATGCCGCGCTCATTCAAGGTCCTGCTCACCTCGCCCAGCATCCAGGCCGCCGCCCCGCGGCCTGATCCACTCAGTCGCGCCAGCTCGTCGAAGTAGGTCGCGAAAGCCGGACTCTGGGCCAGGGTCTGGGCCTCGTCCAACCCCAGACCGTAGGCCTCCTGCCAGCGACGGATGCGCTGATCGGGAAGTTCGGGAAGCGCGGCGCGAGCGGCGGTGATTTCCTCGGGTTCGATGGTGAGAAGGGGCAGGTCGGGCTCCGGGAAGTACCGATAATCCATGGCGGCCTCCTTGGACCGCTGTCCCCGGGTCTCACCGGCCGAGGCGTCCCAGCCGCGGGTTTCCATCTGCACGGCTTCACCGGCCTCCAAGAGGGCCGTCTGTCTTTCAATTTCGTGCTCCAAGGCCTGCCGGACAAAGCGGAAGGAGTTCAGGTTTTTCACCTCCACCCGGGTGCCAAAGGCGGCCTCGCCCGCCTTTCGGACGCTCACGTTGGCATCACAACGGAAACTGCCCTCCTCCAGGTTGCCGTCACAGATTCCCAGCCCCACCACCAGGCGATGAAGGGCTTTAAGGTAGTCCGAGGCCTCCTGGGCGCTGCGCAGATCCGGCGCTCCGACGATTTCCAGCAAGGGAACCCCGGCGCGGTTCAGGTCCACATGGCTGTGGTGGGCATCCAGGTCGTGATGGCTCTTTCCTGCGTCTTCCTCAAGGTGGGCCCGCTCGATTCGAATGCGGACAGGGCCTTCCTTGCCTCGCACCCGCGCATCTCCAGGCACATCGAGATGACCCTCCTCCACAAGGGCCACGGGGCCCTGGGTGATCTGGTAGCCCTTGGGCAGATCGGGGTAGAAGTACTGCTTGCGATAGAAAGCGCTGCGGGGCTGGATCGTGCCCTCCACGGCCAGTCCCAGGACCAGGGCCATGCGCACAGCTTCCGCGTTCAAAGTCGGCAGGGCCCCGGGAAGTCCCAGACACACGGGGCAGGTCAAGCTGTTGGGCGGGGCACCGGACTGGTTGCGGCAGGCACAAAACATCTTGGACCGGGTCTTCAACTGAACGTGCACTTCCAGACCGATCACCGCTTCATAGCCAGGCTTCATCGCAGCTCCTTAGCTCAGTGTACCGGGCCTCTTCTACTTCCCGAGACAGAACCCGCTGAAGAGGGCGTCCAGGGCGCTGTCGGCGCGGTCCTCCCCCGTGAGGCGGGCCAACTGGGCCCAGGCTCCCTGAAGAAGAGAGGCGGGTACTTCTGGAGGACAACCCTCGTCCAGAGCCGAAAGCAGGTCCAGCTGCCGCACCAATTCATCCAGCAATTCCACCTGGCGGCCTGTGGCCAGGGCCCCCAGGCAGGCATCTGGCGCCAACCCTCCCAACAGCCGCTCCTTGAGGGCCGCCTCCAGGGCATCCAGATCCCCCTGGAGGGCGGCGATGGCCACACCAGAGGCTTTGCCTCGATCAGCGAAAGTGCTCACCTCCAGAACCTTTCCACGGAAAGGGGCCAGGGTTGTTTCCGAAAGCCCATCGGGGCCATCTCCCACAGGGGTCAGGTGCAGTACGAGATCCGCCTCTTCTAGAACGGCTCCCACCCGGGCCACTCCCAACTGCTCCACCCGATCCTCGGACTCGCGCAATCCCGCCGTGTCGAACAGACGGAGAGGCAGGCCCCGCCATTCGCACCGTACCTCCAGGACATCCCGGGTGGTGCCGGGAAGATCCGTGACGATGGCCCGATCCCCCCCCGCCAAGGCGTTGAAGAGGGTGCTTTTGCCGGCGTTGGGACGTCCCACGATGCCCAGCCGGATGCCCTCCCGCAGGTGAATGGCAGCCCGGGATCGGGCTTGTTCCACGTGGAACCCAATCCTAAGGCGAAGCAAATCGTTCTTTAAAGCCTTGAGGTCCAGGCCAATACCCTCATCCTCGCCATAGTCCACCGCCGCTTCGGCCCTTGACATCCAAGGCGTCAGGACGGCGCGCGCCTCATGAATCCAAGTCGGCTGCGCTCCGGCCCGGGCCTGGGCCAGGCGGATCTGGGTATCGGTCTCCGCCGCCACCAGATCCCTCAGGGCCTCGGCCTCCAGCAGCCCCTGCTTGCCATTGAGAAGGGCTCGGCGGGTGAATTCTCCGGGCTCGGCCTGGCGCACCCCCAGCCGACCCAGATGCGTCAGAAGACGCCGCACCAACAACGGATTGCCGTGGACCTGAAGTTCAACCAGGTCCTCACCGGTATAACTGCTGGGCCCAGGGAAGAACAACACCAGGGCCCGCTCGCGAAAACCCTCCCAACAAAGAGTGCGAAGGGTGGCCTTCCGGGGTTCAGGCAAGGACAGCAGGGGCGCAAGGGTATCGGCCAGGTCTGACCCAGATACGCGCAGCACCGCCACTGCCGAGGGCAGCAGGGGTGTCGCAGGAGCACAAATGGGATCAGAAACGGCGGGCACCAGGCCAGTCTACTTCCGGAACACCTTCACGGGTTTGAAGGTGCCAGTGCCTTCGCTTTCGGTGCCAAGACCCGCCTCGCGGCTCACCACCAGGTGCACCCAGCGGCGTTCGCGGGCACTGAGGGCCCCCAGGGTGTGGCTGCCCACCTCGCGGGCCTTGGCGGCAGCGAACTGGCCCATGGCCATCACTTCCTGCATCCGGAAGAGACGGGCACCCTTCACGTCCAGATAGGCCAGCTTTTGATCTTCCCGCTCGCCCTGAGCTTCGTGCACCAGAAACTGCAGGGCATCCAGGGCCACACCCCGGTTGGCGCCCAGGTAAGAGGCATCGGGGCCGGCGATGGCCACGCGGTTGGGAAAGGCCTCCTCGTCGCCTGAGGGGGCGAAGCGGGCCTCCAGGGCCAGTCCCAGGTGGGCCCCCCAGCGGGCGATGAGTTCGGGAACAGATTCCAGTGTGGCGCCGCTTTTCCGCATGGTGGGCTCCTATACGGTGATGGGCTGGGGCTGGTAGGACCGCATGATCCACCAGGTCTGGGCCAGGCCGATCAGATTGAAAATGAAGTAGTAGATCGTAAGCCCGGCGGGGCTTTGCGCGAACATGAAGGTCATCATGACGGGCATCATCACCATCATCATTTTGCGCTGGGCGGGATCCCCCACGGCGGGCGTCATGGCCTGCTGGGCGAACATCGAAGCGCCCATGAGCACCGGGAAGATGAAGTAGGGGTCGCGGGCGGAGAGATCTGTGATCCAGCCGAAGAAGGGCGCGTGGCGCAGCTCGAAGACGTTGTTGAGCATGGACCAGAGGGCCAGGAAGATGGGCATCTGCAGCAGCATGGGCAGGCAGCCGCCCATGGGGTTGTGGCCGTTCTTCTTGTAGAGGGCCATGAGCTCTTTCTGCATCTCGGCCTTCTTGGTCATGTCGCTGCCGAACTTCTCATACTTGGCCTGGATGGCCTTCTGGTGCGGCTCGAAGTCCTTCATGCGCAGCATGGAGATGGTCTGCTTGGTGTTCAGGTGCCAGGTGGCCAGGCGGATGATCAGCGTGAAGAGCACGATGGACCAGCCCCAGTTGCCCACCAGGGCGTGGACCTTTTTCAGGATCCAGAAGAGCAGGTGAGACACCGCGCCAAAGAAGCCGTAGTCGATGACCTGGGTGAAGGGCTTCTCGAAGGCCAGCAGGGGTTCAGCCTTCTTGGGACCGAGGTAGAGCGAGGCCTCCATGTGGCCGTTCTGGGGAAGGAGCTCGTAGCCTTCCGCGTCGCGGCCCGCCAGGCGGGGCAGTTTCCAGAGGGCGGCGAAGTAATGGTTGCGCTGGCTCTTGGCGTCCTTCTCGAGGCCGGCATCCACACCCAGGCGCTCGGCGGTGGGAGGCAGGGGCTTGCGCTTGGCCATCCCGAACCAGGATTCATGCAGGACATCGTGCCAGGTGACAGCTTCCACCCCCTTTTCTGTCAGCGTGAACACCCGCCCCAACCCCTTCACGGGCTCGTCCTGGGTGGGGTTCAAAACCAGCATGAGCACCGCTTGCCGGGGTGAGGCGGCCTCAACCTTCAGCACGTGGCCCTGGGAGGGCACGGTGTAGGTGAGTCGCTCGCCGACGGCGTTCTCGAAAATAACCGCCGTGCTGTTCGGGCCCTGTTCATCCCGGACCGTTTCGAACCCGGCCCCCTTCAGCGAACCCAGGCCCGCGAAGGTTTCCGGGAAGAAGTGCGTGCCGTCTTGGCGCCAAACCACCTGCTTGAGGGCGCCCGTGGCGACCTGCCAGGTCAGCGTGAGGTCACCGGAGGTCAGGATGTGCGTAGCAGCGGGATCCGCCACCTTGACTCCCGCCTGGGCCTGGGCTGCAGGAGTGGAGGGCGCAACCACGGAACTGGCGGGCTCGTGGGCCGTCGCCTGGGCCTTGGTGGGGGCAGGGGAAACCTGCTGAGCCTCAACCCTAGGGACGGGCTTGGCATACCGGGAAGACAGCCAGAACTGGCCCGCCAACAGGATGACGCTGCCGATGACAAAAAGAACGACATTGCGATTGTTCATGGGGCATCCGAAGCGGGAAGGCGGTTCAAGGCAAGCCGAAGCTGGTTTTCAATGTCCTGGAAACGAATCGTACCAAGAGGCGGGGCCGAACGGCCAGGGCGCACCCACACCACCCAGGGTCCCCCCAGCAAGGTCTCCACCTGGGCCAGAAACGCCATTCTCACCTGGCGGCGGAACCGGTTCCGCTGCACGGCGCCACCCGTCTTTCGCGGAGAGGTGACGAGCAGAAGCGGCTCTCCGTCCTCGGCCCGGCGCCAGGCCCGGATATCCAACGACGATTGCCCCAGCAAGGGCCGGGGCAGGGGTGTCGGAACCGCGTGGTCTTTGTGCCGCACCGTGCGGAAGCGGCCTCTGTAGATCACGGAAAGGTCTAGAGGGCCAGGACGTGACGACCCTTGGCGCGGCGGCGCTTGAGCACCAGGCGGCCATTCTTGGTCTTCATGCGACTCAGGAAGCCGTGGGTCTTGGCACGGCGACGGTTGTTGGGCTGAAAGGTCCGCTTCATGATTCCACCTCGGGGGTCCCCTCCCGGGGAGGAGGACGAACCTTCGAGCCTACCAGCGGGGGCCCTTGGCCTCAAGAGGATTTCCACACTTCCATCCCAGCGGATGGGTGCTAGATTAGGTTCCCCCCGCGAGCCAAGCGTGGACGGAGCTTGCGTGGCATCCTCCGTCGATGGCGCGTGCCCGCGCCTTGTCCCACCCCTGCTGGTGACCTCATGAGATCCGCCGATCCATCAACGCTCTGGGACACCATTCGACAGGGCCTGTCCAAACAGCTGCCCGAGGCCAGCTTCAAGGAGTGGATTGCCCCCTGTGAACCCTTGAAGATGAACGATGGGGCCCTCTGGATCCAGGTGCCGAGTGCGGCAGCCAAATTGTGGATCGAGCAGCAACTGCCCGAGGAATTCAGTGATGCCCTGGCTCAGAGCGGCCTCTCTGATCTTCGGCTTGAGTTCCAGGTGAATGGGGCGCCTTCGTCGGAACCCAAGCCCGCGCCCAGAAAAACGGCTGCGCCAGTTGTCGGAGCCGCAGAAGCACCCGTGGCCTTCCCGCACCTCTTCAACCGCTACACCCTTGATCGGTTCGTGGTGGGCCCCGGCAGCCAGTTGGCCTTCGCGGCGGCCAGGGCCGTGGTGGACAGCTTCGGCAAAGCGGCGACCCCCCTCAGCATGAACCCCCTCTTCATCTATGGCGGAGCTGGGCTTGGAAAGACCCATCTCATGGTGGGTATCGGCAAGGGTCTGCTGGAGCGCGACCCCAACCTGCGAGTCGTCTACCTCAAAGTCGACAATTTCTTCAACGAACTGACGGTGGCCATCCGCGCCAAGAATACTGAACCCATGCGGAAGAAGTACCAGCAGAACGATGTGCTGCTGCTGGACGACGTGCAAACCCTGGGAAAGATGGAACGCACCCAGGAGGAGATTTTCCACATCCTGGAACACCTGCTGCAGCACGGAAAACAGATTGTCATTACTTCAGACAAGCCGCCCCAACGCCTGGAAGGCTGCCATGAGCGTCTCATCACCCGTTTCAAATGGGGCCTCACGGCGGACATTCAGCCCCCTGACTTCGAAACACGCATCGCCATCCTGAAGAAGAAACTGGAGGATGTGGATTTCAAGCATGTACCGGCCATCCCTGAGGACGTGCTCACCTTCATCGCCCACAAGGCCAAGGGGAGCGTGCGGGATCTGGAGGGGTTCCTCACGCGGGTCATCTTCCAAGCCAGCCTCATCGGGGTGCCGCCTTCTCTCGAGGTGGCTCACGCGGCCTTCCAGGGCCAGAGCGGCGAGGAACCCACAGCTCCCATCCACCCGGATCGCATCTTCCGGATGACAGCCGAGACATTCAACGTCTCCTTCGTCGACCTCATGAAGAAGCGCTCACGGCAACAGGCGATTCTCCTACCTCGTCAGGTGGCCATGTACCTCGCCCGAGAGATCGCCTCCATGCCTTTCACCGACATCGGACGGGCCTTCAACATGCATCACTCCACCGTGATGAACGCCATTGATTCTGTGAGGGACCGCATGAAGCGCGATCCCGAATTCCACAGGATGGTGCAGGCTTTACTCAATAGCATTCATTGATTTAATTGTTTTTATTTATTTTCCCACAGGGTCTTCGGCGACTGGATCCACACTCGCCGCCGCAAGTGTCCATCAAGTCGGTCAGAGGCCTTGATTCCGCATCATTTCGGCGGCTTTCCACAGCCTGTCGCTGGTCGCGAAACTCCGGTAGGATATGGGTTTGACACGTCTTTCCACAGGTTGCCCCGGTCCTCAGCATCATCAAGGGTGATTCATGAACCTTCAGTTACAAGTTTCCAAGGATCGTCTGGACCGGACACTGGGCCTGCTGAAGCATGCCCTCGACCGGCGGGTGACCCTTCCCATCCTTCAGCACATCCTTGTGGACGTGCGACAGAAGGAAGTGGTGATGAAGGCCACGGACATGGAACTGGCCTTTGAGGCCACGGTTCCTGGCGAGGGGCAGGGGCAATGGACAATGGCGGTACCTGGGAAGAAGTTCATTGAAACCGTGCGTGTGTTCCCCGAAGGCATCCTCAGCCTGGAGTGTCCAGATGCCGGAGGCCGCCTATGGCTGCGCGCCAAGGGTATGAATTCCGAGCACAACATCCAGCCCGGCGAAGGCTTCCCAGAGCTGCCAGCCCCCAGCAAGGAACTGCCGGTGGTAAAGATTCCGGTGTTGCGCTTCAAGCGTGCCATCCAGCTGGGTTCCATCGCCGTCAGCAAGGATGCCACCAAGCCCACCCTTTCTGCGGTACTGCTGCACCTCTCCAAGAACCATGTGCGTGTGGTCTCCACAGATGGTTTCCGCCTGGCTGTGGCCGAAGTGCCCTGCGACACCAAGCTCAAGGATGAAGTTCGGCTCATCGTCCCCAAACGCGCCCTGGACCTTATTCCCACGTTGCTGGGCGATGAGGGCGAAGTGGAACTCTGTTGGGACGGCACCACCCTGTTCCTGGACCAACCAGGCCTGAAGTTCAGCACCCGCCTCGTCACGGGCAACTACCCGGCCTACGAGAAGGTGCTTCCTGCGGAACTGCCCAAGCGGGTGATCCTGGATCGCGAAGTCTTCCTGCGCACCCTGCGGTTTGTGGGCCTGAAGAAGGACGACTACAACAAGAACGTGCGGCTCTTCTACGAATTCCCCAACCTGCGCACCGTCTTCCAGCACCCGGACGAAGGCGTCAACCAGGCCACACTGCCCTTCACGGGTGAAGAACAGCCCTTTGAGCTGGCTTTCAACATCGATTACCTCACGGAGCTGCTGGAGCGGCTCCCCGGCGAAGAGGTGGTCTACCAGTTCAAGGACGAAGTCGGCCAGGGCGTGTTCATGTCCCCCAGCCTGGAGGACTTCAGCTTCCGTTACGTCCTGATGCCCGTTCGTTTCGCCAACAGCGCCACCGCCTGAGCCGCGCTGGAACACCGCACTTCACCGTACCCAACCAAGTGAGTCTTGATGTCTGAAGAAGTCCTTAGCGCACGCGTGCACACCCCCCTGGAAACCGACAGCTACACCGCCGACAACATCACGGTTCTGCGAGATCTGGAGGCCGTCCGCAAGCGGCCCGGCATGTACATCGGCGACACCGATGACGGCAGCGGTCTGCACCACATGGTTTATGAGGTGGTAGACAACTCCGTGGACGAAGCTCTGGCGGGCTTCTGCAAGCGCGTGGACGTGATCCTGCACGGCGACGGCAGCTGCACCGTGGAAGACGATGGCCGTGGCATTCCGGTGGATATCCACAAAGAAGAAGGGCGCAGCGCCGCCGAAGTGATCATGACGGTGCTCCATGCGGGCGGGAAGTTCGACAACACCAGCACCGAGGGCAAGAACGCCTACAAGGTGTCCGGCGGCCTCCACGGCGTGGGTGTGTCCTGTGTGAACGCCCTCTCTTCCAAGCTCTGGCTCACCGTCTGGAAGGACGGCCAGGAATACGCCATGAGCTTCTCCCAAGGCAAGGCCGACGCCCCTCTGCGGAAAGTGGGTCCCACCGCCCGGCGCGGCACCCGCGTGAAGTTCCAGCCTGATCCAGAGGTCTTCAATAACGTGCTGGAGTTCAGCTTCGAGACGCTGAGCCAGCGCCTGCGTGAGCTGAGCTACCTCAACCAGGGCGTCCACATCCGCATCACGGACGAGCGCACGGGCGACACCCACGACTTTGTGAACGCCGGCGGCATCGCCTCTTTCGTGGAACACCTGAACCGCAACAAGGTGGTGCTCCACAAACCCCCGATCTACATCAAAGACGAGAAGCAGGACACCACGGTGGAGGTCGCCCTCCAGTGGAACGACTCCTACCAGGAGACCCTCTACTGCTTCACCAACAACATCCGCAACCGGGACGGCGGCGCGCACCTGGAGGGCTTCCGGGCCGCCATGACGCGCGTGATCAACAGCTATGCGGAAAAGAACAACCTGCTCAAAAGCGCCAAGGTGAGCCTCTCGGGTGAGGATGTCCGCGAGGGCCTGACTGCCGTTGTCAGCGCCAAGGTTCCTGATCCCAAGTTTTCCAGTCAGACCAAGGACCGCCTGGTTTCGAGCGAGGTGAAGGGCATCGTCCAGACCATCGTGTACGAGAAGCTCTCCGCCTTCTTCGAGGAGAACCCCAGGGAGGCCAAAGCCATCCTGGAGAAGGCCATCGAGGCCGCCCGCGCCCGTGAGGCCGCCCGCAAGGCTCGTGAGCTCACCCGCCGCAAGGGCGCCCTCGATGGTGGCGGCCTGCCCGGCAAGCTGGCCGACTGCCAAGAGAAGGACCCCGCGCTCAGCGAGATCTTCCTGGTGGAGGGTGACTCCGCCGGTGGCAGCGCCAAGCAGGGCCGTCACCGGGCCACCCAGGCCATCCTGCCCCTCAAGGGCAAGGTGCTGAACGTGGAGAAGGCCCGCTTCGACAAGATCCTCAGCCACAACGAGCTCCGGGTGCTGATCCAGGCCCTGGGCACCGGCATCGGCAAGGAAGAGTTCAAGGTCGAGAACCTCCGGTACCACAAGATCGTGCTGATGACCGACGCCGACGTGGACGGCTCCCACATCCGCACCCTGCTGCTCACCTTCTTCTACCGGCAGATGCCGGAGCTGGTGGAGCGCGGGCACCTCTACATCGCCCAGCCGCCGCTCTACAAGGTGAAGAAGGGCAAGACCGAGAAGTACCTCAAGGACGAGCGGGCGCTGGAAGAGTTCCTCTTCAACAAGGCCCTGGATGGCTGGAGCCTGACCCTGCCCGACGGCAGCGAGCACAAGGGCGCCGTCCTGGTGCGCGAGATGAAGAAGTGGGGCGAGGTTCAGCAGCTCTACGGGAAGCTTCACCGCCGTGGCTATGCCCGCCCCCTGGTGGACGCCCTGCTGGCCGAGGGCCTGCTGGATGCAGACCGCTTCACCACCCGGGAGAGCCTGGAACAGCTGGGTGCCGCCATCGTGAAGCAGAATCTGGGCACCTGCGAGGTCGAGACCACGGACGCCATCGAGCTGGCCGCGGAGGGCGAGGAGCCCGCCACGACCATCCCGGCCAACCACCGCCTGCGGGTGGTGCGCATGCATCTCAGCCGCCCCATCACCCTCTGGATCGACACCCAGGTGGCCCACTGGGGCGAGTTCCGCCGCTTGGCGGCCCTCAAGGTCGAGCTGGCCGCGTTCCACGGGGGCGAGCTGCGGCTCCGCCGCCTCAAAGACATCAAGGAGACCGCCAAGGACGAGGAGCCCGAGGAGGGCCCCACCAAGCTCAACAAGGAGATGACCTTCTCTGATCCGGAAGCCATGCTGGCCATGGTCATGGACGAGGGCAAGCGGGGCCTGGGCATCCAGCGCTACAAGGGTCTGGGTGAGATGAACCCCGAGCAGCTCTGGGAGACCACCATGGATCCCGAGCGCCGCACCCTGCTGCAGGTCCGGGTGGATGACGCCGTGGAAGCCGACGAGATCTTCACCATCCTCATGGGCGATGCCGTGGAACCCCGCCGCCGCTTCATCGAGACCAATGCGCTCCTGGCCGAGAACATCGACATCTAAGTTGTTGATATTCAGTCTGATCGCGCAGCGTTCCACGTAGAACACCGGAAGACACATGAACCAGAACCGAATCGAGCCATTGGAAATCGAAAAAGAGATGCGGAAGTCCTACCTGGACTACGCCATGAGCGTCATCGTGGGTCGGGCCCTGCCCGATGTCCGCGACGGCCTCAAGCCCGTGCATCGCCGCGTGCTCTTCGCCATGAAGGAAGCGGGCAACGACTG
Organism: Geothrix sp. PMB-07; assembly: GCF_030758935.1. NCBI lineage: Bacteria > Pseudomonadati > Acidobacteriota > Holophagae > Holophagales > Holophagaceae > Geothrix > Geothrix sp. PMB-07. Next base: position 4,241,445 of record NZ_CP132333.1, read on the forward strand.
GAACCGGGCCTACAAGAAGTCCGCCCGCACCGTCGGCGATGTGATGGGTAAGTACCATCCGCATGGCGACTCCGCCATCTACGACACCCTTGTGCGCATGGCGCAGCCCTTCTCCATGCGCCACGTCCTGGTGGATGGCCAGGGCAACTTCGGCTCCATCGACGGCGACTCCGCGGCGGCCATGCGCTACACCGAGGCTCGCCTGTCGCGTCTGGCCAACGAGATGATGGCCGACATCGAGCAGGATACGGTCGACTTCGGCCCTAACTACGACGGCAGCATGGAGGAGCCCCTCACGTTGCCTGCCCGGTTCCCCAACCTGCTGGTGAACGGTTCCCAGGGCATCGCCGTGGGCATGGCCACGAGCATTCCCCCGCACAACCTGCGGGAATGCTGCAACGCGCTGGTGAACCTCATCGAACAGCCTGGCCTCCCTTTGGAAGGCCTCATGGCCCACATCAAGGGCCCCGACTTTCCGGGTGGCGGCCTCATGCTGGGTACCGAGGGCGTGCTGGATGCCTACCGCACGGGCCGCGGCCGCTGCGTGGTGCGTGCGAAGTCCCATGTCGAGCAGATCAAGCGGGCGGGTGACCGTGAGCAGATCGTCTTCACCGAGCTGCCCTACCAGGTGAACAAGTCCACCCTCATCGAGAAGATCGCCGAGCTGGTCCGCGACAAGAAGATCGACGGCATCAGCGATCTCCGGGACGAATCGGATCGCGAGGGTATTCGCCTGGTGGTGGAGCTCAAGAAGAACGAGCCCAGCGACATCGTCCTGAACCAGCTCTACCAGCAGACCCAACTCCAGAACAGTTTCCCCATCACGATGCTGGCCATCGTCAATGGCCAGCCGCGCATCTGCACGCTGCGCGAGGTGCTGCAGGAGTTCATTGGCTTCCGCCGCGAGGTGGTCACCCGCCGCACGCTGTTCCAGCTGCGCAAGGCCGAGGAGCGGCACCACGTCCTGATGGGCCTGAAGATTGCCCTGGATCACCTGGACGCGGTCATCAAGCTCATCCGCGCCGCCAAGAGCCCCGAAGAGGCCAAGGCCGGTCTCATGGCGGGCGCCTTCGCCACGGCCGCAGCCATCAAGAAAGACCCCACCCTCTGCCTGTCGGCCATCCAGGCCCAGGCCATCCTGGACATGCGCCTCCAGCGCCTGACCGGCCTCGAGCGGGAAAAGATCCTGGACGAGCTGGCCGAGTTGGAGAAAGTCATTGCCAAGCTCAAGGCCATCCTGGCCGACGAGAAGCTGCTCCTGAAGGTGATCAAGGAAGAGTTCCAGCAGGTGGCCGACCAGTTCGGCAACGACCGTCGCACCGAGATCGTCGGCTACACCGGCGAGATCCGCATGGAGGACGTGGTGCCGGACGATCCGATGGTCGTCACCATGTCCAAGGCCGGCTACATCAAGCGCAC